>NZ_KV796883.1:0-256919 GCF_001809305.1 Staphylococcus sp. HMSC072H03
GCGACTCAGATTCAGACTCTGACAGCGATAGCAATTCAGACCATAACACTGACAATTCTACGCATAGTAATGCAAATAATGGTCACAATAATCATGGTAATAAAGGTACTCATTCAAATGGAAATCATCATGAAAAAGTACAATTACCAGAAACTGGAAATAATGAAGAATCAAATGGTACATTATTCGGCTCATTATTCGCAGCGGCTGGCTCATTATTCTTAGCTGGCAAACGCCGTCGTAATAAAAAAGAAGATAAATAATAATCTTTAATAGCTAAACAGAGTATATTTATAGCCAGGTCGAAACTAAGACCTGGCTATTGTTATGTAAAAAACATTAGAAACGTTATTATTGATATAATATATATAAATAATTTAAACAATGGAGGGGCATATGAATTTAGAATCTAAAGTTCAAACATTAATAGAAAAAGCTAATGTAGATGAATTAGAAGAAAAATATATTTTTCTCAGTTTAGGGAAACCAAATGTAAAAGCTCAAATTAAGCTTTTAAAAAATGCACGTTACACTAAAAGAGATATTTTAAAACATTGTCAAAATTTCAAGAAAAAGTCTGGTCAATTACCCGAATGGGTTAAATTAGATGTTGTCACTCATACAGAAACAGTGCCTTTTGATACTGTCAAAAAACAATTAATTGAAACACGTCGTAATTATATTGATTTTGGTATCGCTTTCGATCCTTATTGGAATATGACTTTTTTACCTGAAGAAATTAATGCGAATGCATTTGTAAGACCTGATAAGAAGACTAAAAAAATGTTTTTGTCAGAAGATAATATTAATAATTATTTAAGAAAATATACCACACACAAAAATGGTTATTCTCATCAATTTTTTAAAAATAAAAAAGTTATTAAATTTTGGACCAAAGGATATATATTAGATAATGATGAAATTTATGAACTGTATGAGTCAGGATATAAAAAAGGGTTAAGAAAAGTAGACGATTTATATCAAGAAGTAGATGACTTAATAGTTAGCAGTGTAGATTACTTACAAGGAATGTTATATGACAATGGTCGTTATAATTATGGTTATTTTCCACATTTTGATAAAGAGATTGGATTCTATAATATATTAAGACATTCGTCATCAACATATGCGTTAATAGAGGGATTAACTTATTTAAGAAGAGATTTAAAGCCTATTGAGAAAGCAATTGATTATATTATAGATAACTACGTGTACGAAGATGGTAATAAAGGCTATGTATTCGATGATACTAAAGATATAAATGAAATTAAATTAGGACAAAATGCATCTTTTATTTTTGCAATATGTGAATATTTAAAAGTACATCCCAATGAAAAATATCTTAAAGTTGCGCAAAGAGTAGCAAAAGGTATCATTTCAATGATTAATAAAGACACGTATGAAACCACACATGTTTTAAATTATCCTGATTTGACAGTAAAAGAAAAATTTAGAATTGTTTATTATGATGGTGAAGCATGTTTAGCATTATTAAGATTATATCAACAAGACCATAATGAAATATGGCTATATACAGTAAAGAAATTAATGAATTACTTTATAGAAAATCGTTATTGGCAGTATCATGATCATTGGCTTGGGTATTGCACGAATGAACTAGTACAAATTGATCCTAAAGAAAAATATTTTAAATTTGGTATAAAAAATGTCAATACACATTTAGATTATATTGAACAACGTGAAACGACATTTCCAACATTTTTAGAAATGTTAATGGCAACTTATAAATTAATACAGAAAGCTAAGGAAACAGGTTTCGAACATATCGTTCAACATTTAATAGATGAGCAACAACTGATTGATGTGATTTATACAAGGGCAGAGTATCAACGTGTTGGATTTTTCTATCCAGAAGTAGCAATGTATTTTAAAAATCCAAGTCGTATTCTGGGTAGTTTCTTTATCAAACATCATGGATATCGAGTCAGAATTGATGATATTGAACATTATGTTTCAGGTTATGTTCAATTTCAAAAAGCTTTTAAAAAATAAAATATACCCCTTATATTTAGTGAACATATACACTAAATATAGGGGTATTATTTATTTTCTATATTTTAGTCTTGCGAAAGCATCGTGTTGGTGAATGGATTCTTCGTTTCGACATTCAATGTCAAAGCCATCAATCCAGTCAAAATCTACTAAATCTGCGGCAATTAAACGAATTAAATCTTCAACGAAACGTGGATTTTCATATGCACGTTCTGTTACGCGTTTTTCATCAGGACGTTTTAAAATTGGATAAAGAATAGAGCTTGCATTTGCTTCCATTGCATCTAAAATCTTTTCTTTGTAATCATCTGTCATTTCAGAATGTTTATCTAAATACACTTTTACTGTTACAACACCCCGTTGATTATGAGCAGAGTATTCGCTAATTTCTTTAGAGCAAGGGCAAAGTGTCGTTACAGTAGCTGTGAGGGTAAGTTCTTTACGCGTTACTTGATCTTTATGAATTGCTAAACCGTAAGTAACATCAGCATGACCTACTGCTTTGATATGAGTTACAGGACTATAACGATCAAAGAACCACTTACCTGAAACGTCTACTCCCGCAGCATTCTGTTTCATATTGTCTTGTAATGTACGTAATACTTGATATAGTGTATCGAAATCCAGTTCTAAACCATTATTATAATGTTTCTCAACACTTTCTAAGATACGACTCATGTTAATCCCTTTTTCATCTTTATTTAAGCTTGTTGAGAAACTAAATGTACCTGCTGTTTGAAATTGATCAATTTTAACAGGATATACTAAATTTTTAATACCCACTTCTTCAATTTCAAATAAGAAGTTTTTATGTGTACTTTGTAAGTCAGTCATTTCATTTTTAGTTGTAGGTTTTGTACCTTTAATAGGGTCTACTGAACCAAAATGTTTCCAGCGACCTTCTCGAGTAGATAAATCAAATTCAGTCATTCGTTTATTGTACCTCCTCTAATGATTTTAATTATCGAAATGATACGTCCAATAAGGTTCGACTTCTAGAAAACTTTGTGTTTCTCCGCCAACTTCAGGGCTAGCTAATTGTTTTAAGAAAGGACCTGTTTGAGATTTATGAGCTTCAAACGCTTTTAATTTAATCTCTTTATATTGACTAATGTCATTTAATATATCAGGTTCACCTAAAATATCCGGTGCATCATTACTAAATGCTACGAGTTGAAGTCTTGGACGCTCTTCTTTAGGCATACGTCCTACTGTTCTTACGACAGCTTCAGCTGTTGCTTCATGGTCTGGATGTACAGCAAATTTTGGATAAAATGAAATAATCACTGATGGATTTGTCTCCTCAATCAATGTTTTTACCATATCATCCATTTGCTCATGTGGCTCAAATTCTACTGTTTTATCTCTTAAACCCATTTTACGTAAATCAGTAATACCAATCACTTTCATAGCATCTTCTAATTCTTTTTCGCGAATATAAGGTAGTGACTCCCTTGTCGCAAAAGGGGGATTGCCTAAATTACGTCCCATTTGTCCTAATGTGAGACAGGCATAAGTGACAGGCACTCCGTTTTCAATATAACTTGCGATCGTCCCAGCAGATGAGAAGGTTTCATCATCGGGATGTGGAAATATCATTAGTACATGTCTTTCATCTTTCATGAATCTTCCTCCTCTATACTGTGAATGGCTGTTCACTGATTTCAATCGTTGCAGCCAACTGTCCTTCGTAATTAAATCCAGCTATTAAAAATTCATTATTATCATTGATTTCATAGTGAGTCAGACCTTGAACATATACCCAACCTCCATCACGAAGTTTCAACCCAACACGAAATGGATCTTTATCTCCGCCCTTTAGTTGCGCATGTTCATATGTGACTTGTATATTTCGTAAAAACGTACCTGCATTAAACACACGTTGATCAAAATGATTAGCATATGCACCATTCGTCGTTTCAACATGCAAATAGACAGGTTTGTTTTCAAATGTAGTTAATAATCGTTGTACTTCTTCAGCTTTAATTGGTTCCAACACGTTCACTCCTTGCAACCATACAATGTGTTTATCTATCTATTTTACTAAAAAGAACGACTGAATTGTACACCTATGCTCAATTTATTTATAAATGAAAGAAAATAATTCGAAGTGATTTAAGTGTTTAAAAATATTTAATATGGGTATTCATACTAGTATGACAATGATACGAAAGGATGTTTGTAATGGAATTACAATTAGCAATCGATTTACTAAATAAAGAAGAAGCAGCAAAATTAGCTAAAAAAGTTGAAGAATATGTGGATATTGTAGAAATTGGTACACCTATCGTTATTAATGAAGGATTACCAGCTGTTCAACATTTAAATGAAAATATCAATAATGCTAAAGTGTTAGCTGATTTAAAAATTATGGATGCAGCAGACTATGAAGTAAGCCAAGCTATTAAATTTGGCGCAGATGTTGTGACTATCTTAGGTGTTGCAGAAGATGCTTCAATTAAAGGTGCGGTTGAAGAAGCACATAAACATGGTAAACAATTGTTAGTTGATATGATTGCCGTACAAGATTTAGAAAAACGTGCGAAAGAATTAGATGAAATGGGCGCTGATTATATCGCTGTTCATACTGGTTACGATTTACAAGCTGAAGGACAATCTCCATTAGAAAGCTTACGTACAGTTAAATCAGTCATTAAAAATTCTAAAGTAGCCGTAGCTGGCGGTATTAAACCTGAAACAATTAAAGAAATTGTAGCAGAAGAACCTGACTTAGTTATTGTTGGTGGCGGTATTGCTAACGCAGATGACCCTGTAGAAGCAGCTAAACAATGTCGTGAAGCGATTGAAGGTAAATAAAATGCCAACTTTTAACAATTATCATTTAATTCTTGAAGAAATAGATAACACGTTATCACATCTTGATGATAATGATTATGGACGTTTTGCGAATGAAGTAGTTGGCGCATCTCGTATCTTTACAGCTGGTAAAGGTCGCTCTGGATATGTTGCTAATAGCTTTGCAATGCGTTTGAACCAACTAGGAAAAGATGCATCTGCAATAGGTGAAGCAACAACACCATCTATTAAAGAGCATGATTTATTAATTATTATTTCCGGTTCTGGATCAACAGAACACTTAAGATTATTAGCTGAGAAGGCGCATTCAGTTGGTGCTAAAATTGCTTTAATAACAACTAAAACAGAATCTAAAATTGGCGACGTCGCTGATACAGTGATTGCTTTACCTGCAGGAACGAAACATGAAGCAAAAGGCTCTGAACAGCCATTAGGTAGTCTATTTGAACAATCTTCACTCATCTTTTTAGATAGTGTCGTGATTGGATTAATGGATGCCTTTAATATTAATGAAGAAGCAATGCAAGACAATCATGCTAATTTAGAATAAATTAATATGATTAAGAGAGTAGGGATTTCTAATTTAGAAATTCCTATTTTTGTGTATCATTTTAATAAAATTAACCATAAATATATATATACAATAAAAAAAGATATATAATAAATAGTGAATTATGAACTTGTAAAAAATGTAATAAATTAATGATTAAGATGTATAATACATATTATGTTAAAATATACCAATTACATTAAATATTAATAACACATTTTAATTTTATAAGGTAGGAGTTTTATGATAGTGTTTAATAAAAAGCGTATTGAGGAGATATTAGAAGGTCATTGGGTTAATGAACCTTCATAAAACTGGCAAGTTAATAATGTTGTAGCAAGTTATGCTCAAGCACGTGAAGATTATCGCTATCAACGACAATCTTTATTTATTGCAATAGATAATGATACTTGGAATACGCATATCAAAAATACAGAAGATTGGAGTGATACGCATAATACCATTTTACATGTTTTGCCATATATTTCAGGTATTATCGTAAAAATTCCAATTCCTTAGCTTAACGAAGACATTCTTCAATTTGTGGTACAAGATATTTATGATGCACTAAATAAATTAGCACTTACTTCATATGATACGTCTGATGCTACTTTAATCGTTACTGTTGGTACGAATAATAAGGGTATTTATATGATTAATGCATTATTTGAAGAACTACTATTAAAAAATAAGAATCAAATAGTAATTAAGAAAAAAAGAGCTTGTGAGTCTTAACATGTTAATAGCTTTAGCAAGCGCATCTGAACACACAGAGTATATTATTTCTAATGCAAGCAATCGTGTATTAATATCAAATACACAGCAATTTGATAAGTATATTCCAGATATTGCTATTGTTTCTTCTATAGAAGAAACAAAAAATCAAACAATAGATAATAATGTATACTTATATACTTGTCTCCTTGAAAATATGTTTGTTGATAGCATTGTTGTTTTAGATGGTGATAGTGACGGTGTTGAAAAAGTTTATTCTAAAATAGAAAGATTAAAATTACTTATGGAATTATTCCTAATGCAGATGCTTTTATCATGAGAAATAGACAGTTAGGAGAACATTCACAAATTAAAGCAAAGATTATAGAAGAAAATTTAGATTTTCAAACTAAACTAACGATCTAGATAATTTACGGTACATACTTAGTGGGCTTGCCACTCTAAAAATAATACATATTCCTCTTTATAGAGTAGTAAATTATTTGAAAGATTCTATACCATTAGAAGATCGTCAACAAGCCATTCAGTATAATACGTTTAGTGGGGATATTTATAATATTGTAGATAGCGATGCTCTACCAACTATAGAGAGAATGGTTGATTCATTAAGCATGTTACATAAACAACGTATTATTTCAAATGGAAGAACTATTGCCATTATTGGAGGTATTTCCGGATTAACTAGGGAAAATGAGGAGAGTCAATATCAAGTATTAGCAGAAGAAATACTTTAAGCCGATATTGAGTTAGTCATTGGATTTGGGGAGGAATGTCATACTGCTTAAAACATTTGTCTGAAATAAAAGTATTAGGAGTATATACATCTGTTAATCAATTGGCGCAAGTAACAGCGGCTATTTTGAAAAATGAGGATAATATTTTAATTAAAGGTAATGACTCTTCAAAAGAATGTTCATTATTACAAGATTTAATTATTAAATATGCGGCACAGCCTATTGAATCTTTAAATATTAAAGATGTTATGCCTCCTAGTGAGGGATATGGTGCAGCAATTTTAATATGAAAACAGGAAGAAAAATGGCTCAATATGGTAATCAAGGTGCAGGTAATTTATTAATTATACATCGTGTTTTAAACTTATTGTTTGCTAAAAAATTACACCGAAGTCAAACCTTCACACCAGATAATGAAGCGATTACTGCAAGCCAACTAAAAAATGCTATTCCGCTCGAAAAAAATGATGAAGTTACTTTGGAACATCTTTTATCAGCGGCAATCATTAGTGACGCTCCTAATGTATTCATTATGTTGGCAAATAGTGTATTAGGGTCTAGTGAAAATAGTTTGAAAATGGTTAAAAGCATGGTAAATGCTTTAAGTATAAACAGTTCTATTGCAGAAAATATTACTGGTGAACCAGTAGAAGATAGACTTCAAAAATTAACTTTAGGTAACTTGTTGTTTACGAATTATCCAGCTGTAAGAGATATACTATCTCTTTCTAGTTATACATTTAAAAATAGCACATATAGAACAAAAAGTAATTTATATGATTATGGATTAATTACGTATGGATTATTCTATGGTGTCA
Organism: Staphylococcus sp. HMSC072H03; assembly: GCF_001809305.1. Lineage (NCBI taxonomy): Bacteria > Bacillati > Bacillota > Bacilli > Caryophanales > Staphylococcaceae > Staphylococcus > Staphylococcus sp. HMSC072H03. Next base: position 7,668 of record NZ_KV796883.1, read on the forward strand.
ATGATTCTATTAGTATTGTTCCTTCAAAAATTAATGGAGAAACCTATATTACTGTTGCTTTAAGAGTTAGAAGTGCATTCTATAGAGATGCTATGATATATCAAACATTATCTAAAATAATGAATTCTGATATTCAAGAAACAAAATTAGAAAAATAAGAAAATCGACTTATAAAATAAATTTATTAGACGATACTTATTTTAGTGATTCATATGTGAATCATACAAATGATGAAAGTTTAAATAACTTTTTAATACATGGGACTCCAACGCATAGTTTTAAGGAGATTAGACCATTACTAGAAGAAGCGGACTTCAATATATGTATGTTAGAATCATCAATATTTAATATTGAAAACACATGCTTAGAGCAGCGTTTAAAAGATGTAAGATACTCTACTGAAAAAATACGGAATGTTACCTAATATACCTATGAACATGATAATCAATACTATTTTAATATTTCTATATAAATAAATTATAAAATTTAGAGAGGAGAGAACTTATGATTTATGATAAAGAACGAATTGAACAATTACTAGAAGGTTACTGGTATCGAGAACCAAAAGAAGAGTGGTACGTTGATAATATAGATATTAATAAACAACAAATGATGAAATATTGTCAAAAAGGTTATAAAACTTTATTTATAGCTATGGATTCAGAAACATGGCATAAAGGATCAGGAAATACTGGCATTTATGCTGGATGGGAAGATACACATAAAAATTTAGAAGAATACAAATATTTTATGAGTGGCGTAATAGCCAGTAGACCGATTGAATATTTAGATGAAGATATTCCACAATTTATTATGAAAGATACCTATAGTGCAATAAAAAAACTAGGGGAATTTTCATTTTCCTTATTTAAAGGAAAAATGATAGGAATTACTGGTACCGCTGGTAAATCTACATGTAAAACTTTACTAAATGAATTGTTAGAAGTGAATCATACAGTTAATTCTACTAGAGGTAATCATAATACAAGAACTGGAGTGCCTCTTACAGTTGCTAATGCTATTAACAACCCTGATTATTTAGTTCTTGAAATGGCAATATCGAGTTTATGGATGAAAAGTGGAGGAATAGCCAAAACATATATTCCAGATTTAGCATTAATAACTTCAATAGATGGTGGACAAAATAAAACACCATATGAAACAGCTATTTTAAAGTCTAAAATCGCTGAAGGTATGCATCATAATGGGAAAGTAATATTAAATAGAGATATGAATGAATATTTCACTGTTAAAAGTACAATTGAAAAATATAATAAGAATATAGTGACTTATGGTTTTAATAATGAGTCAGACTCGATTATTGAAAGGTTTGAGGAGTATAAAGACTATACTCATGTTGAAGCTTCTATATTAGGGGAACCAGTATCATTTAACACGTTTCTATCTGGTAAAGCAATGATTGAGAATATTATTGGTGTTTTGACGATAATAAAATTATTAGATATACCACTTGAAAGTATTATGTATAAATTAGAAAATTATCAACCTAACAATGGTGTACAAAATTTTGAGCATTACAAAAAAAATAATGGTGTTACATATACGTTAATTAATGATTCATGGAATGCAATGGGAATATCAATGCTTGAAGGTATTAAAGTTTTAAAAACTAAATCTCGTTTTTATAAAGGTAAAACTATTGCGATTTTAGGTAGAATAATTGGATTAGATAAGAATGAAAAAGAAGCAAAACGCCAGCATGAGCTTATTGCGGAAGAACTAATTAATTCAAATATTGATTTAGTTTATGGGCATGGTAAAGAAATGAAATATGCTATGAAAAAATTACCTAAGCATATGATAGGTGGATATTATGAAAGTGCAGAGCTACTAGCATACGAAGTTGCTAATATTATAGAAGATGATGATTTGATATTAATTAAAGGATCCGTAAGAAATAGTAATTTTAAAAATGTAAAAAAACATCTCATTTTATATGCTAATTCAAATACTACCCATAAAGTTAATGCGCACAAAGTTCCTAGTAAAGGTTATGGAGTAGCAACTTTTAGTGTGAAAACAAATAAGAAAGTTTCTTATATTGGAAATCAAGATGTAATTCAAAACCAAGGATTAGGTGGTATTTTAATTATTCATCATATTCTTGATTTAATTTTCTCAAAAAGATTATCACTGAGTGATGTATATAAGCCTGACAAACAAGCAATTAAAGAAAGTAAAAATCCAAGATCTATTCCATTAAATAAAAAAGATGAAATTACTTTAAATCAACTATTGACTTCAGCTATTGTTACTTCCTCACCAAATGCTATTTTAATGCTAGCAAATACAGTTATAGGTAGTAATAATGATAGTTTGAAATATATAAAAGAAACTATTAAGGAAATAGGAGCAAATCCGAGAAGTGCACTGAATATAACGGGAAGAAGAATAAGTAATAAGATACAAGAATTAAGTTTGAATGATTTATATTTAGCAAGTAAATTATTATTTAACAAATATCCCTTTATTAAAGATATATTAACAAAGAATAATTATGTGTTCAAAGATAAGTTTTATAAATCTGAATCTAATTTGTTTAATTATGGAATAATTACGCATGGTTTCTTCTACGGTCAAGATCACTCTATCGGTACAGTATTGTCTAAAATAAATGGTGAAGAATATATTACAGTCGTGTTAGGTGCTAAAGATGCGTTTCATAGAGATGAATTAATTTATAATTCAATTATGCATGTGACACAGGGAAAGTCTAAACATACTAAACATGATTCGATTCGTAAGAAACGGAAATCACCATTTGAAATGAACATTATCGGGGATACTTATTTTGGCGAATATTACACTAAAAAACGCCAAGCAAAAGATATCGATGATGCATTAACATCTAAAGGTCGACATTACAGTTTTGATGGTATTCGTGATTTCTTAAAAACAGGAGATTTTAATATATGTAATTTCGAGGCAGCTATTTCTGATGATGATAATGCTTATTTAAAACAACGTAAACCTTATGTTTTACATGCTTCTGAGGAAGAAACAGCTCGTGCTTTAAAAAAAGAATATATTCATTTAGCCACACTTGCTAATAATCATTTAATGGACTGCAACATAGAAGGATTAAATCGAACAATTAAACAGTTTGAAGCAGAGAATATATATACAATAGGTGCTGGAAATACTCAAGAAGAAGCAGAGAAGCCTTTTGTACTTAACTATAATGGTCAAAAATATACAATATTTAATGCGTATTGGTATCGACGTCCTATGTATAGAGAATATGATTTTTATGCAATAGGAAATAAACCCGGTGTGGCTTGTATCAATCCTTCTTTGTATAAGCAAATTTCTAAAGTGAAAGAAGAAGGTGCTAAAGTGATTGTCATTGCTCACTGGGGTGTCGATTTTGGTAAAGTTCAGATAAAACAACGTGAATATGCACAGTTATTAGAAGAAGCGGGAGCAGATTTAATTATTGGTCACGGTGCACATATGATGCAAAGTATTGAGAAAATTAATCGAACTACTGTGGTGTATAGTATCGGCAATGGAATATTCAATAGTAATGGAGAATATGATCAACGTTTTGTACCTCCATACAGTTTTATTGCACGTCTTACTATCACTCCTGAAAATGACTTATCCTTGAAACTTTATCCAATTTATAGCAATAATAAAGAAACATTTTGGCAACCACGTTTTTTAACTGAAGATGAGTTTAAACATTGTAGTCAAATGCTTAAACAATACGGTTCAATTGAAACTATTAAAACAGGTTATGACCAACATTATTATTACGATATTCCGCTTTGATGAAAAAGCACTCTAATTGTTAGTTAAAAGAACTAATAGTTAGAGTGATTTTTTTATGTGTTATATTCTATATAATGTTAATATAATAATTAATATAGTTAACATTTAGAGAGGGTCATATGTTAGAAATACTAAATAAATTAAATCACTATTCAGTAGAACAACCAGATATGATTGCACTATCGTTCGAAGAAGATGTATTGACATATCAAGAACTTTATACAGCAATACAGCAATTAAAATCAGTCTTCATGCATTTACCGAAAGGGTCCCGAGTAGGATTGTTAAGTAAAAGTCCTTTACATAATATGTTGAATTATTTTGCAATATTAGAGCAAGGAAGTATTCCATGTTTTTTAGATGATCAATGGTCTGAAGTAACAATTCATCAACTGATTGAAACGTATCATATTGACTATCTTGTTGATGAACAGCATAGACTGATAAAGACAACGTCTTCTGAAACATATCCAACATATTTAAATGAGCAGTCACAAGTCCATCAACTATTACATATTGGTTTTACATCTGGGACAACAGGGTTACCTAAAGCATATTATCGAAATGAACCATCTTGGCTTGCGTCATACAAAGAAAATGAAAAGCTACTTCGTCATAAAGAAAACATACTTGTAGCACCGGGACCACTTGCACATTCATTGTCTTTATACACTTGTATTTATGCGTTATATACAGGGAGAACATTTATTGGACAAACCCGTTTTAATGCGACTAAGCTCGTTAGCAAAATGAAACAACAAACAACAAATAGTGCATTATTTCTTGTTCCAACAATGCTACATGCAATAACAAAAATAAATCACGATCACCTACATTTAACGACTATTTTAAGTAGTGGGGCGAAACTCTCTTCTTCGTTGTTTAAGCGTATAGCCGAAACATTTCAGCATGCTAATATTATTGAATTTTTTGGAACGTCAGAAGCAAGTTTTATTAGTTATAACATTAACCGTAAAGCTTCTGTTGATTCAGTGGGATACATATTTCAAAATGTAACGATTGGTTTAGAGGAAAAAGACAAGAATCATATAGGGTTATTAAATGTAAAAAGTAATATGATATTCTCTGGATATGTAAATCAATCTGTCGTATTACCTGAAACATGGATTAAAACAGGCGATTACGCTTATATTAAAGATAATCAATTATATTTAGTGAGTCGTCAAAATGAACGATTAATTATTGGAGGTAAAAATGTTTATCCTCAAGTTATTGAACAAATGATAAAAAATATTGATGGAGTAGAAGAAGCAATTGTTATAGGAGAACCGCATCCACGTTTTGGGGAAATAGCGGTTTTACTATATACAGGATCGATAGAACTTGAGTACCAAACTGTGAGACAACATATTATGAAAGTTCTATCACGATATGATGTACCTTCCAAATTGATAAAAGTAGACAGTATGCAATATACCCAAAGTGGCAAAGTTGCTCGAAATAAAATGCGTACTGCCTATGTAAAAGGAGACTTTAAATGATGAACCAACCGGTCATTATATGGGCGAAACGTACACCTTTTGGCAAATACGGTGGGAAATTGAAACATTTAGAACCCGAAACATTACTCATGCCCTTATTTGAAGAAATGAATTCAACTTTTCCTAAAATAATACCTGATATCGATGATGTAGTGATTGGAAATATCGTAGGTAATGGTGGAAATATTGCTCGTAAAGCCTTATTAGAAGCAGGTCTAGCTGAGAGTATTCCAGGTGTTACAATGGACCGTCAATGTGGGTCAGGGTTAGAAAGTATTATATATGCATGTCGAATGGTTCAAGCTGGTGCAGGTCATATTTATATAGCTGGAGGAGTAGAAAGCACGAGTCGTGCTCCTTGGAAGATTAAACGGCCTCAATCAGTGTATGATACCCAATTACCAGAATTTTATGAGCGTGCCTCTTTTGCACCAAAAGGTCAAGATCCAAGTATGATAGAGGCAGCTGAAAATGTTGCGCAATATTATCATATTACGCGTAAACAACAAGATGCCTTTGCGATACGTAGTCATCATCTCACACATCAATATTATAAGAATGGAAGTATAAGTAATGAAATTGTATCTTTAAACATCAAAGGTCATTTATTTGATAAAGATGAAAGTATTAAGCCAACACTTACTGAACAACGATTAAATCGATTACGTCCTTTACTAGCTAACGGAACAGTAACGGTTGGAAATAGTTGTATGAAAAATGACGGCGCTGCGCTTGCACTCGTTATGAATCAAGAAACGGCATTACAATACGGAATATCAGAGGGAATGATGTTTACAGATGCAGTGACAATAGGTGTCAATCCGAAACGACTCGGTATTGGACCAGTACCTGCCGTAACAAAATTACTTAAAAAACAAAATTTAAAAATAAGTGACATTGATGCAATAGAACTTAATGAGGCATTTAGTTCACAAGTTTTATCTTCAATTCAAGAGTTAAAATTAAATATTAATCAAGTCAATCAGTGGGGGGGAGCCATTGCGTCTGGTCATCCTTATAGCGCAAGTGGCGTAGCATTAATCACTAGGTTATTAAATATGACACATTGGAAGCGGGGAGTTGCTACGATGGGGATTGGAGGAGGAATGGGGAATGCGATACTCTTCGAACGATGGGGCTTGTGAGAAAATAGAAATATATTTTAGTGAACAAGAAGTAAGAGCGTATTGCGAAGTAGTTGAAAGAACGTATAAAGGCGTGGTGCCTTTACTCATGTGTGCAAACGTCTGGCCAAAATTTAAGTTGTTTCAAAAGTTTGAACAAGAACATATTCTTCTTGTGCGAACAACATGTGAAGAATTTGAACCATTAAAATGTAGGCTAAAATACGAGGCGTACTTAACACATAAAAGTACGAAAAAGTTTAAAACATATATCCAATATATCTACGAGTTAAAAATATATAAAGATAATAGACAATGTATATTTATTAGGCAAACGTTTATAAAAAAGGAGGTAAATGATGAAGTTTAGTCATGATAAAGTAAGTCATTACCTTCGACTTGTTAATGATAAAAATGAGCTTCATTCAACCATTGTTCCTGGTCAACTGGTAGTGGATTGTGTATTAGCGTATTTTCAAATAGAGTGGACACAATTTAATGTTAAGTATAAAAGGACTATAGATATAGATGAAGAAGTGACCTTCAAAAAAGTGAGTCATAATGAAATAAACGTCTTTGGTTTAAATGGTGAAGAAAAAATAGTTATTGTTAAGAAATCTTAATTTTTCTTGATGATAACTATTTTTATTTTTGGTTATTAGTATTTATATTTTTTAATCATTTATTAATTATGTAACATACAAGTGGAGAATTTATATCCATGAATGTTAATAAAGATAAAATGAACATAGTTAGTGCTCAAAAAGCGAGAAAAACTGTTTTCGCAACAAGTATTGGTAATGCTATGGAGTGGTTTGAATTTGGTGTCTATGCCTATATTACAGCATAAATAAAACGATAGCGTTAATGTTAGTATAACTTAAAGTTTCTCTCTAAGTTTCCAAAAGGGGACATTCTTGGCTAACATTAACGCTATTTTATTAGGGTGAGCTTTTGAATAATTAATGACTTTTTAAAGTTTTGAGTATTAGGGGCATCTTAACTTTAAAAAAGATTTTGAAATATTCGTTTGTTTTCGTATTCAATTACGAAAAACACTTTTTAATTTTTGAAATGTGATGAATAACTTAATTCATGTTATCAACGTCACTTTCTAGTAGAGAGAGCAATTTATAGATGTCATTTTTACTAAACGTTTCATCGAATTTTACCGTAATCGTCTTGAAGGTCTTTGTAATGATTTCGTATATTGGGATACCGTTTTCTATATTTTGCTTGTAGATAATCATGTTGTTAATTCCTCCTTTGTCTCTCTACACTTAATATAGTAATGGATTTGATTATAAAAAACATGAGTCTATGGTACTAACTTTTATTGCAACGGACTGTGTAGAGCATACTACGACTAAATGCCTAGAAGATATAAGAAAAGCTTTTAATCTTAGTGTGACCAAACTATTATACACAAGATTAAAAGCTTTAGAAGTGCTTATATTTCTTTAAAAAATGCAGTACAGACAGTAGCTGATTGAATTGAAAGTACGCTGATGAGCTTCTTTCAACTCTAATGCTGGGGCCCCGACAAAGAGACTTTCAAAAAGAAAGTCAACGATGAACGCGAGTTGGGGCGTCGGGGAAGGACAATGAAATCTAATTAAGGGTTACAAAAGACTAGTGTCTTTTGCATAAGAAGTACTAGCATTTTTTTCAAAAATGCAGTACTTCTTTAAACTTCTTTGACGTCGACGTCGATGTGTTCTACGCGGTTATATGCGCCGTGATCAACTGGGCCTACAAAGTCATTCATTTTCCAACCATTTTTAATTGCTGATGCCACAAATGCTTTAGCGCTAATAACAGCTTCTTTAGGTGATTTACCATTTGCCAAGTAAGCTGTTGTAGCTGCTGCAAATGTACAACCTGCACCGTGGTTATAACTTTGTTGGAACATATCAGTTGTTAATTGATAATATGTTTGACCATCATAATATAAGTCATAAGATTTATCTTGATCTAATGCTTTACCACCTTTAATAATAATATGTTGAGCACCTTGATCATAAATAATTTTTGCAGCTTTTTTCATATCTTCAATTGACGTTAATTTACCTAATCCAGATAATTGACCAGCTTCAAATAAATTAGGTGTTACGACCGTTGCTTTAGGTAATAAATATTTAATCATTGCATCTGTATTTCCTGGGTTAAGTACTTCGTCTTCCCCTTTACATACCATAACTGGGTCTACTACGAAATATTTTGCACCTGATTGTTCAAATGCTTCGCCAGCACGTTTAATGATTTCTTCAGTTCCAAGCATACCTGTTTTAACAGCATCTGGACCAATTGAAATGACTGTTTCTAATTGTTTTTCGAATACATCCATTGGAAGTGGTGTCACATCGTGAGACCAAGTTTCTTTGTCCATTGTTACAACAGCTGTTAAAGCTACCATACCGTAAGTGTTTAGTTCTTGAAATGTTTTAAGGTCGGCTTGCATACCTGCGCCAGCGCTTGTATCAGAACCGGCAATTGTTAATACTTTTTTTAATGCCATGTATTATCACTCCTGTCAATTATTTACATCTTTATTTATCATATCATGTAACTCAACTATTGTTCTAGCATGAAGATAGTAAGGCGATTTATATCACGTTCCAAAGGGGTCATATGTTAAAATAGAAGTGAGGTGAAAACGATGGAATGGTCAGACATTTTTCATGACATTACAACAAAACATGATTTTAAAGCAATGCATGATTTTTTAGAAAAAGAATATACGACACAAATCGTCTATCCAGATAGAGAAAATATTTATCAAGCTTTTGATTTAACACCATTTGAAGATATTAAAGTTGTTATTTTGGGTCAAGATCCATATCATGGACCTAACCAAGCACATGGGTTAGCATTTTCAGTTCAACCCAATGCTAAATTCCCACCATCTTTAAGAAATATGTATCAAGAATTAGAAGATGATATCGGCTGTCATAGAACTTCTCCACATCTACAGGACTGGGCACGTGAAGGTGTTCTGTTATTAAATACTGTATTAACTGTACGTAAAGGTGAAGCACATTCCCATAAGGACATTGGATGGGAAATATTTACAGATGAAGTCATTAAAGCTATTTCAGATTATCGCGAAGATGTTGTCTTTATCTTATGGGGAAAACCTGCGCAGCAAAAGATAAAATTAATTGATACAGCAAAGCATCATATCATTAAATCTGTTCATCCAAGTCCATTATCTGCTTATCGAGGTTTCTTTGGGTCTAAACCTTATTCTCGTACAAATGATTATTTAGAATCTAAAGGTAAAACGCCAATACAATGGTGTGAAAGTGGGGAATCTTAATTGAACAAAGAACAATTAATTCAACTTATAGAACACGAATTAGTGCAGGCAGATGAAGCTCAAGATGAACAACAGTTTGAAAAGCATATGTATGCGATTCATACTTTAACATCTCTTTATTCCGATGTTTCAAAACGACCTTCTAAAAAATCAAAACATGATTTTACTAATATTGTAACTTCTGAATCTTCGTTTTCAAATAAGCCTTCAAATCATTCAGCGATTACTGCTGCAGAAATTGAAGCGATGGGTGGTAAAGTTCCACAAACAATGAAGCATCAAACTAAATCGTCTAATATGATGGTGACGGATGATGAAATTGGAAATGGTGAATCAATATTTGATTTTTAATTAAAATTAAGTTAGGAGAACTAAAATATTATGATGAAAGTATTTATAATTTTAGGTGCATTGTGTACGATGATGTCTGTTGGTACGGGCGCATTTGGTGCACATGGACTTGAAGGAAAACTCTCTGATAAATATATGTCAGTATGGGAAAAAGCAGTGAATTATCAAATGTATCATGGTCTAGGATTAATTATGATTGGCATCATTAGTGGTACAACTTCTATTAATGTGAATTGGGCAGGATGGCTTCTGTTCTTTGGTATTGTTCTATTTAGTGGCTCATTATATATTCTTGCATTGACTCAAATTCGTATTTTAGGAGCTATTACACCAATAGGGGGCGTACTCTTTATTGTGGGATGGTTAATGTTAATTATTGCAACATTTAAATTTGCTGGATAATAATATTTTATATTTTGGTTAGTAAACTCACCTTTTTGGGTATGTTAAGTACCTGAGGTGAGTTTATTTTATGAATAATAAAAATCGAGAGATAGATAGAGGAGATTTAAAACAAAATCTCTCTGAAAAATTTGTTTGGGCGATTGCTTATGGCTCGTGTATCGGATGGGGAGCATTTATACTACCCGGTGATTGGATTAAACAATCAGGTCCGATTGCTTCATCTATTGGTATTGTCATTGGTGCTTTATTGATGATATTAATTGCTGTAAGTTATGGCGCATTAGTCGAACGTTTTCCTGTGTCAGGCGGTGCATTCGCGTTTAGTTATTTAAGTTTTGGAAGATATGTGAGTTTCTTTTCATCATGGTTCTTAACATTCGGTTATGTTTGTGTAGTAGCGTTAAATGCGACAGCATTTAGTTTATTAATTAAGTTTTTACTGCCAAACATTTTGAATAATGGAAGGTTATATACGATTGCTGGATGGGATGTTTACATAACAGAAATAGTTATTGCTACGGTATTATTATTAGTATTTATGTTTATTGCAATTCGTGGTGCAAGTGTTTCTGGTACACTCCAATATTATTTTTGTATAGCAATGGTCATTGTTGTTGTGCTTATGTTTGTAGGTTCATTTTTCGGAAATAACTTTTCGTTAAGTAACTTACAACCTTTAGCAAGTAAAGAACTTGGATGGTTTAATTCCATTATTATGATTGTAGCTATTGCACCATGGGCTTATGTGGGATTTGATAATATTCCACAAACAGCAGAAGAGTTTAATTTCTCGCCAAATAAAACGTTCAAACTGATTGTATACAGTTTATTAGCGGCAGCTTTAACTTATGTCATTATGATTTTATACACAGGGTGGTTGGGTACGAATAATGCGAATTTTAACGGAAATTTATGGTTAACAGGCGCTGAAACACAAACTGCTTTTGGTTATATTGGCTTAGGAGTATTAGCGATTGCTATTATTATGGGGATTTTTACTGGATTAAACGGATTCTTAATGAGTTCAAGTCGATTACTATTCTCAATGGGGCGTGCTGGTATCATGCCTAAAGCGTTTAGTAAATTACATCCAAAATATAAAACACCATATGTAGCCATTATCTTTTTAGTAGCTATTACTTTAATTGCGCCATGGTTAGGACGTACCGCATTAACATGGATTGTTGATATGTCTTCAACAGGTGTATCTATTGCTTATTTTATTACTTGTTTATCTGCTGCTAAGCTATTTAGTTACAATAAACAAAGTAACACGTATGGTCCTATTTATAAGACCTTTGCTATTTTGGGTTCTATTGTTTCATTTATCTTTTTACTTTTATTATTAGTTCCAGGATCACCAGCTTCACTTTCAATGCCTTCATATATTGCATTGGGTAGTTGGTTAGTGATTGGTCTTATTTTCTTTGTAGTTCGATACCCTAAATTAAAAAATATGAATAATGACGAATTAAGTCGTCTGATTTTAAATCAATCAGAACGAGAAGTTAAAGAAATGATACAAGATAAAAAATAATATACGTAAACGCGAGAGATGAGGGTTAATTACCAACAATCTCTCGCGTTTTATTGTTATATACGTTTACGTCGTCGAGCGAAACCAGAAACGATGATTTTTGAAATTTGATCTGCGAATAATAATCCTAATGCAATCGCACCAGCGATAAGTGTGACTTCGAGCATTGTGTTGATTGCTTTACCAAATTGTAATAAGACTAGATTTTTAGTTGCATCAAAAGCAAGTCCACCAGGAACTAATGGAATAATACCAGTAACCATGAAAATGATTGCAGGTTCACGTTTTTTACGAGCCATGTAATGACTGATTAAACCCAATGTAAAGCTACCGAAAAAACTTGAATAAATCGTATGTATATTCAAACCTTGGTAGAATAAAATATATACCATCCATCCACAAGCTCCAACAAAACCACACGATAAATACAGCTTTCTAGGAGCGTCAAAGATTACACAGAAAAAGAGAGAAGCTGTATAACTAAATATAAAATTAAATAACCAAAACATTTATGCGTACTCCTAAACTAATATTAATATCGAACCTACGCCGGCACCAATACCAAATGCGGTGACAAGTGCTTCTAAAGACTTAGTGGTAAACATCATCATATGACCACCAAATAAATCTTGTATAGCATTCGTAATCAGTACTCCAGGTACAATAGGCATGACTGCAGCAATAATAATAGTAGCTAAATCACCACTTGGCGCTAACCAATGACCGAATACTGCGATAATACCAATAACTAAGGATCCGACGAATTCTGGAATAAATTGTGCGTGTAATCGACGATCTAGAATTTCAACAACCAGATACCCAATACTACCTGCAAGTAGAGCAGTAATCACATCGATAAATTGGCCACCTTGCAAATATAGGAAACTAATTGCAATAATGGCAGCAGCAATCCCTTTAAATGTTAAGCTACTATCTCGTTTTGCAATATATATTTTTTCTAATCGCTCTTTTGCATCTTCTAAAGAGATATCCCCTTTTGTGATTAATCGTGATATTTCATTTGCTTGTGAAATTTTAATGAGATTAGTATCACGGGAATTAATTCTAAATATTCGGGGGTAAGATTCGTTATGTAAAGTAAATTGAATGACTGTATTTGTAACGAAGCTATTGCTTTCAGGATATCCTAGTTTTCGGGCAATACGTGTCATCGTATCTTCTACACGTGTTCCTTCCGCGCCAGATTCAAGTAATATACGTCCAGCCATCATGACGACGTCTTTGATTAAAGTTTCATCTATATGTTCTTGTTTATTTGTATTTTCCATTTCATCACCATTCGTTAAGATGTAATCATTATTATAGTAGAAGTACATGAAAATAACTACCTTATATTATAAAACTTAACAATCATAATATGATTACCATTATACCTCAATAGTAGGTAAATATATTTTAATGAAAATAAAATTTAATGTTAAAAAACAATTAATTTATAACAATAATGTTTCAGAACATTACAATTCGGTTAAATAATAATAGTTAACAAGTCAAAATTGTGCTGGGTAGCGACAGCACTTTTGTGATTTGTTAATGTTCAGAGTAGTAATGAAGTTCTCCCAAACCATACTACTTGAAGTACACTTTGTAAAAAGTGTACTTTATCTCGGAAACTAATTGTCTTATATAAATATATTAATTTATTGAAAAATGGAGCAAAGACTGGCGTTTACTATGCTAGTCTTTGCTCCATTTATATATTAAATTGCAAAAAATTGATCGAAATGATCAGTAGTTAAAATATGGCCGATATAGAAACTACCAAAGTCGCCATAGCGAGCAGTCGTTTCATCAAAACGCATTTCATAAACAATTTTCTTGAATTGTAGAACATCATCTGAGAATAATGTGACGCCCCATTCAAAATCATCAAAACCTACTGAACCAGTAATAAATTGTTTAATTTTACCAGCGAATTTGCGTCCAATCATACCATGGTTATACATTAGTTTTTTACGATCTTCCATTGGTAACATATACCAGTTATATGTTTCATTACGACGTTTATCCATTGGATAGAAACAAATATATTCTGTTCTAGGCAATTCTGGATATAATCTTGCTTTAATATGTGGATTTTCATAAGGATCTTCGTCTGATTTACCGGCTAAATAGTTACCTAACTCAATCACAGATACATATGAATAAGTTTGAATGAAGAAATCAGCAATTCTTAATTTATTTAATTCATTTTCAATTTCATTCAATTCTTTCATTTCTGGACGTAAATACCATAATAAAATATCTGCTTTTTGACCTGTAATATTATATAAAGCATAATCTCCAGCTTGTTTTTCTCTGGCAGTGGCTTTATTTTTGATAAATACTTTAAATTCATTAATCATTGCTTCGCGCTCATCTTCTGGCACCAATCTAAAAGTTGCCCAATCGACAGCGTAAAATAAATGAAGGCTATACCAACCATCTAATGTTTCAGCTGCTTCACTCATATCTATCGCTCCTTTAACTATATTTTCTATCAATACAGATTAAATTTTATCATAAAGAGAATTGTCACACATACTTAAAAGATTACAAATTAATGAAATAGAAATATTAAAAGAAATAAAGTATAATTAAGGTGAAAATACTATTATTTAAAAAATTTGAGGAGGGCATTATGTCTAGTTTATTAGATGTATTACAAGAAAAACTTTCAGGAAAAAACGTTAGAATTGTATTACCGGAAGGTGAAGATGAACGAGTATTAACAGCGGCTACAAAGTTACAAGCAACTGACTATGTTACACCTTTAGTATTAGGTAATGAAGAAAAAGTAAATACTTTAGCTCAAGATAAAGGATTAGATATCTCTAATATTCAAGTTATCGATCCTTCTAAAAGTGATTTGAAACCTGAATTAGTCAAATCTTTCGTAGAACGTCGTAAAGGTAAAGCTACTGAAGAACAAGCTCAAGAATTATTAAACAATGTCAACTATTTCGGAACAATGTTAGTATACGCTGGTCATGCTGATGGATTAGTAAGTGGTGCTGCACATTCAACTGGAGATACTGTCCGTCCTGCCTTACAAATTATTAAAACAAAACCTGGCGTATCTAGAACATCTGGTATCTTCTTTATGATTAAAGAAGATAAACAATATATATTTGGTGATTGCGCTATCAATCCAACATTAGAATCTTCTGATTTAGCAGAAATTGCCGTAGAAAGTGCAAAATCAGCAAAAAGTTTTGGTATGGACCCACGTGTTGCTATGTTAAGTTTCTCAACTAAAGGTTCAGCTAAATCAGATGATGTAGAAAAAGTCGCTAACGCAGTAAAATTAGCACAAGAAAAAGTGGAATCTGAAGGTTTAGATAATGTAGTGGTTGATGGAGAATTTCAATTTGATGCTGCGATTGTACCTGCAGTTGCAGAGAAAAAAGCACCTGGAGCAAAAATTCAAGGTGACGCAAATGTATTTGTATTCCCAAGTTTAGAAGCAGGTAATATTGGCTACAAAATTGCACAACGTTTAGGTGGATTTGAAGCGATTGGTCCAGTTTTACAAGGTCTTAATTCACCTGTAAATGATTTATCTCGTGGTTGCTCTACTGAAGACGTTTATAACTTATCAATTATTACTGCTGCTCAAACATTACAATAATGGATTTAGCGAGTAAGTATTTTAATGACATTCATTGGCGCTATATAGACCATTCTTCAGGTTTAGCGCCAATGCAGTCATTTGCATTTGATGACACGTTTTCAGAAAGTGTAGGAAAAGATATATCTTGTAACGTTGTAAGAACATGGATTCACCAACACACTGTCATTTTAGGTATACATGATTCACGTTTACCATTTTTAAAAGACGGTATTCAATACTTAACTGACGAGATCGGTTATAATGCAATCGTTAGAAATTCTGGTGGTCTTGGGGTTGTATTAGACCAAGGTGTTTTAAATATTTCGCTTATTTTTAAAGGACAGACTGAGACAACCATTGATGAAGCATTCACAGTTATGTATTTACTTATTTGTAAAATGTTCGAAAATGAAAATGTAGATATAGATACTAAAGAAATAGAGCATTCATATTGTCCTGGAAGATTTGATCTAAGTATTGATGGAAAAAAATTTGCTGGTATTTCACAACGACGGGTACGTGGAGGTATTGCAGTTCAAATTTATTTATGTGTTGAAGGCTCTGGTGAAGAAAGAGCTGAAATGATGCATGAATTTTATCAACGTGCCTTGAAAGGTGAAGTTACAAAATTTAAATATCCGGATATTAAACCAGAATGTATGGCATCTTTGGAGACATTACTTCATCGAGACATTAAAGTTCAAGATGTGATGTTCCAATTACTTTATGCGATTAAAGACTTAGGTGGTCAGCTAAATATGGATCCAATTACAGAGGATGAGTGGCAACGTTATGAAGGATATTTCGATAAAATGATTGAACGTAATGAGAAAATGAATCGTTCCTTAGATTAAAATAAGATAAAAGGGAGTAAGAAAAATTCTAAGTGAATTTTAGCTTACTCCCTTTTTAGCATGCAATCATACAACTAAAGTATATATTTACCTTCAAAAATATAAAAATTGCTACATTCTTATTATTTTTTATAGTAATATAGATGAGGTGGATTCATTTAAGAACGATAATTTAACCATAATTATGTTGATTATAACATTTTTTAGGATATAAATATTTCAAAGTTTTGAACTATTTTTGACAAAGTTTTATACTATTTATTGATGTATTAACACAAATGCAAGATTTGAAGTAAATGAGTATAAACATATGTGTGACATGACATGTACAAATGTATAAATATGTTCAATTTTAAAACAACATTAATGAATGTTGAAATCATTTTAGAAAGAATATTAAAGGTGAGAGATCATGGTACGACGTGGCTATGGAGAATCTAACGGAAAAATTATATTGATTGGTGAGCATGCTGTAACTTTTGGCCAGCCAGCAATCGCCATTCCATTTACTTCAGGAAAAGTAAAAGTGCTTATTGAAAGCTTAGAAAAAGGTAATTATTCAGCAATTCAGAGTGATGTTTATGATGGTCCTTTATACGATGCACCTGATCATTTGAAATCACTTATTACACACTTCGTAGAAAGCAAACATGTTGAAGAACCATTGTTGATTAAAATTCAAGCTAATTTACCACCTTCTCGAGGTTTAGGTTCGAGTGCAGCAGTAGCAGTAGCTTTTATAAGAGCAAGTTATGATTATTTAGAATTGCCGCTATCTGATAAAGAATTACTAGAAAATGCAGACTGGGCTGAACGCATTGCTCATGGTAAACCAAGTGGTATTGATACAAAAACGATTGTAACGAATCAACCCGTTTGGTATCAAAAAGGAGAAGTTGAAATTTTAAAGTCTCTTGATTTAGATGGCTATATGGTTGTTATTGATACAGGAGTTAAAGGCTCTACAAAACAAGCAGTTGAAGATGTACATCGTTTATGTGATAACGATGAGTCATATATGAATGTCATTGAACATATTGGCTCTCTTGTTTATTTAGCTAGTGATGCAATTAACCATCATAGCTTTGATCAACTTGCTAATATATTTAATCAATGTCAAGACGATTTAAGAACATTGACAGTCAGTCACGATAAAATCGAAACTTTACTCGAAATTGGAAGACAACATGGTGCAGTAGCTGGTAAATTAACTGGTGGTGGACGAGGTGGTAGCATGTTAATTCTAACTAAAGAAGAAGTGACTGCTAAAACTATTGTTGCAGCAGCCGAAAAAGATGGAGCACAACATACTTGGATTGAAAAGTTAGGAGGATAAATCTTTGAAAAAAAGTGGTAACGCACGCGCCCATACGAATATTGCTCTAATAAAATATTGGGGAAAAGCAGATGAAAATCTAATTATTCCTATGAATAATAGTTTATCAGTGACATTAGAGCGTTTCTATACAGAAACACGTGTAACGTTTGATGATTCATTAACAGAAGATCAACTTATTTTAAATAAAGAAGCTGTTAATGCTAAAGAAAGTGCTAAAATTCAACGTTATATGGATATGATTCGAAAAGAAGCTGATATTTCAACGTATGCACTAATAGAAAGTGATAATTTTGTGCCTACTGCTGCTGGTTTAGCTTCTTCAGCTAGTGCATATGCAGCTTTAGCTGGTGCTTGCAATGAAGCGCTTGATTTAAACCTATCAGATAAAGATTTATCTCGCCTTGCTCGTCGTGGTTCTGGATCAGCATCAAGAAGTATTTATGGTGGTTTTGCTGAATGGGAAAAAGGTTATGATGATAAAACGTCTTACGCCCATCAAATTGAGTCAGATGGCTTCGAGAATGACTTAGCTATGATTTTTGTAGTTATTAACAATAAATCAAAGAAAGTATCAAGTCGTTCAGGTATGTCTTTAACTCGTGATACCTCACGTTTTTATCAATACTGGTTAGATCATGTAGAGGAAGATTTAAAAGTCACAAAACAAGCGATTGCCCAAAAAGATTTTAAACGAATGGGTGAAGTGATTGAGGCAAACGGTTTGAGAATGCACGCAACAAATTTAGGTGCACAGCCACCATTTACATATCTTGTGCCGGAAAGCTACGAAGCTATGAGAATTGTACATGAATGTAGAGAAGCAGGATTACCTTGTTATTTTACTATGGATGCAGGACCAAATGTAAAAGTTCTAATAGAAAAGAAACATCAACAAGCGATTGTGAATCAATTTTTAGAAGTATTTAATAAAGATCAAATTATAACAAGTGATATTACACACGCAGGAGTCGAAATAATTAAGTAGGGAAGAGATATAATGATTCAGGCAAAAGCGCCAGGAAAACTGTATATAGCGGGCGAATATGCTGTAACCGAGCCGGGATATAAATCAGTGTTAATTGCAGTAGATCGTTTTGTCACGGCTGCTATTGAAGCTTCAAATGAAATCACAGGTACGATTCATTCTAAAACATTACACTATAAACCTGTCACATTTAATCGTAATGAAGATAAAATAGAAATATCAGATGTACATGCAGCCAATCAACTCAAATATGTAGTTACTGCTATTGAAGTGTTTGAGCAGTATGCGAAAAGTTGTAATATAAAATTAAAACATTTTCATCTTACTATTGATAGTAATCTTGCAGATGCATCAGGACAAAAGTATGGTTTAGGTTCTAGTGCTGCAGTTTTAGTATCTGTGATTAAGGTTCTAAATGAATTTTATGAAATGGAGTTATCCAATCTTTATATTTATAAGCTTGCGGTTATTTCAAATATGAGATTACAAAGTTTAAGTTCATGCGGAGATATTGCTGTTAGTGTTTATAGTGGATGGCTTGCCTATAGTACGTTTGATCACGAATGGGTAAAACAACAAATGAAAGAAACATCTGTAGATGAAGTATTAGAAAAAAACTGGCCAGGTCTTCATATAGAACCTTTACAAGCGCCTGAAAATATGGAAGTTCTCATAGGATGGACCGGTTCTCCTGCTTCGTCACCTCACTTAGTAAGCGAAGTCAAGCGTTTAAAATCTGACCCTATTTTTTATGGTAAGTTTCTTGATCAATCAAATACGTGTGTGGAAAATTTAATCTATGCTTTTAAAACGAATAATATAAAAGGTGTACAAAAAATGATTCGTCAAAATCGTAGTATTATTCAGCAAATGGATAAAGAGGCTACGGTTGATATTGAAACAAAAAAATTAAAATTATTATGTGATATTGGTGAACGTTTTGGTGGTGCAGCAAAAACTTCTGGAGCTGGTGGAGGAGATTGTGGCATTACAATTATCGATAATAGAGTTGATAAGCACTCTATTTATGAAGTATGGGAAAAAGAGGGAATTAAACCTTTGAAATTTAAAATATATCACGGACAATAAGACTACTATTATGATGAAGCGAGACATTTTATTAAGAAAATATATGTCTTGCTTTTTATTTATAGCAAATCTTTTTTAGTGCTTGAATTTTTAATTAAAAAGAGTAAAATAATTAGAGTTGTAATAAATGAATGGAAGTCAATATGAGAGAAAATAATGTAAAGGTGGGTAGCGAAGTGAAGAATAAATTTTTGATTTGTGACGAATGTCAGGCAGTTAACTTAAAATCATTAAAGAAAAAATTAGAAAAATTAGATCCTGATGCTGAAATTGAAATAGGCTGTCAGTCATACTGTGGTCCAGGTCGTCGTAAGACATTTGCTTTTGTTAATAATCGCCCACTTGCTGCATTGACTGAAGATGAACTTATGGAAAAAGTGACTGCACAATTAAAAAAACCACGTGATCCTGAAGAAGAAGAACGTTTGAGAAAACGTAATGAAGAACGTAAGCGTCGTAAAGAAGAACAAGATAGAAAATTAAAAGAAAAATTAGCAAAGCGTAAAGCAAATAAATAATAAATATCGATGATAAAGAAGCTCGTAAACTCATTTAAAAATGGGTTTACGAGCTTTTTTATTAAATATTAAATAAGTCATTAAATGATTCAGCTATTGTTGGATGAGTATAAATATTATCGCGTAATACTTGATAAGGAATATGTTGATCGATAGCAAGTTTAATTAAATTAATAATTTCTTCAGAACCTTTACCATATAAAGTAGCACCTAATATTTCATTATTATCTTTATTGATTACAACTTTGAAAAGACCGCGACCATCGTTATTAATTTTGTGTTTTGGTATAGTATTAATAAATAAAGTGTTTTCAACGTAATTATAATTTAATTGTTGTGCTTCTGAAGCGGTGATACCAACACGAGAAAGTGGTGGATCGATAAATACTGTATAAGGGATAATACCACGATTTTCAGTATGTCGTGAACGATCACCGAACAATTCAGATTTCAAGATTCTAAAGTCATCTAAAGAAATATAAGTGAATTGTAATCCACCTTTTACATCTCCGGCAGCATAAATATGTGATACAGAGGTTTGTAGATGGTTGTTTACTTTTATTTCTCCGTGAGTGCCTAACTCAATATCTGTATTGTTCAGAGCTAAATCTGTATTTGGTACACGTCCCGTAGCAAGTAAGATTGCATCACCAGTAAAGTTTCCTTGTGAGGTTTCAACTGTTGTCAAATCACCTTCATTTTTTAATGCTTTTGTTTCAACATTAGTAATTAAACGTACGCCTTTATCTTTAAAATCATTAATCATGTGTGTGACTATTTCTTGATCTTCTCTGGCCATAAATTGTTTATTATATTCTAGTACAGTTACGTTTGTACCAAAGCTTTGAAACATTGAGGCAAATTCTAATGCAATATATCCTCCACCAATAATCACTAATTCTTTAGGTTGATAAGAAATATTTAATAGTCCTTTTGAATCATATACATTTTGTGCTGAGTCTATACCTTCAATATTTGGAATATTAGATTTTGCACCTGTATTAATTAAAATTTTATCTGCTGTCAGTGTTTGAACTAACTTACCATTTTCATCAATTAATTCTACTTCTGTATTAGATTTAAATTGTGCTTTAAAGTTTAACAAGGTAATATTTTCATCATTTTCTAAGTTTAAATAGTTTTTTTGATTTAATGCTTTGACTACTTCTTTTTTTCTTGAAAAGGCAGTTGAAAAATCGACATGTTTAATACCATCATTAACAAGCACTTTAGATGGAATACAGCCATGGTTTATGCATGTACCGCCATAGCTTTCTGTAAACTGTTCAATTAAAGCAACCTGTTGTCCTTGTGATGATGCATATTTGGCAAGTGTTTTTCCGGCTTTACCAAAACCAATAACGATTAAATTATAATGTGTCATATGTTGTATCCTCCTGAAGTGTATCATTAATTACATCATTAATTGTGAGGGTATCATAAAAATTTAAAATAACACGATGTTCCTTTTGATTATAGTGTGACATGGTCTTTGCTATGTTTCTTGATATTTCACAATCGCTCTGCTCATGACCTGTGAAAATACGCTGTTGGCTATCTTTTTCAAGCACAAATATACGATATAGTACTGATAGTTTAATGCTAGCAGTTGAATGATTTGCACTATATCCACCATTTTTACCACGGGAAGTATTAATAAACTGGTATTGATTTAAAACAGTAGTCACTCTACGTAATTGAACTGGATTGAGGCAAGTTAATTTTGCTAAAGATTGACTACTGAATTGTTGGTTGTCGTGCTTTACTAAAAAACTAAGTACGTGAACGGCAATGTTAAATTCTAAATTCAAATGATGCACCTCCTAAATGTAACTTTATTAGTTACATTTAAATATAAAATAAAACATATGTCAAATTTAATGTTTTAAACACTACTGAATGAATTTATCATTACTAATCGGGTAAACTATAAATAGAAACTACATTTTTAAGGAGTGGTGAATATCATGGCAGAATTTGTACAATTAGGAAAATCTGATGTTCATGTATTTCCAGTTGCATTAGGTGCAAATGCAGTCGGAGGACATAATTTATATCCCAATTTAGATGAAGAGCAAGGAAAAGATGTCGTTAGAAAAGCTATTGATAATGGTATTACTTTAATTGATACTGCGTTTATTTATGGACCTAAACGCTCAGAAGAACTTGTAGGAGAAGTTGTAAAGGAATATCCTCGTGAAAAAGTTCAAATTGCAACTAAAGGATCACATGTTATTAAAGATAATGGCGATGTTGTTCAAAATAACCAACCTGATTATTTAAAACAACAAGTTGAAGAGAGCTTAGAACGCTTGCAAGTGGATTATATTGACTTGTATTACATTCATTTTCCTGATGAGGATACACCAAAAGATGAAGCTGTGGCAGCATTACAAGAACTTAAAAAAGAAGGAAAAATTAAAGCAATAGGTGTTTCAAACTTTACGTTAGATCAACTTAAAGAGGCGAATAAAGACGGATATGTGGATGTTGTTCAATTAGAATATAATTTACTACATCGTGAAAATGAAGAAGTAATGAAATACGCAGCTGAAAATGATATTACTTTTGTACCATATTTCCCATTAGCTTCTGGTATTTTAGCTGGTAAGTATGAAGAAAATCAAACTTTCGATGATCATCGTGCAACTCGTCGTGATTTCCAACCAGAAGTGTTCAATGATAACGTACGTCGAGTAAAAGAATTATCAAGTATTGCTGAAACTCATAATACAAGTATTGCTAATATTGTATTAGCATTCTACTTAACACGTCCATCACTTGATGTTGTTATTCCTGGTGCGAAACGTGCTGATCAAGTTGTAGAAAACATTGAAGCAGCAAATATTGAACTGACTGAAGAAGAAATTAAGAAAATAGATGATTTATTCCCAGTTGAATAAAGTACGTTAAATAAAAGTAATAATGGCTCCTACACCGTTTATATAGGTGTAGGAGTTTTTATTATAAATAAAAGTAAAAAGATGGGGTACATAATAAGTAAATAGAAAAAACACATTAATAATATAAATTAAAAAAGAGGTAAGATACATGATTACTGTATTATTTGGTGGAAGTCGTCCACAAGGAAATACTGCTCAATTAACACAATATGCTCTAGAAGGAAAACAATATAATTGGATTGATTTAACACAATATCATTTTAAACCTGTAAGAGATTATAGACATGAATCAAAGCAAATTGAGTCATACATAGATGATTATCAATTGATTATTGACCAAGTGCTTGAAAGTGATACAGTTATTTTTGCATCACCTGTGTATTGGTATAGTGTGTCAGCATCTGTAAAAGCATTTATCGATCATTGGTCAGAATCATTAATCGATCCTAAATATCAGGATTTTAAAACTAAAATGTCTAACATTGATTTTAGATTAATCTTAGTTGGGGGAGATTGTCCGAAAGTAAAAGCGAAACCTTGCATTAAACAGTTAGAATATAGTTTAGATTTTCTCGGAGCAAAACTAAATGGTTATATTATTGGTACAGCAGAAAGACCTGGAGATGTTATGAAAGATGTATATGCTCTAGAAAGAGCACAGGAATGGAATGCAGTACTGTCTTAATAAGATGCATCTTAAAGTTGAGTGAAAGCGTTTATTAATATACTATGATATAATTTTGTTATTAAATTACAATAAAATGTCAGGAGAATGAAGCATGTATACAGTTAGAAAAGCGACAACTAATGACGTTATAGCAATAAGAGATGTAGCTACAAAAGCTTGGTATAATACGTATTTAAATATTTATGCAGTATCAACAATTAATGAATTATTAGCAGCTTCGTATAATGAACACCATTTAAAAAAGCGATTAGAAGATCAACTTTTTTTAGTTGTTGAAGAAAATAATGAAATTGTAGGATTTGCTAACTTTATCTATGGTAAAGAATTATACTTAGCCGCACATTATGTTCACCCAGGTGTACAACATAAAGGTTATGGAACAAGTTTACTTGAAGAAGGATTACATGAATTTGAAAATGAATATGATACGGTCTTTTTAGAAGTTGATAATAAGAACAAAGAAGCTATTCATTATTATCAACATCATGGTTTTGAAATAGTTCGTTCATATCAACCAGAAATGTATGGTGAACAATTAGATTTAGCATTAATGAAGAAAGTATTATAAGAATTAATCAACTTAAATTCATATTACTACTGATGAAAGCAAGTATGAAAGAGGAGGATGAACTTGACACAATCATCTTATGTAACTAAAAAATTAGCTGAAGAAAAAGTATTTAAAGATCCAATTCATAAGTATGTTCATGTTAAAGATCAACTAATATGGGATTTAATTAAAACTAAAGAATTTCAGCGCTTGCGTCGTATTAAGCAATTAGGTACATTATACCTTGCCTTTCATACTGCAGAACACAGTCGTTTTGGACACTCTTTAGGAGTCTATGAAATTGTAAGACGTATGATTGATGAATCATTTGTTGGGCGTGAAGCATGGAATAATAAAGATCGCCCCCTTGCTTTATGTGCAGCTTTATTACATGATTTGGGTCATGGGCCGTTTTCACATAGTTTTGAGAAGATATTTAATACGGATCACGAAGCGTTTACTCAAGAAATTATTACTGGAAACACTGAGGTTAACGAAGTATTAAGTAGAGTGTCTGAGACCTTTCCTCAGGAAGTAGCCGATGTTATTAATAAAACGCATAAAAATAAATTAGTCATTTCCATGATTTCATCTCAAATTGATGCTGATCGTATGGACTATTTGCAACGTGATGCTTATTTCACCGGTGTATCTTATGGTACATTTGATATGGAGCGTATACTTCGATTAATGAGACCATCAAAAGATGAAGTACTTATTAAAGAAAGTGGTATGCATGCTGTAGAAAATTTTATTATGAGTCGTTACCAAATGTATTGGCAAATCTATTTTCATCCCGTAAGTCGTGGTGGAGAAGTACTATTAAATAATTGTCTTAAGCGAGTCAAACAGCTTTATAAGGAAGACTATCAATTTAAAATGTATCCAAAAGAATTTATTCCATTTTTTGAAGGTACAATGACAATTGATCAGTATGTAGAATTAGATGAAGTAACTGTATTATTTTATTTGAAGAAATGGATACATGAAGAAGATGAGATCTTAAGTGATTTAGCGCGTCGATTTATTAATCGTGATCTCTTTAAGTATATTCCATTTGATGGTTCGATTATTACAATTACTGAATTACAGGATTTATTTATTGAAGGTGGCATTGACCCGGAATATTATTTTGTTAGTGAAGCATTTTCAGATTTACCATATGATTATGATCGACCTGGTTCTAATCGACAACCCATCCATTTGTTAAGACGAAATGGTAGTATTAAAGAAATTAGTAGCCAATCGTTAGTCATTTCAAGTATTACTGGTATTAATCGAGAAGACTATAAACTATACTATCCTAAAGAAATGATTCTTAATATTAAAGATTCGGAAGTGAAAGGTTCAATTATTAATTTATTGAATGAATTAAATTAAATATTTGATGATAATATACGCTATGATTTAATAGCGAGTGTGAAAAGGTAAAGAAGTATTGGAGGAATCATCGTGGCAGAAAATAAAGGGTTTAAATTTAATATTATAAAAAATGATCCTCTAGATGGTCATAAAGGTACAAATATAGGAGCGATTAGTTTAGATAATATTGCACCTGTATTTATCGATATTGCAAATAAAGAAGCATTTGTTGATATTGGCGGTATGCATGCACGTGCGGAAGTAGAAAAAGGCGTAAAGTGGATTACTGATAAAGAATCAGTGGAAGGTCCAGAGGCTAAAGAATATTGGTTATGTTGGGTGACTACTGAACGTGGTGAAAATGGTCCTTATTACGCGGGCGTCACTGCATGTTATTTACTTGTAAATAAAAGTATTCGTCGAGGTTATAAGAGTATGCCAGAACATGTCAATATGATGGATAAGTCTATGAAACATCAAGTTATTATTGATCAAATTGGTGGAGAAAATAAAAAAGTATTAAAAGATTTTTTAATATCCCATAATGAAACAATGTGGAATAACTCAAACGAGGCGTTATTTAAGGCATTTGATTAGAAAAAACTTGAGACACTCAGCAGTGCATATTCAATGACTGAGTATCTCGAGTTTTTATTTTTTTAAAGTATCTCCAACATTATAAAACTGATAAACTGATTTCATTACATTATGATAAATCTGTTGAAGAGATTGTTCAGTTTGTTTACTAATAACTCTTAAATCGTCATATTAAAATTTCTGCTTAAATTCGACGATTTAGACTTTAATCATATATCATTAATGGTAAATTACATTGAAGATGTACTCGAAGAGGCCAAGCGTGCAAGAGCCGAGCCTTTGTCTGAAACACATGATAATTCAACTTATGAAGGTACTAAAGACAGTAAAAGCGTTTATATCAAATCGCCTTTTAAGGCATTGATTGATTGCAAGCGATCCTTAATGGGTATTATTATCCAGAAGATAATGAAGCAAAAGTATTTATTTCTGGGAAATAAGGTACAGCTAATCTCATTTAGTTATTAAGAAATGTATAAAAATGTTATTTAATGATATAATTATTTAAAAGATTATATCTAATTTATGGAGTAAAGAGGACAACAAATGAAAAATATCTTATTATTTGTAGCATCAATCGGTTTCGGCATCATTTTCTTCTATAAATATAGAACACTTTTAGAAAAGTATCATTATGATATTGTTGAACTTGAATCAAAAGCAGACATATTAGAAAGAAAAAAGTAATACCATGATACTAATGGTGACATTCAAAACATAATAGGTTGGAAAAATAGAGTCTGAGACTTAAAACATAAGCGTCTTAGACTCTTTTTCATTACATAGAGGTAGATAATTAAATTAAAAACATAGGATACCAAGATTTTTTAATTGTAGCGGGGCCCCAACACAAAGACTTTCGAAGAGAAAGTCAACGGGTAACGTAAGTTGGGGAAAGGACTTAAATGGGACAATAAACGCAAAATGACTTTTGTTCCACTCTCGTTTTTATGATAACTATTGAACTAATGTTGATAGAATTTTGTTAACTTCAAGCGCTATAGGATTTATGCTATAATGTGGTGTAATATTTTAAAGATTAAGGTGAGTCAGACGTTGGATAAGAATATACACATTCAAACGAAACAAGTCTTAAAACAAAATGGAGAAAAACAAACATTTGAATTTTCTTCTCAAGGATCATGGCAACAAAAACATGCCGATTATATTCGATATCAAGAACAAATTGAAAGTGCAGTTGTTAATGTAACAATTAAAATTGAAGACAATGGCGTGAAGTTGATACGTAAAGGTGATATCAATATGAACTTACACTTCGTTGAAGGTAAGGACACTACAACACTTTACACTATACCAGCAGGACGCATTCCATTAATAGTAAGAACTAAGAGTATTTTACATTTTGTAAATGAAAATGGTGGAAAATTAAAAATACAATACGAATTACATCAAAATGACGAAAAAATGGGCTCATATCAATATGAACTTAAGTATAAGGAGATAGGCGAATGAATATTATTGAAAAAGTAAAGAAAACTTTAATACAAGAAATTGAAGCAAGTATTAAAAAAGCAAATCTAGCAGAAGATATTCCTGAAATTAAAGTTGAAATCCCTAAAGATACTAAAAATGGAGACTATTCTACTAATATTGCAATGGTCTTAACTAAAATTGCTAAACGTAATCCACGCGATATTGCTCAAGCTATTGTAGACAATTTAGATACAAGTAAAGCAAACGTAAAACAAGTAGATATCGCTGGTCCAGGATTTATCAACTTCTATTTAGATAATCAATATTTAACAGCTGTCATCTCAGAAGCAATTCAAAAAGGGGATAAATTTGGTTATGCGGAAGAACCAAAAAACAAAAAAATATTATTAGAATATGTATCAGCAAATCCAACTGGTGACTTACATATTGGACATGCTCGAAATGCTGCTGTAGGTGATTCACTAGCAAATATTTTAATTGCAGCAGGTTACGATGTAACACGTGAATATTATATTAATGATGCTGGTAATCAAATTACAAATTTAGCACGTTCAATTGAAACACGCTTCTTTGAGGCATTAGGGGATACAAGTCATGAAATGCCAGCTGATGGGTATAATGGTAAAGACATAGTCGAAATTGGTAAAGACTTAGCCAAAAAACATCCAGAAATGAAAGATTACTCTGATGAAGAACGCTTAAAAACATTTAGACAACTGGGTGTTGATTATGAAATGGATAAATTGAAAAAAGATTTATCAGATTTCAATGTTCATTTTGATAATTGGTTTAGTGAAACATCACTATACGAAAATGGTGCGATTGATAATACATTAGAAAAAATGCATGAGTTAGGCTATACGTATGAAGCAGATGGTGCCACTTGGTTACGTACGTCAGACTTTAAGGATGATAAAGATAGAGTACTAATCAAAAAAGATGGTAACTATACGTACTTTACACCTGATACAGCGTATCACTACAATAAAATTGATCGTGGCAATGATATTTTAATTGATTTAATGGGTGCAGATCATCATGGTTATATTAATCGTTTAAAAGCAAGTTTAGAAACATTTGGTGTAGATAGCGATCGTTTAGAAATTCAAATTATGCAAATGGTTCGTTTAATGCAAAATGGCGAAGAAGTTAAAATGAGTAAACGTACAGGTAATGCAATTACGTTACGTGAAATTATGGATGAAGTAGGCATTGATGCGGCGCGCTATTTCTTAACAATGCGTAGTCCTGATTCGCACTTTGATTTTGATTTGGAACTTGCAAAAGAGCAATCGCAAGATAATCCAATTTATTATGCACAATATGCACATGCACGTATTTGTTCAATTTTAAAACAAGCTAAAGAAAAAGGTATTGAAATAGACAAAAACGCTGATTTTAGTACCATTACAAATGAAAAAGCGATTGATTTGTTGAAGAAAGTAGCAGAGTTTGAGCCTACAATTGAAAGTGCTGCTGAAAGTCGTGCACCACATCGATTAACTAATTATATTCAAGACCTAGCTTCAGCATTCCATAAATTCTATAATGCTGAAAAGGTATTATCTGATGATATTGAAAAAACAAAAGCACATGTTGCTCTTATTGAAGCTGTTAAAATTACATTACACAATGCATTAGCATTAGTGGGTGTATCAGCACCAGAATCAATGTAATATAGATACTTTTAAGTTAAAAAGCACCTTTACGAATACTTATTTGTGAAGGTGTTTATTTTTTATAGAAAGGTAAAAAGATGTCAATGATGACTACAGAACAACTTTACAAAGCATTATTAAAACATATGGGGCCTCAAGGATGGTGGCCAGCAGATACACGTGAAGAGATGATATTAGGTGCTATATTAGTTCAAAATACAAACTGGAATAATGCTGCACTTTCTCTTAGACGGCTGAAAGAAGCAACCCATTTTGAACCGCAAAACATATTAAATCTGCCGATAGAAGAACTAAAAATATTAATCCGCTCTAGTGGTTTCTATAACAATAAATCAAAAGCAATTTCTACATTATTCAACTGGTTAAATCAATATCAGTTTGATTATTGCAAGATTAATGAAGTATATGGAGAACATTTAAGAAATGAATTACTTAAGCTACACGGTATTGGAAGTGAAACAGCAGATGTATTGCTAGTTTATATTTTTGAGAGGGTCGAATTTATTCCTGATCATTATACACGTCGATTATATAAAAAACTCGGTTATGCCAATACTGAGAATTACGATAAATTAAAAAGATATGTAGAATTACCTTCAAACTTTACAAATCAAGATGCAAATGAATTTCATGCTTTACTAGATAACTTTGGAAAAAATTATTTTAATGGTTCCATTGAACAAAGATATCATTTCTTAGATCCATATTTTACAAAAATGGATTGACCTTGACGTGACGTCATAGCTTAGTCTCTTTTATAGAGAGATGAAAAGAGTAGTGAATCAAATAGATTAAGAAAAAGGCAGGATGTCAGAATGGAAAATCAGGCATATTTTACACCCAATGACGTGAGTCAAATTACCGAAGTAACTAAACGCACACTTCATTATTACCATGAAATCGAGTTGCTTGTGCCCACTTATATTGCATCTAATGGTTATCGTTATTATTCTTCTAAGGACATCTCTAAATTACAGACCATTCAATTTCTAAGGGAACTGAATTTATCATTAGCAGATATTCAACTTTATTTTAGTAACAGTATAGAAGAGAAAAATATAATATTAGAAAATAATTATCAGCGTATTGTTGCACAAAGAGATCAATTAAACAAAATGATTCATTTTCTTAATCATCATCTCGTTAATCATAGAAAAGAGGAGATTAATATGAGTAAATGGAATAATGATAATATACAGAATCAATATGAGAAAGAAGCTGAAATGAAATATAGTCATACTCCTTATTATCAAGCTTTTAAAGAGAATCAAAAACGATTGAATTCTACAGAAAAACAACAAAAAAATAAGAAAACAATGGAGAGGTTACATTCATTCTTTGATAAAATGAATGAATTATTTATTGCAAACTATAAAATAAATCATGTACAGGTTAAACAAGCAATTTCTGAACTAAAAGATATTCTTCAAACACAAGTACCTAACGTAGATGAACAATTTTTAGAATATATTGCCTCGATTTATGAGAATGATGAGCGATTTGCTAAAACAATTAATAACAAACGACACGATAATTTAAATCAGTATATTGCTGATGCGGTTCGGAATGATATTTAATAAAAGATGTTTTTAAGTTCTATAATATGTGATGATATATATATAATATATCTGATGAATAAAAGGAGCTTAAACATGATAGAAGCGTTCAAATTATTTTGGCAAAATTATTTTAATATAAAAAGTCGAACTAGAAGACGCCATTATTGGTTTGCTATTTTAGCTAATTGTATTATTTTAGTGATTATTAGTTTACTTTTTAATATCATTACTTTGGGGTTAAATGGAGGGCATACATTTTTTGATATTGTGTATGAAATCATTGATATCATTATTTTTATAGGAACGTTTACGATGACGGTACGTCGTTTACATGATACAGGGCACACAATGGTTCTACCTCTTATTATTTTAATTTTTACATCAATCAGAAAAATTTCAAGTATTGTAGATAGAACATACGGTATTTCAATTGATGGTTTTTTCAACGGAATGATTGCGCTTGAATTAGGAATTATGGTGGCAGCGATGTCTTTAGTCTTACTTATTATTCTTGTGATTACTTTTGCATTTACAATAAAAGATAGTGATGAGGGGACAAATAAGTATGGCCCAAATCCTAAAATAGCTACTGTATAGTATGAAAACAGGAAGGATACAGAATGTATTTTGAAATCTGTTTCCTTCTTTTTTTATTTTGAAATAGAATTAAATCATTAAGTTTAACCAATAATATAAAATTACACAATAAAAATTTATAGAATTAAATTAATGATATAAATAATTTGGTATGATAAATATATGAAATAAACAAAATTGTGAAAGGAAGGTATTGTTTATAAATGAACAATAAGAAGCTGTGGATTATTTTATTTACATTAGTATTAGTTTTAGCAGCATGTGGACAAAATCAATCGAGTGAAAAAGGACATCATTCTACGCATTCAACTGAGCAAAAAACAACGGATCACAATAATAATACTCATACATATCATCGTATTATATCTTTGATTCCAAGTAATACTGAAATATTATATAGACTTGGTCTTGGAAAAAATATTATAGGTGTATCAACAGTTGATGATTATCCAAAAAACGTGAAAAAAGGCAAGCAACAATTTGATGCAATGAACTTAAATAAGGAAGCACTCTTAAAAGCTAAACCTGATTTGATTTTAGCTCATGAATCTCAAAAATCATCTGCTAAAAAAACACTTGATAGTTTAGCTGATAGTGGTGTGAAGGTAGTATATGTTAAAGACGCTCAGTCTTTAAATCAAGTCTACGATTCATTTGAGCAAGTAGGTAAAGTAACGCATCGTGAAAAAGAGGCGAAACAGTTAGTCAAAGAAACAAAAGATAATGTTCAAAAAGTAATTGAATCAATTCCAGCACATCATAAAAAACAGAGTGTTTTTATAGAAGTGTCTTCAAAACCTGAAATATATACAGCAGGAAAAGAAACCTTTTTCAATGATATGATAGAAAAACTAGATACAAAAAATGTATTTTCAAATGTTAGTGGATGGAAAGCAGTAGATAAAGAAAGTATTATTAGAAAAAATCCTGATATTTTAATTTCAACTGAAGGTATTTCAAAAGAAGAATATTATGAAGTGATTAAAGAACGTGATGGTTTCTCTGAAGTCAACGCAGTAAAAAATGAACGTGTGGAAACAGTCAATGGTGACGAAATTTCACGACCAGGACCTCGTATTGATGAGGGTATGAAAGAATTACGTGATGCAATTTATAAACGTTAAAACGTTAAGATGAGAGACTTTTCAAAAGCCTACAACGATATTGACAATGTTGTAGGCTTTTTATACAACATATATTCTTGTAAGTTTAGCAAAGCAGAGAAAGAATCATTTTGTAATCTTATTTTAATTAGTAGTAAGGATATATTCATTGTAATATAAGAAATAAATAATAATTGAAATGTGAGTGGAAATGAAACGACATCTATATTTAACATTTTCAGTTTGGACACTTTGCTTATGTATTATAATAGCTATAAGTCTTTTTTGGGGTTTAGGGTCATTACATCAAGCATTTAATCAAATGATTTTTTTTAAGGTTAGAGTTCCTAGAACATTTGAGGCACTTATGGTAGGAGCCATATTAACGTTGACGGGTCAATTATTTCAAACGGTATTAAATAATCCTTTAGCAGATAGCTTTACACTTGGTTTAGCGAGTGGAGCGACTTTTGGATCAAGTTTAGCTATATTTTTAGGTGTATCTTTTCTATTTATTCCAATTTTTTCTATCATTTTTAGTATCACGACACTTTTACTTGTTGTTATAATGACAATCGTATTGTCTAGAAATTTTCCAATTAGAGTACTCATCATATCTGGACTTATGGTAGGCGCTTTTTTTAATGCATTAATATATATACTTACACTCATTAAACCAGAACGTACGAATCGTATGTTAGCCTATTATTTCGGAGGATTTGCGAATGCCGAAATGAATGAGCTCGTTTATATTACAATGGTTTCTTTGCCAATCATTATTGTGATATATAGTTTAGTTACACCAATTAAGCTCTTGCAATTAGGAGAAGCTAAAAGTAAGTCTCTAGGGTTAAATGTGCAATGGATAACATTTATTGTACTTTTGTTAACATCTATTATGACAGCTATAGCAGTAGCGTTTATAGGTGTTATAGGTTTTATTGGCATCATTGTACCTCAATTAATTAAACGATATTATTTTCAATATAGTCTTGCTATACAAATGACATTAAACATATTGATAGGTGCATTAACGATGCTATTCGCTGATGTTGTAGGGAAGATTGTTATCAATCCAGTGCAAATTCCAGCAAGTATTATTTTATCACTTGTTGGGATACCCATATTATTTTATATTTTAGTCACTCAATCTAATACAACACGTTAGTGAAGTGAACAAAAATTATTAAAATAAGAATAATTATAGTGATAAGAGGTAAATAAAAATGGACTTAAGCCAAATCAAAGCAGTTGTGTTCGATTTAGAAGGCACATTATTGGATAGAACTAAGTCTCGAGATAAATTTATAGAAGAACAATATGAACGTTTTCATGATTATTTTGTACATGTACAACTTGCTGACTTTAAACATAAATTTATAGAATTAGATGATGATGAAGATAACGATAAACCTTATGTATATAAGGAGATAATAAAACAATTTCACATCGATAGATTGAAATGGAAAGATTTATTTCATGATTTCGAAATGCATTTCTATCGATATGTATTTCCATACTACGATACATTATACACACTTGAAAAGTTGTCAGAGCATGATTATTTACTCGGTGTAATTGCAAACGGGAAATCAAAGATTAAACAATTTCGGATTTATTCATTAGGAATAGAACACGTGATTAATTATTTATCAACTTCTGAAACAGTAGGTTATCGCAAACCTCACCCACGTATTTTTGAAGATATGATTGATCAACTCGGCGTTTTACCAGAAGAAATTATGTATGTTGGAGATGATGCCTTAAATGATGTTGCTCCTGCACGTGCTATGGGAATGGTAAGCGTTTGGTATAAACAAGAAAATGCTGAATTAGAACCTTTAGAAGAAGAAGTAGATTATATCATTACAACAATAGAAGAGCTCTTAACGATTTTATCCATAAATAAACAAAAAAAAGGAGATAATTAAATGGAATTATTTACAAGAAAAGGTGGATTTACATTAAATTACAATACTATGGGACAAGGATACCCAGTAGTGCTTGTACATACTGCGTTTGAAAATGCTTCAATTTTTCAAAATTTAGCTCATGCACTTTCAAAAACATTTCAAGTCGTATTATTGGATTTACGTGGTCATGGATATTCAGATAAACCACGACATATTAAATTCAATGAATTTGCAGATGATATTATTTTATTATTAGATTATCTCTACATAGATCAAGCGGCTTTTATTGGCCATGAAATGGGTGCTACAATTATTGCGCATTTATCAAAGCAATATCCAGAGTATGTCTCTTCGTTAACAATGATCAATCCGACATCTATTGAAGGAGAGTTACCAGAAGAACGATTGTTTAGAAAATACGCACATAAAATCCGTAACTGGAATGAAGATAAACAAGAGAAGTTTTTAGATAAACATCGCTATTATAAACATCGTAAAGTGAATAAGTTCTTAAAAAATGTCGAAGATACTAATTCAATTTCTACTAAAGAAGAGACAGAAGCAGTAGATGAAGTATTTAAACAAAGAGGAATTGCAGAAGTATTTGAGTACATCACTAAACCCACATTTATAGTTGCAAGTGCGTATGGAGAAAGAATAACATCTCTTGAATCTAAAGAAGTAGCAGATTTAATAGGAAATGTACATTTTGAAGTGTATTCGAAGTCAAGCATGTATCCTTTTGAAGAAGAACAAGAGAAGTTTATCCATGATGTGACACCTTTTATAAAAAAACATATGCCTCAACACTAAATAATATTATTTACCAAAATGAATGGATTATAAAAAAGAAATATTTTGTAATGTTTTTGTAATATTTCTGTTATTTTTGTAATGGATAGGGTATACTGTAATTAAGCATAAAAGAAAAAGGAGCGAGTGCTTATGAAAAAGTTAGCAACAGCCCTATTAGTTTCAGGACTAGTAATGACAGGAGTAGGCTATAATCATGCTGAAGCAGCTAGTGGTAATTCGATTCAGACTGTACAACAATTAACTCAAGATCAAAAAACATTAGAAAATGTGACAATAGGTGAATCAATTAAAAATGTTATTAATCACTATGGCACACCTATTTATTCATATAATCCAAATAATCAAGAAAAATATTATGAATTCCATACAAATAAAGGCGTATTAGTTGTTACTGCCATCGGTAAAAAAAATACTGGTTATGTGACTAGAGTATCAATGACTTATAATCAAGCCAATGGTCCAACTTATCAAAAAGTAGCACAAAGCGTAGGTAAAAAAGCCATTAAACGTGTTCAATATAATAGTGTAAGTGGCAATTTTGCTTATATTCAAAACGGTAAAACAAGCTATCAATTTGGTTCAAGCTCACCTAAAGACAAAGTATTAAAATTATATCGTATTGATATTAATAAATAATGTAATGAAGTAGTTAGTTAAAGTGACGTATAATCCATTTCATTTAAAAGGTAATGAAATATATAGAAGTAGGATAACGAATTCAATCTGGGATTCGTTATCCTACTTCTTTTTATGAAAAGAAATCAATTGAAATCTATGATAAAATGTTGAAATGAATAAATTGAATGTATTTTAAAACTTACATTTGATAAAGGAGCAACATATGCGATCAAACGATAAAGTATTACTTGAAAATGTGAATGATTATTTTACTCATAAAGGCATGCCCCCTAAACTTATCGATGACATTAAAGAAAATATACGTAATGACTTTAAAAAATCTGAAGAAAAAAAGCAAGATTATCTTGATTTTAGAGGGAAATCAACGGCTCAAATTATCCTAATTATTCAACGAAATTTATTTGGTTTACAATTGAATCCTATTATATTTTTTATTATCAATTTTATTTTAATTTCATATTTATATGATAAGCAATACGTTCCATTCCAAGCTGCAACTATATTATCTTTGTTTTATTGTATTGTTATTTTCCCGATTACTATTTTTATTCATATACAAATTGCTCGAAAAAAATATTTATATAGTAATCGCACAGAGATAATCATAGGCTATATGATTGCAATTATTGCTTTAATTCTTATTATTATGCGTGCATTTAATCTCACTATAGGCATTGTTCCTATTACTATGTATAGTCATCAATTTATTTTCTTTATGGGACTTATAATGAGTTTATGCGGGGTTATTTTTAAAAGATTAGAATATACAGCAGTAGGTTTATTATTCTCTCAAAAGACGATTGATGCTGTTATTGTAAATTCAAATGTCGCTCAAACTGTTTCACTTATCATTTGGATTATTATCGTCGTACTAATTGTTACATATACTATACGATTATCATCTAGAAGAAGTATTTAATAAAATATATGATTTTAACTCAACCCTGATTAATAGGGTTGAGTTTTTTTATTTAAATTATATAAAAATTTTTAAATAAAAAAATAATTAATTGTATACATGTTTATAGCGTTAAATATGTTTTAGTGGGTATAGTAAATACTAAGGGAGGTGCCGATATGAAAAAAATTGAAACGTCTAATCAAATAAAGATAGCTTATCAAGATGCAGGTACAGGCATTCCCGTTATTTTAATTCATGGTTTAGATGGTAATTTAGCTGGGTTTTACTCATTAAAAAAAGAGTTGAAAAAACACTATAGAGTCATTGTTTACGATGTGAGAGGTCATGGGAAATCTACACATCCTACGAGTTATAACTTAAATGATCACATTAAAGATTTAATTATGTTAATGCAACAATTAGGTATTAAAAGCGCACATTTATTAGGACATGATATGGGTGGAATTATTGCACAAGCTTTTACCGAAAAATATAAAGAGAAAGTGCGATCTTTAACAATTATATCTTCTAAATCTGAAGATATTGTCCATGGTTTTACAAAATTAATGATTGAGCACCAAGATAAAGTAGCGGGGTTTAATAAATCTGAAGCGTTACTTATATTATTTCCATATATTTACAAAAAAAGTGACGTTGCAATGAAGTGGTTTCAACGTCAACGTTTATATAGTAAACAAGACGATGAAGATAGTGCAGTAGCATCAAGAGCCTTATTAGATACAGAGAATCAATCAAATACAGTCACACATGATATCAATGTTCCAACTATGATAGTAGAAGGACGTTATGACCCAATTATTATCAATAAAGAGAATCAACAATTTGAAAATCAATTTAAAAATATAAATTATGTTTTATTTAATGACTCAGGGCATGCACCTCATATAGAAGAAGAAGAGAAATTTTTAACATTATATTTAAATTTTGTAGAAAAAAATGATGCATCTCATACTACAAATTTATTGATATAAAATTATAAGCATAGAGTCAAAATTATCTACAATAGAATATCTAAGGAAACAGAACAACCTAAAGGGTGGGGTTCTAGATATAAAAAAATTATTAAACAATGTTTATAAATATTAGAATGAAGTTATTCTACAGAAAACAACATCATATAATATGAATTATGGCTATAAAAGAGGCCCGTAGACGAATGTTATCTACGGGCTATTATTCTAGGTTTTTTAAAGTTCTAGTCTCTTTAGGGTTTACTATTATAATTCTGTTTCTTTATTAGCTTCTTCGATTCGTTTGTTAACTCTATTAAGTAATTCATCAATTTTTGTACGTTGCGTTGCATTTACAAGAATCAATACTGTTCTTTCATCATGCTCATTACGTTTTTTATCGAAGTAATCTTCTTGAGATAAATTTTTCACTGCTTTTACTACTTGAGGTTGCTTGTAGTTTAAGTGATTAATAATATCTTTTAAATAATATTCTTCTTCTTTACTTTGACTAATATAAGTTAAAACAGCAAATTCTTCAAAGCTAATTGAAAATTCTTTTTTAATAATGCTTTTTAATTTATCTGCATAAGTAATCATTGCTAATAATTCAAAGCAGTCATTAATTTTTGAAATAGCCATTTTAAGACCTCCCCAATTAATATTCTTTCTATTTTTTATGCATCCGTTAAATTTATCTATATATAACGTCAACTATTAGTTTAAAAAAGCTATTAATAATTTAGATTAAATAAATTAATTTAATTCTATTTTATTTAGTTAATTATAACTAAATAAAATTAGAAAGTAAACGAAAATGCACTTAATAAAACAATATTTTGATTAATTAATACTTTGTTTATAAAAATAAGCAAATTTTATAAAAGATTTAATTAAGAACAATTATTATGATACTCCATATTATAAAATTAAAGTTTAATATACTAAAATAAAAGATTATTCGGTGCTTTCTAATAAAGATGTAGAAGGATGCGTAATAATTTTATCACCAATATTTAATCCATTGGATACCATAATATACCCACTTTTTTTACTTTTAATATATTTAATGTTTCTTTTTATAATTTTTTTATTATGTATAACTAGAACATAATTTTTATTGTAAATGACTTTATTGGGTAATTCATATTCTGTTGTTCCTAAGTGAAGATTAAAATGGTATCCAATAGGGTAGGAAGGATCTGTAGAAATATCTACGTTATAAAAAGAGGAAGATGTCTCAGTTTTATAAGGAATAGAAGAAATAGATAAAATTTTTCCTTCAAATTGCCTAGTATTTTTAATAGAAACTTGAACAAGTTGATTATTTTTAAGCTGTTTGAGTTGAGATTCATTGATTTTAGCACGAATGATTCGTTCATCACTATTAATTTGCATAATTTCAGTATGAGATTTTGAAGGGAAAGGGTGAAGTACAGTGACTCGACCTTTAATAGGAGCATAAATACGTGTTTGAAGTTGTTGCTGTAAGTTGAGTATATCATTAGATAATTGAACTTGTTGGTTGAAGTTATCGGAGGATATTTTATTTGAGTGTTGTATTGAAGATAAAAGATTCTTTTTTGCAAGAATATGTTTTTCAATGTGTGGATTATAATATTTAAATATGGGTGTATCTTTAGATATCGTTTCGTTATTTTTTACTAGAATATCTGAACTAATACCTAATGAGGGCTCATAATAAAGTGTATAACTTTGTTTAGCTTGCTGAACGCCTTGAAAAGAAAGAGAGTAATGTGGTTTTACAGTCATCGTTTCTATTTTGCTTAAATGAGTAGTTTTAGGAATCTTAGAATAAATATAAAATCCAAACGAAATAATAAGGAGAAGGAGGAGGGTTACCAGTATTGGTAAAGGGGATAAAAACTTTTTCAAATATAATCACCTCTAAACATTAATATGCATTTATTATACAAGTTTAGAGCTAAATACAACATAATTAAATGATGACATCAAAAAAGTCTTCTCAATTATTTCATTAAGAAGACGAAGATTTAGATAAAAGTTTAATTTTATTAGCCATTAAAATAAACGTAATAAAACAATACCAATTGCTATAGCGATTAATCCTATAAATTTACGGAAAGTCATTTCATTTTTAGGTACACCAATGCCAAAGTGATCAATAATGACGCCCATTATCATTTGACCAAGCATTGCGACAATAGTTGTAAGAGCAGCACCTAAATAGGGCATTAATATAATATTAGATGTAACGAATACGACACCTAAAATTCCACCAATAAAATAGAGCGGTTTAATACGACCGAAATGATGTTGTGATAGTTTCATTTTTAAACTTCTATTAAATATGATTGTTAGAATAAATAACGCAATAGTTCCAACAGTAAAAGAAACTAGTGCAGCGAATAAAGAAGAATGCATTTGATTTGAAAGTCCGCTATTGATTGTAGTTTGTAGTGGAGGCGCAAATCCGAAAATAAAGCCAATGAACAACCAAATATAAAGTGAGATATTTCTTTTATCTTTAAGTTTATTTTTAGGTATATGATTCATAAGAAGAATTCCGAATAATAAAACAATAATTCCCACACCTTTTAAAAAAGTAAAAGATGTTTGATTGGCTCCAAGTAATCCCAATGTATCAATAATAACACCCATTATGATTTGACCAGCAACTGTCATCACAACCGTAAGTGCTGCACCTAATCTTGGAAGAAGTAATAAGTTACCTGTTAAGAAACATACACCAAGCAAGCCACCAACCCACCAATGATAATCAATAGAGTGACCAGCATAAAATGAGCTTGAGAACATTTGGATATTAAAAATGATATTAAGTATTAATAAAAATAGAGTGCCTACAAAAAAAGAAATCGTAGAGGCATAAAAAGATGATTCTGTAAATCGACCTAATCTAGAATTAATCGATGTTTGAATAGGCACCATCATACCAGCAATAATTCCAAGTACAAATAGAAAAAGCAAACTTAATTCCTCCATTATTTTTACTATCAAATATGATTATTATACGTAAATTTATAAAAAAATTCTATACTAAAAAAGAGAACGGATAGAATTCTGTTAGAACTCTTCATCCATTCTCAATCTACTGTTTAGAAGACGTGAAGTAAAATTTGATATTGTAACTTACGTCTACTATGTCAATTAATTTAATTCAAATAAAACAGTTGTTGTTTTATCTACAATCTGAGCTGAAGCGACTTTACTTGGAGCGCCACTGGTAAATCTTAAAACATCTAACTTAATGATATTTTCCATTGCTGATTGTACATTAGCTTCTGTTATTGTTGCTGAAATTTGTGGTAATTGTAACTTAGCTGTTTTGTTTAGATTTGTCTTAAATATAAGTTCTAACGTTTTTGACATTGTTCATACCTCCTTTTTAATAAAATCATTCATTAAACTAATCCTTGAGTTTTTACAACTTCAACTTTATCGAAAGATTCTTCAATCAAATTTGAAATTGTTGTTACAAATGATTTGATGTCTGCTTCAGAAGCACGTGTATTAATGTTATTAAATCGACGTTTAATTTCTTTAGCTTTTCCATTTGTATCATGTGTAACGTGAGTACAAATAACAGATAACTGAGTAATTTCGTTCATCTTACTTTCACCTCCTTACACTTTATATATCGAAAATATTTTTAAAAAAAGTAACTTGAAGTCAAAAATAATTGAGCGAAATATTTTAATGTTACTAAAATATGATATATCATTAAATAAGAAACTTTTTTGAGGTGGATAAATGAATTATGTAGAACCTATTAAGAAAAAGAATGATATTAAGAAGATGTATCACGTGTTACAAATGAAATCAGACAGAGATTATCTTTTATTTAAACTGGCTATACATACAGGTATGCGACTTACTGACTTATTACATCTTAAAGTTGAAGATATAAAGAATAAAGAAAATAAAGAAATAAAGACAGCTTGGATTCAACAAAGTGCCCCATTTATCAAAATTATGCTTCCTTCTGATTTAAGAAATGAAATTGATACATATATCTATGAAAATCAGTTGAAAGATGATCATCTTTTATTTCAGTCTCTTCGTACACATAAAGAACTTTCACGTCAGCAAGCTTATCGAATTATTCACCACGCAGCTAAAGAATTAGGCCTTTTACATATTGGTTTAACTACTCTACGTAAAACTTTTGCATATCATGCTTATAAATCGGGTATTTCTATTGCGATTATTCAAAAATATTTAGGACACCAGACTACGCATGAAACTTTGAAATTTATTGGTTTGTCACCTAAAGAAGATCATCATACAATTATTGCTTTGAATTTATAAAAAGGAGGGTTTTGATGAGTTTAATTTATTTACTAGGGGCACTTTTACTAATCATAGGTATGGTTCTAATCACTTTATTTATTAGACCTCTAAGACGCTATGCGGGATATATTTCCCTATTTGCTCCAGTAATTGCTTCTGTTTATTTCTTATCTCAAATTCCTAGTGTACTTCATCAGAAAGTGATTTCTTTTAAACTAGCTTGGATGCCAGCTATCGATTTGAATTTAGATTTAAGACTAGATGGACTTGGATTAATGTTTGCTTTAATTATTTCTATTATAGGGATAGCTGTTTTCTTTTACGCTACTCAATATTTAACGCCTAATGGTGATAACTTACCTAGATTTTTCATATACTTACTTTTATTTATGTTTAGTATGTTAGGTATAGTAATATCTAATAATACCATTCTTATGTAT
This sequence comes from Staphylococcus sp. HMSC072H03, assembly GCF_001809305.1. Taxonomy (NCBI): domain Bacteria; kingdom Bacillati; phylum Bacillota; class Bacilli; order Caryophanales; family Staphylococcaceae; genus Staphylococcus; species Staphylococcus sp. HMSC072H03. The sequence goes on from NZ_KV796883.1 coordinate 50,565, forward strand.
ATCTTCTGGGAACTCACAAGTGTTTCATCTTTCTTACTTATTTCGTATTGGTATAGTAATGCAAATAGTCAGCTAGGTGCAATACAGTCATTTATGATTACGGTATTTGGCGGCTTAGCATTATTAACAGGTTTTATTATGTTGTACATAATGACAGGTACGAATACAATTACTGAAATTTTATCGCAAAGTCATCATATTAGTGAGCAACCTTTATTTATTCCAATGATCATTATGATGCTTATTGGAGCTTTCACAAAATCAGCTCAATTTCCATTTCATATTTGGTTACCTAAAGCTATGGCTGCGCCAACCCCTGTAAGTGCCTATCTACATTCAGCAACAATGGTTAAAGCAGGTATATTTTTACTATTTAGATTCACACCTGTATTAGGCTTAAGTAATAGTTATATTTATATTGTTACTTTTGTAGGATTAATCACAATGATGTTTGGATCTCTTACAGCTTTAAGACAATATGATTTGAAAGGAATTCTTGCCTATTCTACAGTTAGTCAACTTGGGATGATTATGACAATGGTTGGTTTAGGTGGAGGTATTGCGCAGCATCCAAGTGGACCAATGGCTAAAATTTACACATTAGTTTTATTTGCAGGGTTGTTCCATGTCATGAATCATGCGTTATTTAAATGTACGTTATTTATGGGCGTAGGTATTATTGATCATGAAGCGGGCACAAGAGATATTAAAAAATTAAATGGTATGAGAAAATTCTTTCCTAAAATGCACGTGAGTATGACGCTTGCAGCATTATCAATGGCGGGAGTACCATTTTTAAATGGTTTTTTAAGTAAAGAAATGTTTTTTGATTCTTTAGTTAAATCTATTGAATTAGAGCAATTTAGTTTAACTTTAACCATCATAATTGTGGCATTAGGCGTGATTGCAAGTATATTCACGTTTGTCTATGCAGTTTACATGCTAAAAGAAACATATTGGGGAGAATTTAATGAAAAAGAAGTTCCTAAAAAGCATATTCATGAGCCGTGGTTGTTCAGTTTACCAGCAATGATCTTTGCTGTGATGCTACCTGTTATCTTCTTTATCCCAAATACCTTTACGCATCCGATTGTTTTACCTGCATTAAGAAATGTCACAAACTTAGGTATCCAAGTTGATAAGATGGCACCACATGTATCCCAGTGGCATGGTATTAATTTACCGCTTATTTTTAGTATCATTGTTATTATTTTAGGAATTATTTTAGCAACAAAAGTAAATTGGAAAGTGTTAACGCACCGCTTAATCAAAACAGCATCGATTACAAATTCCTATCGTAAAGCTTATAGCATATTTGAACATTATGCTGGTTGTAGTATTCGTGGTGTAATGACGAACCGATTAAATTACTACAATGTGATTACGCTTTTAGTGTTTTCACTATTTGTAGCGTATGGCTTTTTAAGAGTAGGGTTTCCTAAACTACATCTAATGCATGTTACTGACTTTGGGCCTTTAGAAGTGCTGCTTGCGATTTCAATCAGTGTTGTTGGTATAGCACTTGTCTTTATAAGACAACGTTTAACGATGGTAATATTAAATGGAATTATTGGCTATTCAGTTGCATTATTTTATTTAATCATGAGGGCACCTGATTTAGCTTTAACCCAACTTGTAGTAGAGACGATGACTACAATATTATTCATTGTTAGTTTTTCACGCTTACCAAATATTTCTCGTAAGAAAGCAGATAAGAAAAAAGAAATGATGAAAATTGTTGTAGCATTCATTTTTGCAGGCGCAGTGGTAACACTTGTATTTATGGCACAACAAGGTGATGGTTTAGAAACTATTTCTAAATATTATATGAATGCAAAAGAACTCACAGGTGGTAAAAATATTGTGAATGCCATTTTAGGTGATTTTAGAGCACTTGATACTATGTTTGAAGGCTTGGTATTAATTATTGCTGGTTTAGGTATTTATACATTATTAAATTACAAAGATCGGAGGGGTCAAGATGAAAGAAAATGACGTAGTCTTAAAAACAGTAACTAAAATTGTTGTATTCATTTTACTTACTTTTGGTTTCTACATTTATTTAGCGGGTCATAATAATCCAGGAGGAGGATTTATTGGTGGTCTCGTCTTTAGCTCAGCTTTTATCTTGATGTTTTTAGCTTTCGACGTAAAAAAAGTATTGGATAGTTTACCTATCGACTTTAGAAAATTAATGATTATTGGAGCGCTTATTTCTTTAATCACAGCTATTGCGCCTACCTTTTTTGGCAAATCATTTTTATATCAAAGTGAATTTACACTTCATTTACCAATATTTAATGAAATGCATATTACTACAGTGACGATTTTCGAATTAGGCATAGTACTTTCAGTAGTGGGTGTGATTGTCACAATTATGTTGGCATTGAGTGGAGGTAAATCATGAATCTTATTTTATTACTAATTATAGGATTTCTCGTATTCTTAGCGACATACATGATATTATCTTTAAATTTAATTCGTATTATTGTAGGGATTTCGATTTATACGCATGCGGGTAATTTGATTATTATGAGTATGGGTCACTATAGTGACCACGTAACAGAACCGCTTATTCGTGGTTCAAATACCAACTATGTCGATCCATTATTGCAAGCACTTGTTTTAACTGCAATTGTTATTGGATTTGGTATGACAGCTTTCTTACTTGTATTAGTTTATCGAACATATCGTGTTACAAAAGAATCAGAAATTGATGTGCTTAGGGAGGATGAAGATGATGAACAGTAACTTATTAATCCTTCCGATTCTCTTACCACTTCTTTGTGCATTATTACTTGTATTTACGAAGAATAAAAATAGAGTTTCGAAGATTTTATATATTGGAACAATGACGGTTAATACGCTTATTTCGCTAGCTTTATTGATTTATGTGATGAATCATAAACCAATCACTTTAGATTTTGGTGGTTGGAAAGCACCTTTTGGTATTCAATTTTTAGGTGATACTTTAAGTTTACTCATGGTAACAGTCGCTTCTTTTGTAGTGACTTTAATTATGGCGTATGGATTTGGATCTGCTGAAAAACGTGTGAATCGCTATTATTTACCAACATTTATTTTATTTTTAACTACCGGTGTGATTGGTGCTTTTTTAACTTCTGATTTATTTAACCTCTATGTGATGTTCGAAATTATGTTACTTGCATCATTTGTGCTTGTAACATTAGGACAATCAATAGAACAATTAAGAGCAGCCATTGTCTATGTTGTTTTAAATATTATTGGGTCTTGGTTATTTTTATTAGGTATTGGCTTACTTTACAAATTAGTAGGAACATTAAACTTTTCTCAAGTTGCCTTACGCTTAGATGATATTCACAATAATGAAATGGTGGTTGTCATTGCAATTGTATTTATGATTGCATTTGGTTCAAAAGCATCGTTAGTGTTATTTATGTGGTTACCTAAAGCTTATGCAGTATTAAATACTGAGCTCGCAGCTTTATTTGCAGCTTTAATGACGAAAGTGGGAGCATATGCTTTAATTCGTTTCTTCACTTTATTATTTGATCAACATCCAAATATTACACACCCAATACTTGTATTTATGTCTTGTATTACAATGATTATTGGTGCTTTTGGAGTCATTGCATTTAAAGACATAAAGAAAATTGCAGCATATCAAGTTATTTTATCAATTGGTTTTATTATTTTAGGCTTAGGATCAAATACATTTGCTGGAATTCATGGTGCTATTTTTTATCTAACAAACGATATTGTAGTAAAAACATTATTATTCTTTATTATTGGTAGTTTAGTTTATATGTCTGGTTATAGAGAATATAAGTATTTATATGGTTTGGCAAAGAGAGAGCCTTTCTTTGGCGTAGCATTTATCGTTATGATTTTCGCGATTGGCGGGGTTCCTCCTTTTAGTGGATTCCCTGGTAAAGTGCTTATTTTCCAAGGTGCGGTTCAAAATGGTAATTATATCGGATTAGCACTCATGATTTTAACAAGTCTTTTAGCAATGTATAGTCTATTTAGAATACTATTTATTATGTACTTTGGAGATGCAGATGGCGAGCAAGTTGATTACAATCCATTGCCTGCTCATCGAAAAGGTATGATTGGCATATTAACTGTAGCTGTAGTAGTTATGGGTCTTGCAGCACCAATTGTTATGAATGTTACTAAAAATGCAACAGAGTTAAATACAAATGATGCTTACTTTCATCACTTAGTTAATCCACATTTAAAGGAGGAGAATAAATGAGACAAATTGTATTGAATATCTTAATTGCTTTTCTATGGGTACTCTTTCAAGACCAAGGTTCTTTTTTATTCTCTACCTTTGTATCTGGCTATCTTATAGGATTAATTGTGATTTATATACTGCACCGATTCTTTGGTCAAGAATTTTATTTAGTAAAAATATGGGTAGCTATTAAGTTTTTAGGTATATATTTGTATCAGTTAATTACTTCAAGTCTTAGTATCATTAAATACATTTTATTTAAAACAAAAGATATGAATCCTGGTCTTCTCACATATGAAACAGAGTTAAAAAGTGATTGGGCCATTACATTTTTAACCATTTTAATTATTATTACGCCTGGATCGACAGTGATTAGAATTTCAAAATTAACCAATAAATTTTTTATTCATAGTATAGACATTTCTGAAAATGAAAAAGCTAATTTGTTAAAAAGTATTAAACAATATGAACGTTTAATTATGGAGGTGTCACGATGATCCAAGCGATGACTAACTTTTTTAGTACAGGAGCTTTAATATTATTTGGTATTGCATTTATTATTGGATTGTTTCGTTTGATTAAAGGTCCTACAACAGCAGACAGAGTCGTAGCATTTGATGCAGCTAGTGCCGTCATTATGTGCATTGTTGGGGTAGTTAGCGTGATTTATGATACTGATGCGTACTTAGATTCAATTATGTTAATTGCGATCATTTCATTTGTAAGCTCTGTATCTATTTCTAGATTTATTGGAGGAGGTCGGGTATTCAATGGAACTCATAAAAAGCGTCACTGAGTTGATTGCGTCTATTCTTATTTTTCTAGGAAGTATTATTGCAGTAATTAGTGCAATAGGCATTGTAAAATTTCAAGATGTTTTTTTACGAAGTCATGCTTCTACGAAAAGCTCAACGCTTTCTGTATTACTTACTTTAATCGGGGTATTAATATACTTTACGACGGCGCAAGGTCTCTTTAGTGTTCGTTTATTATTATCCATTGTCTTTATTAATTTAACATCTGCTGTTGGTATGCACCTTGTTGCTAGAGCAGCTTATCGAACTGGAGCATACATGTATAGAAAAGATGATGCACCAAGACAATCTTCCATTTTATTAAGTTCAAAAGAATTTAATACAACAGATGAGTTAAAAAGTCGTGCTAAAAAAAGAGAAGAACAACGAGAAAAACTGTATTATGATATTAAAAACTATAGAGCTGAAGAAAGAAAACAACATGGTGATAAAAATATTGAAGATTTAGAAGAATAATTGCATATCTTAATAGTTTTTAAGTGAATTATTTTGAAAGTGCAAGTTAGTTAATCTGAATATATTTTAATGATAAAATTGATATTAAATTGAGAGCATAAGAACGGTAGATAATAACTACATACGTTTAAAATAAATAAGATGATAATGTATCTTATATCTCAAATTAAATATGAAATAATGGGGTGAAAGTTTGGAAATATTTGAAACGATTCTCATATTTCTAGCTGTTGTTATTGTAAGCTCCTTTGTTCATACTTTTATTCCTAAAGTACCTCTTGCATTTATTCAAATCATATTAGGAATGATCCTCTTTATATTGCCTGTACCAGTTGAATTCAATTTTGATTCTGAACTCTTTATGCTAGCTACCATTGCACCTTTATTATTTGTTGAAGGTGTTAATGTATCTAGGGTACATTTACGAAGATATATTAAACCTGTCATGTTAATGGCATTAGGTTTAGTAATTACTACCGTCATAGGTGTAGGGTTATTTATTCACTTAGTATGGCCAGATTTACCAATTGGTGCAGCGTTTGCGATTGCCGCAATTCTCTGTCCTACCGATGCTCCGGCAGTGCAAGCTATTACTCAAGGTAAAGTATTACCAAAAGGTGCAATGACGATTTTAGAAGGTGAGTCTTTATTAAATGATGCTGCAGGTATCATTTCATTTAAAATAGCAGTAGGGGTACTTGTTACTGGCGCTTTCTCATTATTTGAAGCGATTCAACAATTCTTAATTGCTTCAATCGGAGGGGCCATTGTAGGATTGTTAATCGGTATATTACTTGTTCGATTTCGTCTAACATTAACACGACGTGGTATTGAAAATATTAATATGTTTGTATTTCTTCAATTGTTAACACCATTTGTAACCTATCTTGTGGCAGAACTATTCCATGCTTCAGGTATTATTGCTGCTGTAGTGGCTGGACTTGTTCATGGTTTTGAACGTGACCGTATTGCTCAAACACGTACACGCCTTCAACTAAGTTATAACCATACGTGGAATATTTTAGGCTATGCGTTAAATGGTTTTGTATTCTCGATACTTGGTTTCTTAGTGCCGGAAGTCATTGTAAAAATTATTAAAAGTGAACCACATAACTTACTTTTCTTAATAGGAATTACTTTATTAGTAGCATTGGCTGTATATGTATTTAGATTTATTTGGGTTTATGTACTATATCCTTTATTTTATCTATCAGTCAGTCCATTCCAAAAATTAATGAATGATGATGGAACAAATACGAAAGAGAAACCCCCTAAACGAAGTATGTATGCGTTAATTATGACTTTTTGTGGTGTTCATGGAACAATTTCACTCGCAATCGCATTAACGTTACCTTACTATTTAGAAAATCATGAGTCATTTAAGTATCGTAATGACTTACTCTTTATTTCTTCAGGTATGGTTATCTTAAGCTTAGTGATTGCACAAATCATTTTACCTTTTGTTACGAAAAATGCACCTCAACCTAAAATAGGAAGTATGAATTTTAAAGAAGCAAGAATTTATATTTTAGAACACGTGATTGATTATTTAAACAAACGTTCCTCATTTGAAACAAGCTATCGATATGGAAATGTTATTAAAGAATATCATGATAAATTAACTTTCCTAAAATCAGTAGAAAAAGATGACGAGAATTCAAAAGAGCTGGAACGTTTACAACGAATTGCTTTTAACGTAGAAACAAAAACGCTTGAAAAATTAGCAGATGAAGGCGAAATTACGGAAAGCATGTTAGAAAACTATATGCGATTTGCTGAACGTACACAAGTTTATAGACAAGCTTCACTCAGTCGTCGTATTATTGTTGGAATTAGAGGATTACTTTTGAAACGTCATATTCGTACACGTACAAATGCAGCTTCATCATTAAGTGTTACTGAAAACTTAATGGAACTTTCTAAAATCAATAAAAGAGTCCATTATAATGTTGTAAGCCGACTTGTTAAAGAGGCAAATGAAGATAATAAATTAGAAGTGGGTATGATATGTGATGGATATTTAATGAGAATAGACAACTTATCACCATCTAACTTCTTTAACACACGTTCTGAAGATTCAATTACTAAAATTAAGTTGAATGCTTTAAGAGAGCAACGTCGTATTTTAACTGAACTTATTAGTGATGAAGAGATTACAGAAGCGACAGCTTTAAAATTACGTGAGGCAATTAACTATGATGAAATGGTTATTGTAGACAGTTTAACTGATTAATTTAATAATTCAATAATGATTAATACTAAACCTAAGACAACTCGCTATGTCTTAGGTTTTTTTAGTATAAATGGAAGGTTTAAAATTGAAATTTAAGATGTATTCCTCTTATTGTAAGATGATAGAAGACAACTACATTACTCAACCATTCGTGATACAATAAGATGAAACTGTTTATGAGGTGAAATCATGTTAACTGAAGAAAAAGAGGATTATCTCAAAGCAATTCTAACTAATGGTGGTGATAGCGCTTTTGTTTCAAATAAAATACTATCTCAATATTTAGATATAAAACCACCTTCTGTAAGTGAAATGGTAAATCGTTTAGAAAAAGCTGGATTTGTTGAAACTAAACATTATAAAGGGGTAAAACTCTCTAAAGAAGGTCTCTCTCATACACTCGATATTATAAAAAGACATCGTTTATTAGAACAATTTTTAATTGAAGTGTTAAATTATAATTGGGAAGAAGTACATCAAGAAGCGGAAATTTTGGAGCATAAAATTTCTGACTTATTTTTAGAAAGGATAGATAAACTGTTAAATTATCCTGAAACTTGTCCGCATGGAGGAATTATTCCAAGAAATTATATTTATAAAGAAAAGTATAATGACTCATTACTTGAATATGATGAAGGAGACATAGTAAACATTAAACGTGTTCGCGATAGAACGGATTTACTTGTTTATCTATCCAGTAAGCATATTTCAATTGGAGATAACATTGAAATAGTATCCAAAGATAAAACCAATAAAGTCATGATTATAAATAATAATACAACTATGACGATTCTAAGTTATGATAATGCAATGAATATATTTGTAGAGAAAAATTAAACAAACCGTCATCTATTCAATTTGAATATGATGAGCCGTTTTTAAATCATAAATTTGTATATTAAATATAAAGAGAAACCGTTAATCATAATCCAAAATAGACTATAAAATAATGTTGGTAAATGTGTCAATTCAGCTAAAGTATTACCATCCCAATGTGTTTTTACTCTTTGGAAAGTCAATAATATAATTGTCCAACTAGATTGCAAAACTTCTCCTAATAGGACACCTAAGATAAGATGGCATAGGAGGACTACGATATAAAAAATCATAAATTGATTATTGTCTTGCAATAAAAAATACAATAATGAAATTAAAATGATTAAAACGATAATGGGAGACAATTTTCGAGATGTTAAAATAAGGTAATACATAAATATCAAACTATATAAGATTAAAAATAAGCTTGGATAGTTAAAATGAATGGTCCAAAAACCTATCATTAACATGATTGGTGGCATGACATATCCACCTAATGTCGTAATACATTGTCCAGTAACTGATTTAGATTGTGTTATTGCATAGCCTTGTTGTAACGTTTCTTTACGTTCACTAGGGCGTACAACAATGACAAGATCTTTAGCATGCCCCCCACTTAACTTATTAAATAGAATGTGACCCATTTCATGAGTCAGTACTGGAATATAATTTAAGTAAATATCTAAATATTGACTAAAAGAACAATGTCGATTTTGATGAATAATTATATAAAATATTGCTATAATAATGACTAAATAAATATTTAAGATAACAGTCGTAGTTAAAAATTGTTGCAAATAATCCATAATCAACCTCACGTTAATAGTATGACTTCTATTATAAATCATTAAGATAAACTGGACCTTTAGACTTTAGACGTATTTTTGAATACAATGATAAAAATAATATATGATGAATAAGTTGAGGTTATTATAAATTCATTACAACATATAAAGAGGGTAAGAAAGCAGGGAGTTAACGTAAATGTATAGTTCAAAAAAGAAAAAAAACGATAAAGTAGATATATTAGGCGTACAATTCGATAATGTGACAATGTTGGATATGGTTGAAAATATTAAACATTTTTTTGAAAATAATACAAATGATAACTTGTTTATTGTAACTGCTAATCCTGAAATCGTAGTGTATGCTTCTGAACATGTAACCTATAGAAAGCTTATAAATAGTGCAAGTTATATCATTGCGGATGGTACAGGTGTAGTTAAAGCTTCTAATAGATTAAAACAACCATTAAAGCGACGTGTACCAGGTATTGAACTTATGGAAGAATGTATTAAATTTGCACACGAGCAAAGTCAAAAGGTATACTTGTTAGGATCAAAAAATGAAATTGTTGCGCAAGCACAACATAAATTACAACAGAAATATCCTAATGTTACTTTTGAGTATCATCATGGGTATATTGATCTGTCAGATGAAACTGTAGTGAAAAGAATTCAACGTTTCAATCCTGACTATTTGTTTGTTGGAATGGGCTTTCCAAAACAAGAAGAATGGATTCAAAAAAATGAAAGTAATTTTAAGCATACAGTAATGATGGGGGTAGGTGGCTCGTTAGAAGTGTTTAGTGGTACTAAAAAAAGAGCGCCCCGTCTTTTTAGGAATTTAAATATTGAATGGGTATACCGATTACTTATTGACTGGAAGCGAATAGGTCGTATAAAAAGTATTCCTAAATTTATGTTTAAAGTTTGGAAATTGCAGAATAAGAAGAAAAAATAAAAGAGGATGAGACTTAAGCCTATGAATCGCTTAGGTCTCTACCTCTTTTACTTTACAACAAACCGTTTTTCATCAAGTTGTTGTCTAAATGCTTTTTGATCTTTTTTAGATTTTTTCTTAAAATCTTTTAAAAATTGCTCATATTTAGGTAACACTGTATCTAATTCACCAAATTCTTTTAGCTTTCCACCTTCAATCCAAGCGATTTTAGTACAGAATTCACGCACTTGTCTGATATTATGACTTACAAAGAAAATCGTTTTATTTGCTTCTTTAAACTCATATATTTTATCTAAACATTTTTGAGTAAATGTTTGATCGCCAACAGATAGTGCTTCATCGATAACTAAAATGTCAGGATTAATCGTTACATTGATAGAGAAACCAAGTTTCGCACGCATACCGCTTGAATAGTTTTTAACAGGTTGATAAATGAATTCGCCAAGCTCACTAAATTCAATAACTTGAGGCATAAGTCTTTTAATTTCTTTCTTTTTAAACCCCATACAAAGCATTTTAAATTCAATATTTTCAATGCCCGTCAGTCTCCCATTTAAACCGGCATTAATGGCGATGACACTTACTTCACCATGACGATCTATATTTCCAGAACTTGGAGATAATGAACCACCAATCATATTGCTTAACGTGGATTTTCCTGAACCATTTATACCTACTAAACCAATCACATCACCTTCATAAGCAGTAATAGACACATCATTTAAAGCAAAGAAGGTTTTGTTTTTATTTTTAGGAATTAACGCATCTTTGATACGTTCTTTATTATTGCGATATATTCGATATTCTTTTGTCACATGATTTATGTTAACAGATACGCTCATGATTTTTCCTTTCTTATGATTTATTATATAGATTATAATACATCACTCAATAGTTGTTAAATTTATTAACCTAGTGTAAAGTGTATATGAGATTTTGTATCTTTTTTGTAAACAATATATTAATTTTACTTTCTTTTCTGAATTAAATCTATCCTAATAAAATTTTCGACGAATAAGTTGCGTAAATATATAATGGATTTATATGAATCATTTTAAACGTTGATTTAGAAATTTTATAATAAAACGATTTTAATCAGTAGTTAAAGAAATTAAAAGCCATTATGAATTTACAATTGAAAGTGTGGTTTATTTCAATGTCGGCAGTAGGAACTGTTTTTAAAGAACATATAAAAAACTTTTATTTAGTGCAACGACTTGCACAATTTCAAATTAAAATAACAAATACAAATAATTACTTAGGTATGGCTTGGGAATTACTTAACCCAGCACTTCAAATTATGGTGTATTGGTTTGTCTTCGGTATGGGAATTCGTAGTAATCAACCGATACATGGCATTCCATTTATTTTATGGTTACTAGTAGGAATTAGCATGTGGTTCTTTGTTAACCAAGGTATTCTTGAAGGTACGAAATCAGTATCTATGAAGTTTAACCAAGTAGCGAAAATGAATTTTCCTTTATCAATTATTCCAACTTATATCGTAACAAGTAAATTTTATGGCCATATTGGCTTATTAGCACTTATTATTGCAATTTGTATGGGAAATGGTATTATGCCGTCTATCCATATTGTACAATTGTTAATTTACGTACCACTAACATTTTTCTTTGTGGCTTCTGTAGCACTTTTTACTTCAACACTTGGAATCATTGTTCGTGACACACAGATGATTATGCAAGCATTACTAAGAATTTTATTCTATATGTCTCCTATTTTATGGATACCAAAAGATACTGGAATTAGTAGCGTAATTAATGACATTATGAAATTTAACCCTGTATACTTTTTAGCTGAGTCTTACCGTGCAGCAATTTTATTCCATCAATGGTACTTTATTGAACATTGGAGATTACTTCTTTATAATATTATTATTATTTTAGTATTCTTTGTATTAGGGTCTATATTACATCGTAGATATCGAGATCATTTTGCAGATTTCTTATAAAATGTGTGCTAGATAAATCAATACTTACATTTATTAGTAGAGAGCCTGAAATGTATTAGATTGCATTTCAAGCTCTTTAGTATATATATCATGAATAAATATAAAATATCGACGATGTCGATAGAGATGTATGTGAAAAGGATAAGGAGTAGAGACAAAATCAATGTATTTCTGTCCTACTCTTTCTTTATAAATTATTTTATTAACGAGTAAGGGGATTAAATGATGACAAGAGTAGTGATAAAAAATATTTATATGACACTTATTACTATCGTAAACCAAATTTTTAGATTTAAACGACTAAAATCGAATCATATTGCGATTTTAATGACATTTCCCGAAGACGTTATGCCAATAATTGAGCAATTAAATCAGAAAGGTTATGAATTAACAGTCATTGCTAAAGAAAAAGAATGGGCTAAGCTAAAGCAATTTAAAAATGTATCTTTTGTTCCTGCAGGAAATAATCATATAGTGAGACATATCAAGACGATAAGTACAGCAAAAGTGATTGTGATTGATACATATTATCTTATGCTCGGAGGGTATCATAAGAAAAAAGGACAGACCATCATCCAAACATGGCATGCTTCAGGTGCTTTAAAAAATTTTGGTTTAACGGATCATCAAGTAGATTTAAATAATAAAAAAATGGTTCAACAATATAAAAGCGTTTATAAGGCTACTGATTATTATTTAGTCGGTGGAGAAGAGATGAGTAAATGTTTTGAAAGTGCTTTTGACGCTAAGCGCACTCAAATGCTTAAGTTGGGTCTACCTCGATTAACCAAATATTTTAAACTAGACCTTAAGACGGAGCAAAAAAAGTTAAAAAAATATTATAATATTCCTAATAAATTAGCATTATATGTGCCTACTTATCGTGAAAATCAAATGGATAATCGTCAAATTGATAAAGTATATTTTGAAAAGCAATTACCCAACTATACTCTCATTAATCAACTTCATCCATCAATCCCTAATAGTGAGCATATTGCGCCAACATCAGAACTAATAATGATGGCTGATATTATTATTAGTGATTATAGCTCTCTACCAATAGAAGCTAGTTTACTCAATAAGCCTACATTATTTTATGTATTTGACGAAGAAGAGTATGAAGAGGTACGTGGATTGAATCAATTTTATCGCGATATTCCAACATTTTATAAAGTGAAACATATAGATGAATTAGTGACTAAGATTAAATATAATGAAAAAGAAATAAAACCATTATTTAAAAATTGGCATAAATATAATAGTGAAAAAAGCTTAGAAAACGTATTGAAATTTATTGAAAAGTTGGTGAAAGAATGAAATTAGCGGTTATTATTCCAGTATACAATGCTGAAAATACAATTCGAAAAGCAGTTAAATCGATTGATACAACACATGACGTAGAAATTATTTGTATTAACGATGGATCAACAGATCGTACAAAACAAGTGTTAACTGAATTGCAAAAAGAAGTTAAACATCTCATTGTTTATCATCAAGACAATCAAGGAGCGGCAAAAAGTAGAAATATGGGTCTTTCTGCAATGTCAGATGATATCGATGCGTTTATGTTCTTAGATGCAGATGATCAATTTTTACCTGGAAAAATGGATCAAATGATTCAATATTATGAAAAAAATGAGCATCTAGATATTGTGATTGGGCAAATCGGTAGAGGATTGAATGGCGACTGGAAAGTTATTCCAACACACGAAGACATTCATCGTGAAGCAATAGTTTCTTTAGCAGAAGCGCCAGAAATACTTCAATCTATTGGACCAGGTGGCAAGTTATTCAAAGCTAAATTTAATACACTAAGATTCGATGAAGATGTAGTATTTTGTGAAGAACATACATTTGTCACTCGTGCTTATTTAATGGCAAGGGATATCCAACTAGTTCCTTTTATAGTATATGGATACAATGAGCGAGAAGGTTCTATTACAGATCAACGTGCAGATACGTTTATATCTTACTTAGAAGATGCTAGAAAAGTTCGATGTGAAGTCATGGATATGTTATTACTTGTCAACGAAAAAGCATATTATAGTTATCGAATGGATGACTTAATTGTCAGCTATCTCATTCAAGCATATTTAATAAAATACAGTAAAGTGACACTTCAAATTATAGACAAAATCACTCAATATATCAGAGATATGCAACATACAAATTATTCTGGAGAAGCGTTGTTTAGAATAGTACAAGCCGTAGAGCAAAGTGCGACTCATTGGACACGTGAGACCTATGAGTTATGGAGACATACACTTATTGATGTAGGAATTGGGAGACCTGGTTTTTTACGTTTTCAAGCACAAGTAATGCCTAAAAAATTAGCATTCAGTGGAAAGCAATCATTGAAACGTATAATGAATAAGTAAATGAGAAAGGGTCTGGTCAATATAAAATTAATGGTATGTTAAATATATTTATGCTAAATTAAGATTATTAATTAATGTTAAATATTTGTAAAGGAGAAAGGAAATATGAGAAGAGTCATTACATATGGTACATATGATTTATTACATTATGGTCATATAGAATTACTAAGAAGAGCTCGTGAAATGGGTGATTATTTAATTGTAGCTTTATCTACAGATGAATTTAACCAAATTAAAAATAAAAAATCTTATTATGATTTTGAACAACGTAAAATGATGTTAGAATCTATTCGTTACGTTGATTTAGTGATTCCAGAAGATGGATGGGGTCAAAAAGAAACAGACGTTGATCGTTATGATGTTGATGTGTTTGTTATGGGCCATGACTGGGAAAGTCAATTTGACTTCCTAAAAGACAAATGTGAAGTTGTATACCTAAAACGCACGGAGGGTATTTCAACAACTAAAATTAAACAAGAGCTATACGGAAAAGATGCAAAATAATAATGTATTGAAGGCATATATAAACGCCTTAGAAGTTTAGCTATGTCTCAATCTTTGATTAAATCAAGTAGATAACAATAATTTGTTTGATTTGACTCATCCTTTTGGGAGTGAACAGTGAATTCAAAACGAATTCTAGGGCACTCCTATTTTTATGTAATAAAACATTTTAAATAAAATGCTATACTAAGAACAATCAATCAAATTACCAGTTAAAATACATTTTAATGTACATTTAAATTAGGATAAACACTAAATATAATATCAAAAATACAAATACAAATTGATGATTAAAGAGGTTTATTTATGAAACAACACAATCCATTATTTTTTCTATTTAAACGATTGTCTTGGCCTTATGGTTTAATAATAACTGCTGTTATCATTTCTTCGTTAGGAAGTCTTAGCGGATTATTGATTCCACTGTTTACAGGTCGCTTAGTAGATAAATTTTCTACTAATAATATTAATTGGAATATTGTCGTTCTATTTGCAAGTATATTTATCATTAATGCATTACTTAGCGGTTTAGGTATTTACCTCTTAAGTAAAATTGGAGAAAAAATGATTTATGGTATTCGTTCATTATTGTGGGAGCACATGATTAAACTGAAAATGCCATTTTTTGACAAAAATGAAAGTGGTCAGTTGATGAGTCGTTTAACTGATGATACTAAGGTCATTAACGATTTTATCTCTCAAAAATTACCACAATTACTACCAGCTATTATCACATTGATTGGTTCTATTATTATGCTGTTTATTATGGACTGGCAAATGACTTTACTGACTTTCATAGCTATTCCAATATTTATGGGTATTATGATTCCACTTGGAAGACGTATGCAAAAAATTTCAAAATATACCCAAGCAGAAATTGCCAATTTTAGTGGGTTATTAGGTCGTGTATTGACAGAAATGCGTTTAGTAAAAATTTCTAATACTGAACAAAAAGAATTAAATAATGCACATTATAACTTAAATGAAATATATAAATTAGGTTTAAGACAAGCAAAAATAGTAGCGATTATTCAACCTATTTCAAGTGTAATTATGTTATTAATGATAGCCATTATTTTAGGATTTGGTGCCATTAGAATTGCTACTGGTGCTATTACAGCAGGTGCTTTAATAGCTATGATTTTTTATGTGATGCAGTTATCTATGCCGCTTATGAACTTATCTACACTCGTTACTGATTACAAAAAAGCTGTAGGCGCAAGTCAACGTATTTATGAAATTATGCAAGAACCCGTGGAACCGATGGAACAGTTAAAACCCATTGCTAATATCAACATTGAGAATGGAGCACTTGAATTTAATAACGTAGAATTTAAATATGATGTAAAAACGATTCTTGATCATGTATCATTTCGTATACCTCAGGGCGATATTAGTGCGTTTGTTGGTCCTTCAGGTTCTGGGAAAAGCACTATTTTTAATTTAATTGAACGTATGTATGATATCGATAATGGTGATATTACATATGGTAATGAAAGTATTTACGATATTCCAATTACAAATTGGCGTAGCAAAATTGGATATGTCATGCAGTCAAACTCTATGATGACAGGAACAATTCGAGATAATATCTTATATGGTATTAACCGTAATGTCTCTGATGAAGAACTAATTAAATATGCAAAACTAGCAAACTGTCATGACTTTATTATGCAATTTGATGAAGGATACGATACATTAGTGGGCGAACGTGGATTAAAACTGTCCGGGGGGCAACGACAACGTATTGATATCGCTAGAAGTTTTGTGAAAAATCCAGACATATTGTTACTTGATGAAGCTACTGCAAATCTTGATAGTGAAAGTGAACAAAAAATTCAAGAAGCTTTAGAAGTATTGATGAAAGGTAGAACAACAATAGTGATTGCACACCGTCTGTCTACGATTAAAAAGGCAGGTCAAATTATTTTTATTGATCAAGGACGTGTGACAGGTGAAGGTACACATGACGAATTAATGAAATATCATGAGAAATATCATCAATTTGTGACTACACAAAATTTAAATAAATAATGGATGTCGAACATCCAAATATCACGATGATAAAGTAATCTATAATTTTACAGTGTAGATGAAAAAATCTTAGACTGATAAGATATAGTTAGTACACAAACACATTGCTTAAAAATTAATTGAATAAACATAAATAAAATTGGAGAGAATGATATTGAATAAACTATCAATAATTATTACATATTTTAATAGTGAAGAATATATTGAAGATTGTATTAATAGCTTAAAAACTCAAAGGAATCAAGATTTTGAGATCATTATTGTAGATGATGGTTCTACGGATCATTCAACACAAATCTTAAATAAAACGTTAGCATCTTATGATAAAGATGTGACGTTTATTCAACTTGAAACAAATACTGGTCATGCACATGCTAGAAATATCGCTTTAGACTTAGCAAAAGGTCAATACGTGATGTTTTTAGATGCGGATGATCAATTAGCCTCATATGCTATTGAATATTATTTAAATCATATTAATGGTTTAGATACATTAATTGCACCGGTACACAAATTTACAATGCAACGTCCTCAATATGTAGATAAAGATAAGATACGTTTGCAGTATCGATCACATCATTCATATCCTAATTCAATTTTACGAAAAGAAACTGCATGTAATATTTTATTTAGAAATGCAATTATTAAAGCACATGACATTAAATTTAATGAAGATTTAAGCATTTTTATTGATAATTCATTTGTATTAGATTATCTGAAATATGCTGAACATTTTGTTAGAATTGTTAATTTTCCGTTTTATTATCGTGGTGAAGTATATGATCCATTTAATGGTAATACATTAAGTGATCAAGATTTTATTGATAAATTTGAAGACTATACAAATAGTTTCTTTGATGCTATACAAAGAACTACAAATAAAGAAGTTAAGAAATTTTTAGTCCAAAGAATGAAAAATGAAATTAAAAAAGGTTTTGATCCTTCGCTTAGAGATATTAAAGCAAGATATATTGCTTTAGAACACACTCTAGTTAAAGTAGTAAAAGCACTAAAATGGAATATCATTAAAGATGGTAAGTTGTTATATAATCTTGAAATCATGTTTTTATCTATGGATGACATTGAGAATGCAAGATATGTGAATGAATTACGTAAAAAAACACGTTTATTTAAAAGTATTCTAACAAACAATAAAATGAAAGAACGTGCTAAATATCAACTTACTGATAATGAAAATATGGTAGATCCACATACGATTATATTTGAGTCATTTGGTGGTAAAAATTACAGTGATAGTCCAAAGTATATATATGAATATATGCAACAACACTATCCACAATATAAATATATTTGGGTCTTTTCTAAGCCTAATAACAATATTATTCCTGGAAATGCAACTAAAGTGAAAAAAGGATCCAAAGAATATTATGAGGCTTATGCTAAAGCGAAATACTGGATTTCGAATGCTCGATTACCATTGTATTTAAATAAAAAAGAGAATCAAATGTATATTCAAACTTGGCACGGTACACCGTTAAAACGTTTAGCAAATGATATGAAAGTGGTAAGAATGCCAGGAACAACAACAGCAAATTATAAAAAGAATTTTTATACAGAAGCATCTCGTTGGAATTATTTAGTATCTCCAAACCGTTATTCTACGGATATCTTTAAGTCTGCTTTTTGGATGAATGAAGAAAGAATTTGGGAAATTGGCTATCCAAGAAATGATGTATTAGTTACAAGACAAAATGATACTGAGTATATAGAACAAATTAAAAAAGATTTAAATTTACCAAAAGATAAAAAAGTCATTATGTATGCGCCAACTTGGAGAGATGATGAATTCGTTAAAAAAGGTCAATATTTATTTGATTTGAAAATAAATTTAGCTAATTTAAAAGAGCAAATTGGAGATGACTATGTCATTTTACTAAGAATGCATTATCTTATTGCAAATGCATTAGATCTAACTGGATACGATGACTTTGCTATTGATGTTTCAAATTATAATGATATTTCAGAATTATATTTAATATCTGATGCGCTTATTACTGACTACTCGTCAGTGATGTTTGATTATGGTATTTTAAAACGTCCTCAATTTTTCTTTGCTTATGATATCGAAAAATACGATAAAGGTCTTCGTGGCTTCTATATGAATTATATGGAAGATTTACCAGGAGAAATTATTACAGATGAATTTAAACTTGCTGAAGAATTAAAACATTTAGATACACATAAAGAAAAATATAAAGATAAAATTGAAGCGTTCTATAATGATTTTTGTTCAATTGAAAAAGGTCAATCTTCTAAATTTATAGCAGACTATATTCATAATGATATTCATGAAAATGAATCATAAAATCAAATGACATAAAGAATGGGAAAAATTTACTTTGAATTCGTTTTCCCATTCTTTTTCTATATAACCGTATTAAGTTTAAATGGTATTTATGATAAATAACATCAAAAAAGAAAAATAGACAATTATTTTATTAAATATGTTATTTTAACGAACATTTTCTCGTGGTATAATGTTAAATGTATTTTTTACAGAACATTAGTTGTTATTTTATGAAAATAGTACGGTTCTATTTAAGGGTAATGTGATACATATTAATTTTAAAATGTGGGTAGGTGTCTTATGTTTTTACTAATAAATATCATTGGATTACTTGTGTTTTTAGGAATAGCAGTTTTATTTTCTAGTGATCGCAAACATATTCAATGGAAGTCTATATTAATCTTAGTTCTTTTAAATGTATTCTTAGCATGGTTCTTTGTATATTTCCAAATTGGAAGATCGATTGTTGAAGGTTTAGCAGCTGCCATTGCTTGGGTTATTCAATCAGCTCATACTGGAACAGGTTTTGCATTCAGTAGTTTTACAAGTGGTAAACAAATGGATATGGCAGTGAGTGCATTATTTCCAATTTTATTAGTTGTTCCACTATTTGATATTCTTATGTATTTTAATATTCTTCCTAAAATTATTGGAGGAATTGGTTTTGTACTTGCGAAAATTACACGTCAACCTAAATTTGAATCATTCTTTGGTATCGAAATGATGTTTTTAGGAAATACAGAGGCGCTTGCAGTCTCTAATGAACAACTTAAGCGTATGAACGAAATGCGTGTATTAACAGTTGCAATGATGTCAATGAGTTCTATTTCTGGAGCTATTGTAGGTGCCTATGTTCAAATGATTCCTGGTGAATTAGTGTTAACGGCGATTCCTTTAAATATTATTAATGCAATTATTGTCGCTTCTATTTTAAATCCTGTTACTGTTGAAGAAAAAGAAGATATTATCTATAGCATTAATAATGATGAAAAAATTGAACGTCAACCTTTCTTCTCATTTTTAGGAGATTCAGTATTAAATGCAGGTAAATTAGTATTAATTATTATCGCTTTTGTTATTAGTTTTGTCGCGTTGGCTGATTTTTTAGATCGTTTTATTAATTTGATTACTGGATTAGTAGGCAGTTGGATGGGTATGAAAGGTAGTTTTGGTTTAAACCAAATCTTAGGCGTCTTTATGTATCCATTTGCTTTATTGCTTGGCTTACCATGGGGTGAGGCATGGATAGTGGCACAACAGATGTCCAAAAAAATCGTTACAAACGAATTTGTAGTTATGGGTGAAATTACAAAAGTAATTGACACATATAGCGCACATCGTCGTGCAGTGATATCAACATTCTTAGTTTCATTTGCAAACTTCTCTACAATTGGGATGATTGTTGGTACATTAAAGGGTATAGTTGATAAGAAAACATCAGATTTTGTTTCAAAATATGTACCGATGATGTTATTATCAGGTATTTTAGTTTCACTACTTACTGCAGCATTTGTTGGTTTATTTGCATGGTAAGGTATTAAAATTTAAATCATTTTATAGTCAACCATTAGGAGTGAACATTGAATTCGAAAAGAATTCTATGTCACTCCTATTTTTATTATTCATTTTATTGCATGATAAAAACCAAGCATGCAAAGTGAGGAGACACTTTATATACTTGGTTTTTATGGGAAATGAATATTAATGTACTTGTAACGGTAAGGACTAGGTACTGTCACAGTACTTCGAGCAAAATTTGTTTTGTTACTATAAACAACACAAAGGAGATAACTTCTTGTAATTAAGAAGTTATACATAGTATAGCAAACTAATATTTATAAGTAAACGAAAAATTCAGAAAATTTCCACGTATTTTTTATTAGTACATTAGATTTAAAGATGAATATGTATCTTATTTAAATTAAATCTTTATATTTTAAGATATTTAAAATTTATTAATACATTTATTTTTAAAAAGCATATTGTAGGGAATGATGAGACTATGCTAACATTTTAATCGTTATAGTCGTAAAAGGAGTGAGTGTTTTTGAACAAAAATATAAAAAATATACTTTTAGTTATACAAGGCTCTTTTATCTTTTCAGCAGGAGTCAATGCATTTATTATATCAGGTAATTTAGGTGAAGGTGGCGTCACAGGTATTGCTATTGTATTATATTACGCTTTTCATATTTCACCAGCGCTCACTAACTTCATTGCTAATGCAATATTGATTGTTATTGGGTATAAATTTTTAAGTAAAAAAAGTACGATATTAACAATTATTGCTACTGTACTTATTTCTGTTTTCTTAAGTCTTACAGAATCATGGCACGTAGAAACAGGTAATGTCATCATCAATGCAGTATTTGGCGGCACAAGTGTTGGACTAGGTATTGGAATAATCGTTTTAGCAGGTGGCACTACAGCTGGAACAACAATATTAGCAAGAATAGCTAATAAATACTTAGATGTTAGTACAGCATACGCATTATTATTTTTTGATTTAATCGTAGTAGCCATTTCTTTAACAGTACTACCGTTAAGTAAAGCATTGGTAACTGTGATTTCACTTTATATAGGCACGAAAGTAATGGATTATGTTATAGAAGGACTTAATACAAAAAAAGCAATGACAATTATTTCTAGCAAACCTGAAGAGGTAGCTAAGGCTATTGATGAACAAGTTGGTAGAGGCCTTACTATATTGAATGGACATGGTTATTATAGTAGAGAAGAAAAAGACGTTTTGTATGTTGTTGTAGCTAAAACTCAAGTAACTCGTGCCAAACGAATTATAAAAAAAATAGATAAGAATGCTTTCTTGGTTATTCATGACGTGCGTGATGTTTATGGAAATGGTTTTTTAATCGATGAATAAAAAAGGGCCCTAAAAATTTGAGGCGTTTTATGTATATCTCAGATTTTTAGGGTTATTTTTTATAATCGTCTCATAGTAAAAAGAATAGTCAAAAATGTGTATAAATGGTATAATAGCAATAATTAATTGAGAACGATTATCAATAGATGTCGTAAATATTTTTTGTACAAAGGTAGGGCCTATATATGAATCGTTTAAATGCATCTCAAGTAGATATAGGATATAGAAATACGACAATTATAAAAGAATTAGATGTTCAAATACGTGATGGTAAAGTCACATCAATTATTGGACCGAATGGTTGTGGGAAATCTACATTATTGAAAGCACTCTCAAGACTGATTGAAGTGAAAAAAGGAGAAGTATTACTTGATAATCAAAACATTCAACATCAATCTACAAAAGAAGTAGCTAAAAAAATTGCAATTTTACCTCAAACTCCAACAGTGACTGACAGTATAACAGTTGAAGAACTCGTTTCATATGGACGTTTTCCTCATCAAAAAGGATTTGGACGATTATCTAAAAAAGATAAAGATGAAATTGAATGGTCATTAAACGTAACAGGCATTACAGAATTTCGTCATCAATCGATTAATGATTTAAGTGGGGGACAAAGACAACGTGTATGGATAGCAATGGCTTTAGCACAAAAAACAGATATTATTTTTCTTGATGAACCTACAACGTACTTAGATATTTCTCATCAGTTAGAAATTTTAGAATTGGTGCAACATTTGAATAAAGAATTAGGGTGTACGATCGTTATGGTCTTACATGATATCAATCAGGCAATTCGATTTTCGGATTATTTGTTAATCATGAAAGAAGGACACATTATAGATAATGGACCTACTGACCAAGTATTATCTAAAGAGATATTAGAAAGTGTGTTTAATATAGATGCAGTATTAGGAAAAGATCCTAGAACAGGGAAACCACTTTTAGTCACTTACAATTTACTTGAAAAAAGATAAGATTGATTATAACTTCAGCAATATAGCTACAATTATTATGATGTTGGATACCTATCTCAGTCATTTTTAATGTATAGGCAGTCAATGACTAATGTTTTGTCTAATACACAAATATTCGCGCTTTCAGATAAGTTATTTTATAATGAAAACACACGTTGATTAAGGTTCACTTTAATAAAAAATCAAATTCGTTATTTAATTGATTGACTGGAGTTGAAATGATGACAACTATAGTTATTATTAGTCATAGTGAAGAAATAGCTAAGGGAACTAAAAATTTATTAAATAAAATGACAAATGACATAAATGTGATTGCTTATGGTGGAGTAAATGGTGAAATTGGAACTTCATATGATGATATTGAACAATTGATTAATCAGTTAGATGATGATGCATTATGTTTTTATGATTTAGGATCATCAGAAATGAATATCGATTTAGCAATTGATATGTATAAAGGTAAGTATCATATTTACAAAGTAAATGCACCCATTGTAGAAGGAAGTTTTACAGCAGCAATGTCTTTAAGTGTTGGTAAAACTGCTAATGAAGCGATTCAAGAAGTGAATCGTTCTTCATTTAAGTCTACAGCATTTAAATAAGTAATGATAAATTTTGATGTTTTTTTTATATAAAAAAAAGGTTATAAAATGATTATCCAAAATGAATATGGTAAAATAAATAGCATGATATTGATGATGAAAGTAGGTGGACATTATGCTACAAGAAGATATTAAATTTTACGTTCTGAACGGTAAATTTGAAGAAATTAAAAATATAATGTCCAATATTGATTTTATGGAATTCGAAGAAGTATATATATCCTGTGCTCATGAACAAGAAAACATTATGTTTTATACTTGTATATTAGATATGATGAAGGCTAATGAAACAGCAGAATTACATGATTTAGCATTTTTATTATTAGTCTATCCTTTGAGTGAAGTGGAAGGTGCTTTAGAAGCGGCATATTATCATGCAGATGCTTCTATTCAGTTAACAAATGGTAAAGAAATAAAAAGTTTGCTTCAAATGCTATTATTATATGCTATACCTGATCCAATTATTTCAGATTCTGAAGCGTTTAAAGTAGCTAAACAAATTTTAAAATTAGATCCTAATAATCATGTAGCAAGAAATGTGTTAAAAGATTCAGCTAAACGCATGGATAATGTTATAGTAAATTTTGATGAATTAAAGAAATTTGGAAGTTCAAAATAATATAGTGAAATAAGAGAGTTAGATAATGAATAACCATAGTTATTCATTTTATCTAACTCTTTTTTAATAATATTTTACTTAGTAACTCAAATATAATTTTTTGTGACAAATTATTAAAAATATTAAATTTTTTAAATTGTTTGTAAGGGTATTAACACTAGTATTTAGAAGCGATAAGCGTTGTCTCACAACGTTTATGCACTGTTGCATATTATTATTAGTACGTTATAATTTTGAATGTGTCAAAAATAAGGAGGTTAATCAATACATGGGGTTGAATAAAGAATCTATAAAAATAGGTTTTGCTTATGTGGGGATTGTAGTAGGCGCAGGATTCTCTACAGGGCAAGAAGTAATGCAATTCTTCACGCCTTATGGTTTATGGTCATATATAGGCGTGTTAATATCAGGATTAATTTTAGGATTTATAGGGCGACAAGTCGCTAAAATTGGAACGGCTTTTGAAGCAACAAACCATGAATCAACATTACAATATTTATTTGGTCAAAAATTTAGTAAAATCTTTGATTATATTCTAGTCTTTTTCTTATTTGGGATTGCTGTAACGATGATTGCAGGTTCAGGCGCAACGTTCGAAGAGAGCTTTGGTATACCTACATGGCTTGGCGCGTTAATTATGACGGTCGTTATTTATTTAACACTATTATTAGACTTTAATAAGATTGTAAGAGCGTTAGGGGTCGTTACACCATTCTTAATTGTCATGGTAGTTCTTATTGCTATATATTATCTATTCGCTGGAAGTATCCCTATCAGTAAAGTTAATAGTACAGTAGATCATCCAAGTTTATTCTTAGGTATTATTAGAGGGTTAATGTACGGTGGATTAGCTTTTGCTGTAGGATTTAGTACGGTTGTGGCGATTGGTGGAGATGCATCTAAACGTCAAGTATCTGGTGCCGGTGCTTTATTTGGCGGTGTAGTGTATACTGTTTTACTTGCACTGATTAACTTTGCACTACAATCAGAATATTCACAAATTAAAAATGAACAAATTCCAACTTTAAAATTGGCGAACGAAATTCATCCATGGCTTGGATTAGTTTTAACAGTGATTATGTTAGCAGTAATGTATAATACTATTTTAGGATTGACTTATTCGTTTGCTGCACGTTTCACTGAGCCATACAGTAAAAAATATCATATATTTATTGTTATTATGATGATTGCAGCCTTTATTTTAAGTTTTGTTGGTTTTGCAGATTTAATCAACTTCTTATATAACATTATGGGCGTAGTTGGATTATTTATTGTGGTAGCAGTGCTTATTAAATATTATTTACGTAAAAGTGATAACAAAGACCACATTGCTTAAAATTGATAAAATAAATAATCCATAAAAAAACTGCCTACAAAGTTAAATAACTCATAGACAGTCTAAAGCAATTCGTGTAATTAACACGAATTGCTTTTTTGCATTTTGAACGTAGCGTATAATACATATTGTAATTAAAGTAGTAATTTAGCCATAATATATTTATTAAAATATTGATTGTTGATCAGTAATTTATTTTTAAGTTCGCCTTCAATATTAAATCCAGCGCCTTTAAGTAGCATGAGTGCGTGTGTATTTTCAGGAACGACTGAAGCTTGAAGACGTTTAATATTATGGTTAAGAGCCCAAGCTTCAACAGCATTAATTAAAGCAAGTCCAATACCTTTTTTTTGATAAAATTTAGTAACACCAAGTGTAATGATTGCTTCGTGTTGTGTACGTTCGTATTTTTCAGTAGTGACGAATATACATCCAACGAGTTGATCATCTTCTTCAGCTACATATATGGTATTTCTCGGAGAAGTGATAACACGCTCTAGAAGATTACTAATAGAAGAAACACTAGGGTTAAATTCTCCAGGATTATAAAGTGTATAATCAGATTCATCATATATTTTAGTTAATAATGTTGTCAAAGCTTCAGTATCTTTTATACTAATTTCACGAATAATATGAGCCATTCGGCTTCCTCCTGAGATAGTAATATAACATATATTATACCAATTATTTAAAAAATATACATATTTAGAATTTTAAAAAGGAGTAACAGAATAATGAAACCTAATGTATTATTAGCGGGTGGTAGTGGTTATATAGGTAAGAATATTAGCAGTGCGATAGAAAATGATGCAAATTTGTTTGCTTTATCTAAATATCCAAATACAAAAAAAGAGTTTAATCATAATATAAAATGGCTAAAAAAAGATATTTATAATTATGAAGATGTTAAATCAGCAATGTCAGGTATGAATATTGCAGTATTTTATTTAGATCCTAATAAAAATTCTGCCAAGCTTACTCAAGCAACTGCACGTGATTTAAATCTCATTGCAGCCGATAATTTTGCAAGAGCAGCAGCACAACAAAAAATAAATAAAATTTTGTACGTAAGCGGTAGTCGCTTTGATAATGAGACAATACAATGTTTAAAAAACTATGGTGTTCCTGTAGAAACGACTGAGACCTATATCAAACGCTCTCATATTAATGTTGAGTTACAAGTGTCTAAATATAATGATATACGGACAGCATTAAGAATGATATTACCTAGGAAATGGTCTTTAGAACAATTAGTCGCTTATTTTTTTAAATGGCTGAATGATACACGTGGTACATTTTTACACACGAAATATATAGAAAATCGATATATAATATATACTCGTAATGAGTTTAAGCCTCTATTAGTAATGAAGAAAGAAGTAAATGATAATAGTTTAATTACATTTAATTTAGTAGGCGGTTCAATTATAAAAAAACGTTCTAAAAAACAAGGAAAATTGGAATTTCGTCAAATTAAAGGAACGCGTTTAGTAATTGTTCAACTATATGATTATATTCCTAAATTGTTATGGCCACTCTATTATTTTTTTCAAGCTCCCGTACAAGGTTTAATTATGAGAGGGTTTGAAATTGATTGTCGTATTAGGCATTTCAATGGACGTGTGCAATCAGGAGAAAAAATGAAATATACAAAGTGATAGGATGAAAACACATGCAAATATTATTAGTAGAAGATGATCAGACGCTTTTTCAACAACTAAAGAAAGAATTAGAAAATTGGGATTTTTTTGTTTATGGTGTCAATGATTTTAGTAACGTAATGGAAACATATCATAATGTTCAACCAGAAATCGTTATAATGGATGTGCAATTACCTAAATATGACGGATTCTATTGGTGTCGTCAAATTAGACAAGTATCTAATGTGCCTATTTTATTTTTATCGTCACGTGATAATCCTATGGATCAAGTGATGAGTATGGAATTAGGTGCAGATGATTATATGCAAAAGCCTTTTCATACCAACGTACTAATTGCGAAGTTACAAGCAATTTATCGACGCGTATATCAATTTGGCGCAGAAGAAAGACGTACATTAAATTGGCAAGATGCACTAGTAGATCTTTCAAAAGATAGTATTCAAAAAGGCGATAAAATCATTTATTTATCTAAAACTGAAATGATTATTTTAGAAATGTTAATTCAAAAACAAAATCAAATTGTGACTAGAGATACATTAATTACAGCGTTATGGGATGATGAAGCGTTTGTGAGTGATAACACATTAACAGTCAATGTAAATCGATTACGAAAAAAATTATCTGAGATCGATATGGAAACAGAAATTGAAACAAAAGTAGGTAAAGGATATATGGCACATGAGTAATGTGAAATGGTTTTGGCTATTTCTTAAAACACGAAGTAATTGGATATTTTGGATTATATTTTTGCAGTTTGTGTTTTTAGGGATGGCATATATAGACTATGATATGGCAATTGAAAGTGTAGCGTACATTGTCTTATTAAATATAGGTTTAACTTGTATATTTCTTATTTTTACTTTTTTAAGAGAAGTAAAATTATATCAACATTTTTATAATAATAAGGAAATCGAAGAAATTAAACATAAAGAATTAGCTGAGAATCCATTTCAACAGGAAATGGTGGACTATTTATATCGTAAATTATTGTTTCAAAAAGAAAGAGCTACTGAACAACAAATTCATATACAAGCGTCTGAACAATCGTTAACTGAATTTGTTCACGATATTAAAACACCTGTTACAGCAATGAAATTATTAATTGATCAAGTTGAAGATATGGAACGTAAGAAAGCCTTACTTTATGAATGGTCAAGAGTGAATGAATTATTAGATAAGCAACTTTATTTAACACGTCTTGAATCTAAAAATAGAGATATGTATTTCGAAAAAGTACCATTAAAACGTTTAGTGATCGAAGAAATTCAACTTACGCGGCATATCAGTCAAGTTAAAGGTATTGGCTATGAATTAGAATTTGACACGAATCCAGAAGTATTTACAGATGTAAAATGGTGTCGCATGATGATTAGACAGATTTTATCTAATTCTTTGAAATATTCTCAAGGAAAAGATATTGTGATTCGGTCGTTTGCTAAAAAAGACCATATCGCTTTAGAAATTACTGATTATGGGCGTGGGATTAGTGCTAAAGATTTACCACGTATTTTTGAAAGAGGCTATACTTCTACCGCAAATCGTAATGAAACAACTTCTTCTGGAATTGGTTTATACTTAGTAGAAAGTGTAAGACATCCATTAGGTATTGAAGTAGAGGTCGAGTCGACGGTGGGTGAAGGAACAACATTTATTTTAACGTTCCCTATGCAAAACGAAGTCATAGAAAGAATGTCACAAGAGAAATTAAGTCTATCATAAAGACGTTGTTAAAATAGTATATAAGTGCAATTGTTCGCTTTATCGCAAGGAGATATTGGACTTTACTATAAAAAGTTTGGACTAAAACTTATATAATATTTAAAGTAAATACATAAATTAAGCTTATGGAAATATCATTTTAGTGTAATAAGTGAGTAGAACATTGAGTGAAACCTGGGACTTTATAGTGACGTCTCAGGTTCATCTATATCATTCAATCGTTAAAATATATGATAGTGAGGGACATTCTAAATTGACAATATTACAAGCAAAGCAAATTGTTAAAACATATGGGACAAAACAAACGATACAAGAAGTGTTAAGAGGCATTGATTTAAATATTGAAACTGGAGAGTTTGTTTCAATTATGGGACCTTCTGGATCTGGTAAAACAACATTACTTAATGTTTTAAGTTCAATTGATTATTTATCACAAGGATCTGTAATACTAAATGGAAAACAATTGGAAAAGTTATCAAATAAGGAACTATCAGAAATTAGAAAAAAAGATATTGGATTTATTTTTCAAGAATATAATTTATTACACACACTTACTGTAAAAGAAAATATTATGTTGCCTTTATCAGTACTTAAATTAAATAAGGAAGAAATGAATAAACGTTATAGACAAATTACTGAAGCGCTTAATATATATGATATTAGTGACAAATATCCGTCTGAAATTTCAGGGGGACAACGTCAACGAACATCTGCAGCGCGTGCATTTATTACATATCCTAAAATCATTTTTGCGGATGAACCAACAGGCGCTTTAGACTCTAAGAACACTAGGGATTTACTCACACGTTTTGAAAAAATAAATAAAATCTATGATGTAACTATTATTATGGTTACACACGATCCACTTGCAGCAAGTTTTTCTAATCGTGTTGTAATGTTGAAAGATGGCTTAATATTTACTGAAATTTATCAAGGACAAGATAATAAACAATTATTTTATGAAGAAATATTAAGAGCCCAAAGTATATTAGGTGGCAAGATTTATGAGTTTTAGCTATATTATTTGGAGAAATTTCCTAAGAAATATCAAGCACTATGCTATTTATATGTTTTCATTAGTCATTAGTACCGTTTTATATTTTAGTTTTATTACGATTAAATATGTTCATCATCTCCATATACATGAGTCTTTATCTATGATTAGAGAGGGTTCTAAAATAGGAAGTTATTTTCTATTTATAATCATCGTTGTCTTTATTATGTATACCAATATTCTTTTTATTAAAAGACGAAGTTACGAATTGGGACTATTACAGATTATGGGGTTAAATAAAGTAAGTATTATTTATATGTTTATGTTAGAACAATTGTTTATTTTCTTAATCACTGCAGTTTTAGGTGTGATAATAGGGATTGTTGGGTCTAAAATTTTACTTATGATTATATTGAAATTATTAGGTATACATACCTCGGTTTCGCTTGTTTTTAGTGTAGACGCTATAATTCAAACCTTATTTATTTTAATCATTGCATATATTTTAATTATTCTTCAAGCTATCATTTTCTTAAATAAATATTCTGTTACGCAATTAATGGAGTCTGAAGAATATATAGATGAAACAGGTAAACATATTACATTTGGAGAAATTATTCTAGGAATTTTAGGTATTGTTTTCATTTTGGCAGGATATTATTTATCCACACGATTTGTTGAATTATTAGATGATATCGTATTACCTTTTATTATTTTATTTTTAACTGTGATCGGAGCTTATTTCTTTTTCAGAAGTTCAGTGTCTCTTATATTAAAAATAATTAAATCATTTAAAAGTGGAAATGTAACTGTAAATGATGTTATTTTCACTTCTTCATTAATGTTTAGGATTAGAAAGAATGCTTTCTCTTTAACAATCATTTCTATTATTTCTGCTATTACCGTATCGGTCCTATGTTTTGCAGCAATTAGTCGAGGATCTTTAAGTAAAGAAATTTCATTAGAATCACCTTATGAAGTAACAACGAACAACGACATCTTGTCTGAAAAGTTAAAATATCAATTAGAGCAACAGCATATTGCATATAACTATAATTATAAGCAAGTAGTGTACACGCATTTATATAAAGATTATCTATTTGATGTAAATGCAGCTAGACCTTATTCGGTGACTGTAACAAGTGAAGATTACTTTTCAAATGTTTCTTTGAAAAAAGGACAAGCAGATTTAATTATCCCAGAAGATGTTATTCCTGAATTAACTAAACATCGACCACACGGGACAACACTGATTGGTACGAAACGACATCATACTAAAGTTCAACTGCGAAAAGTGATTCATAAAGTTTATTTTAAAGAGAGTATAGATTTAGGTGGACCGACACTCGTGCTTAATAACGAGGATTATCAATTTATAAAACAACATGTTAAAAATAAGGACATCATTTCTCAACATGGTTTTGATTTAAAACATACAAAAGATATACCTAGATTAGAAAAGACTATCAATCACATGAATCAGAATTTAAAAACTAGAAGTCAGATAGCAAGCGAAATTTCAAGTTTAACAGGAATTTTATTATTTATAAGTTCTTTTTTAGGTATTGCATTTCTTATAGCAACTGGATGTATTATCTATATTAAACAAATTGATGAAACTGAAGATGAATTAGAAAATTATTCAATATTACGTAAATTAGGTTTTACTCAAAAAGATATGGATAGAGGTCTAAAATTGAAAGTGGCGTTTAACTTTGGACTACCTTTAGCTATTGCTTTACTTCATGCATATTTTGCAGCACTTGTATTTATGAAATTTATAGGATTCACAAATCAAACGTCCATTTTTATCGTTATGATTATTTATACAATCGTATATAGTATGTTTGCATTTATTGCTTATAATCATTCTAAGCGAACGATCAATCACTCAATTTAAGAGAGAATATTTCGAGTTTGTAAAGAATTTGTAAATTTATTGTAGAGATGAAAAATTTATGATATTTTCAATTAGAGACAACTTAGGCGTTAAGTAGAAGTGTATCGTAACTGGTATAACATTATATTTACATAAATTTTACAAAAGCTTTCTAAATAATGTTTTAAAATAAGCTATTGTAAATGTAGCTCATTTTTAAATTGTCTTAAATTAAATAATAAACGTGTGATTGATAGCAATCGCTAAAATGGAGGCATTATAATGTTCACTAAGAAAAAGGATAAGTTTATGGTTCAATTAGAAGAAATGGTATTTAATTTGGACCGTGCAGCTGTAGAATTCGGAAAAATGGATTTTAATACCCATTTAGATTTAAAAGCTTATTCTGATAACATTAAAACGTACGAGTCACATGGTGACGAACTTATGCACAAAGTCATTAGCGACTTAAATCAAACATTTATCACTCCTATTGAACGAGAAGACATTCTATCATTGTGTAATGCAATCGATGATGTACTTGATGCAATGGAAGAAACATCTGGAATGTTTGAAATGTATTCAATTGAATATACTGATGAATATATGGCTGAATTTGTTGACAATATTCAAAAAGCTGTCGCTGAAATGAAATTAGCAGTTGGTTTACTTGTTGATAAAAAATTATCTCACATGAGAATTCATTCAATTAATATTAAAGAATTTGAAACAAATTGTGATGGTATATTAAGACAATCAATTAAACATATCTTTAATAGTGAAACCGATCCAATCACTTTAATTAAAATTAAAGATATTTACGAAAGCTTAGAAAATATCGCTGATAAATGTCAAGCTGTTGCTAACAACTTTGAAACAATTATCATGAAAAATAGCTAAGGGAGTTTTAAATTATGGAATATGTATTAGTCATCACTATAGCTATCGTTGCATTTTCTTTAGTCTTTGACTTTATCAATGGCTTTCATGATACAGCAAATGCAATTGCTACTGCGGTTTCTACACGTGCATTGACACCAAGAACAGCTATTCTTCTAGCGGCAATTATGAACTTTATAGGTGCACTTACTTTTACAGGGGTAGCTGGAACAATTACTAAAGATATCGTAGATCCATTTAAATTACAAAATGGTCTAGTAGTAGTATTAGCGGCTATTATCGCTGCTATTGTTTGGAATTTGGTTACTTGGTTATATGGTATACCAAGTTCTTCATCTCATGCCTTAATCGGCGCTATTGCTGGAGCTGCAATAGCTGCACAGGGGTTTACAGTATTACATTACCAAGGTTTTACTAAGATTATCATTGTATTAATTATTTCACCAATTATCGCATTTTGTGTTGGTTTTATCATGTATACAATTGTTAAAATTATTTTTAAAAATGCGAATCTTACGAGAGCAAATCGTAATTTCCGCTTTTTCCAAATGTTTACTGCAGCGCTTCAATCGTTTTCACATGGTACAAATGATGCTCAAAAATCAATGGGTATTATTACTCTTGCTTTGATTGTAGCGAATTTACAAGATCCATCGAATGTGGAACCAGTATTATGGGTTAAAATTGCTTGTGCCACAGCAATGGGTCTAGGAACTGCAATTGGTGGTTGGAAAATTATTAAAACAGTAGGCGGAAATATAATGAAAATACGACCTGCTAATGGGGCGGCTGCTGATTTATCTTCAGCATTAACGATTTTCGTTGCTTCATCATTACACTTTCCATTATCTACAACACATGTTGTATCGTCATCAATTTTAGGTGTAGGTGCATCAAATCGTGCAAAAGGTGTAAAGTGGAATACAGCTCAACGTATGATTATTACATGGATTATTACATTGCCAATTTCTGCTATTTTAGCAGCAATTATATTTTGGATTTTAAATATTTTTCTTTAAGGTAAAATAACCACAAAATAAGCTTGAGACATGTTTATGTCTCAAGCTTATTTTGTGGTTTGAATCATATTAATGAATATAGTTATAGTTAGAAACTAATGAAGCAGGAATCACACGAGTATCTGTGTTATAAGGGCCATATGTATAATTCATTTCTGAAATTAGAATACTACCATCTGGATTCACACGCTCCACGTATGCTACATGGCCATAATACCCAGCAGTCGATTGCATAATTGCTCCAACAGTAGGAGTATGATTAACAATATAACCATCTGAGGCAGCATTATAAGTCCAATACTTAGCATCAGACCAATATGTACTAATGGGTAATCCAGCTTGGGCGCGACGATTAAACACATACCATGTACATTGCCCAGCAGTGTATAAATTTTGATGGTTAAAGGTTGGTGAAGCATTAGTAGATGATGAGTTTGTAGTACTCGAACTACTTGGAATTTTTAATACTTGACCAGGGTAAATTAAATAATTTTTCAAATTATTTGCATTCATTAAGTTAGTAACTGAAGTTCCATATTTATTAGCGATACGAGAAAGTGAATCACCAGATTGAACAGTATAAGTAGTAGAAGACTTACTTGATAAACTACTTGATGTAGTAGATGTTGTAGTTGACGATCCATTAATAGTTAGTACTTGTCCTGGAAAAATTAAATTACCATTTAATTGATTATTTCGTTTAAGCTCATCAATAGTGGTATTGTATTTGTTTGCAATACTCCATAAAGAATCTCCAGGTTGAACAGTATGTTGTGTTGATGCTTCAGCATGATGAGAGAAAAATGCTACAGCTCCTGACGCAATAGATAACGTAAAAGCTAACTTTTTCAAACTACGTACCCTCCTTGAATTTTAAAATTTATTTTTAGAATTTAATATTGTTAAATTTGTATAATTTACCTTTTTATATCACATGCATATACTATCAAAAAAATATAAGAATATGTGGATTGTTATTATCTTGTAATATGATTAAAAGTAATACGATTTTTTGTAAATAGATAAAAACCCTTGATACAGTAGTTTTTAACAGTTTTATTTAGATAAAATTAAATTGCTTTAAAAAGAAATTTGTAATATTTCTTACAGTAAAATTGAAGCAAGGACGTATCGTGTAAGAGGTAAGTTGAATTGTTTTTAATGATTTAAACTTGTAATAATTTTTGTATTTTCTTGATAAGATACCTACTTAAAAGTAAATAAATTATACTATTTTTTTATTCTCAACAAATATTGTACAATTAATGTAAGATACTATTTAAAAGAGGAGTATAAGATGCCGAGTTCTTCAAATTTAGTAAATCATCAACATCAAAACGCACGTTCAAAAGATAATACTCAACAAAACCATGCATATCGTAAAGTTTGGCTATTTTTTACATATTATTGGCTTATTTTTGGGATTGGCTGTTATTTAGGTCAATATTTGCCTGTAGAATGGCGACGTCCTTTATCAATCACATTATTTGTTATTGTATTAGCGACGTTATTTATTAAAAGAGCACGTAAATATGGTCTTATTATTTCGCATATCTATGCTATTATTATTGGCTTATTATCGTATGCAACATTTTCAATGTATATGCAAAATTTAGGCGCAGACGTTTTTTATAAAAATATATTGTTAGCCATTATAGCGTTCATTGTATTTGGAATATTGGGGTATTTTGTCATTAATGATGCTTCTAGCTTAGGTAAATATTTATTTGTAACATTAATTGCGCTTATTATTGCTAGTCTAGTTGGCTTATTTATTCGTAATTCAATATTCCATATCGTTATTACAATGGTTAGTTTAGTCTTGTTTTTACTATATACATTATTTGATTTTAATCGTATGAAACATGGTAGATTTACGCCAAGAGAAATGGGTTTTAATTTATTTCTTAATTTATTAAATATCATCAAAGATATATTGAATTTAGCAAATCGCTTTAAAAACTAGACATTCATATTTATAATAAGTTGAATATTTAGAAAAGATGTTCTCACATTGTTTTCAAAACATTTTAAATAAAGAGTAGTCTAAAGCTGTTTATTTTATTAAAGTAAGAAGGCAATTATAGAGCATCTTTTTTAAATAATTATGAAATGTATTTAATATAAAATTAAACTTAATTTAATTTTATACGTATTTTTGATTTAGTATTAATGTTGTGATAGATTTACATTTAAACACTTATAAATTAGCATTTTTATATAAACACATTAAAAGAAGGACTACCAAGATTAGAAAGAGGTTAGTATATGTCTAATGGGTATTTTCACGTACTTACTAAGCATGAATATCAAATGACACGTTGTCAAGATGGTATCATATTGCTGTTCCCAATAAAAGGTTCATTAGAAATTCAACATTTTGCCAAAAAAGTGACGATTAATAACGATATCTACGTTATAAACAATAAAGATATTTTTTCAATTAATAAGAATGAGAAAACAATAATGATTTATATTGCAAGTGATTGGTTTAAAGAAGAAGGATTTAATTTCTTTGATTATAAATATTCAATTAATTTAGTTAAATCTATTAATGCAATAAAAAAAGCATTATTACAGATAACAATGAATCATATTAATCATAAATCTGTTTCAGAAGATAACAAATACATAGTTGACATTGTTCAAATTATTGGAAGACAAGGTAGTGTTGAAATAGATATTGCTAATGATCAATATAATTATGCTTATTATGGGGAGTTAAGTGAAGTATTAGACTATATTAACGAAAATATTGAAAAGAAATTAACATTAAAAGACGTTTCATCTAATCTATTTACATCTAAATCTAATTTATCATCACAATTTACACAGTTGTTAAATATTAGTTTTAAAACTTATGTAGACACTTTGAAGATTGCAAATTCATTTGAATTATTATTGAAAACAAACGATACGATTAGTTTAATTAGTGAAAAAGTAGGGTTTAGTAATGCATCAAGTTATTCTAAAACGTTCAAAAGTTATATGGGAATGACACCAAATGAATATAGATCGTGTAATAAATATGAAAAAATGATTTTTATGGATTATGAAACTCATATTGATGATAGTTTACAAAATATAAGAGATATGATTCAGTCACAACAATATTATTATCAAAAGAAAACAGAACATAAAATATATATCGATTCAAAATTAGATACGTTTATTAAACCTTATCAATGTGTAGTACAGATCAATACGATTGAAGAAATAAAACTGTTATTTTTAGAGAAATATATCGATTATCTTGACGAGAGTCCGTCATTAATGATTTATGTAAGAGCGGATATGAAAGAAATAAAAGAACACTTCACTGTTAAAGAACTTCAGCGAATATTTGAATATATTATTAGAAAAAATCTAAATATAAGTTTTAAACTTGAGGATTTAAATCTAATTGACTTCCTTGAAATGACATATGAAAATGTATTAGATTATCTTGAAATAAACCAAGTTGAAGTAGATGTAAATCACGAATTAGGGATTGTTTTTGATTTAGAAAAGATTGATTTAAAAGCCATTTATCGTATGATATTAAAAATACAACATAAAACAAATCGGTTTTCTTTTGGATTAGAAATTAGTAACTTGCTAAATAATCCAGTTTTGTTTAAAACTTTAGAATCGCAAATTAAAAGAGTGAATTTCCAATTTCTGTTTATTGATAATTCAAAACTAAATCAACCCTATTTAATAGAAGATAATAATCGTTTATTAGTAAAGAATATATTACGATATCAAAATATACGTGAAATTTTAAATCACATTGATTTAGAAAATCAAAGAATCATATTTTTAAACGTTGAAAATCATGCGTTTTTAAATAGTGAATATAATGACTTAAATAGTAGTGCCCCGTTAATTGTAGAAACAAACATTAAATCAGCTCAACACTTTGATGGTATTGGTTTCAATTTTAGACAGGATAGTCATCAATTTAATGCTTTACATCTTTTTGATGAAAAAGGTTTTAAAACAATATTAGGGACAATGATGGCATATATCATGACGCTTAGTCAGGAACCAAAATACATTAAAGATCACTATATAGTGATTGAAAAAGAAAATAAATTCATACTATTTATATATGATTGGCGTGTTCTAGAAAGTGAATCACGAAATGCTAATTATGAAAAAACTGATATATATGTAGATTTTAAACATAAGACAAATAAAAATCATCTTATAAAAATTCAAAAGATTGATGATTATAATGGCAATATTAATCATATTATTACTGAAGACATACGTAATCGTTATCAATGGTCTAAAACATTCTTGAAGAAAGTAAATCGTTTATTACATTCTTCTTTTAAAATTAGAGAACATGACTTTAATAAAGAGGCATTACAAATTAAACTTGATTATAACGGGCTTTATATAATTGAGATATATAAATAATAAATTTCATCTCAAAAAAGTTTTGCACAACAATATTTGAGTTTGTTGGTAAATTTAACAAAAAATTCAAAACAAATGCAAAAGACAGAACTCCAAAATTAAAGGATAATATATGTTGAATTGTTCGCTTTTATTGGAGGTGCAAATGCTTGAGTAACGATGAATTAAATCGCTTGCTGAAAATCTATAAACAATATAAAGCGTTGTCTGAATATATAGACAAAGAATACAAACTAACCTTAAATGATTTAGCTTTATTAAAATTAGCTTATGAATACACAGCAGACGATCAAATTTTAATGCAAACATTCTTAAAAGTTGCAATTGAAGAACTAGAATTAAGTAGAACAAAATTACTTGTTTCTATACGCAGACTAATAGAAAAAGAGAAATTAAGTAAGGTTCGATCAACAGAAGATGAACGTAAAATTTTTATCTATATGAACAAATCTAATATTGATCAATTTAATGCTTTATTTAATGATGTAGAAAGATTTTTAAGTAATTAACTAAATGAATTGGGAGAGTACTGACAGGGGGATGCTTTGTCAGTATTTTATTTTTTTTAAAGAAGTAACATTTTTTCAATTTAGACAATAAATTATTAATACTATATAATAAGTAGTATTGAGTAAGAAAGCGAGATGACAATATGGGACGTAAATGGAATAATATTAAAGAAAAAAAAGCCCAAAAAGATAAAAATACTAGTAGAATATATGCAAAATTTGGTAAAGAAATTTATGTAGCGGCTAAATCAGGGGAGCCAGATCCTGAATCAAATCAAGCATTAAGACTTGTGCTAGAAAGAGCAAAAACATATTCTGTTCCAAATCATATTATAGATAGAGCCATTGATAAAGCTAAAGGTGGTGGAGATGAAAATTATGACCATCTACGTTATGAAGGATTTGGTCCAAGTGGCTCCATGATTATTGTAGATGCCTTAACTAATAACGTGAATCGTACAGCATCAGATGTTAGAGCAGCATTTGGAAAAAATGGTGGTAATATGGGTGTATCTGGTTCAGTAGCTTATATGTTTGACCATACTGCAACGTTTGGTATCGAAGGGAAATCTGCCGATGACGTCCTAGAAACATTGATGGAACAAGATGTAGATGTAAGAGACGTTATTGAAGAAGATGGCTTGACGATTGTGTATGCAGAACCTGATCAATTTGCACAAGTACAAGATGCA
This sequence comes from Staphylococcus sp. HMSC072H03, assembly GCF_001809305.1. Taxonomy (NCBI): domain Bacteria; kingdom Bacillati; phylum Bacillota; class Bacilli; order Caryophanales; family Staphylococcaceae; genus Staphylococcus; species Staphylococcus sp. HMSC072H03. The sequence goes on from NZ_KV796883.1 coordinate 90,238, forward strand.
CTACGTCAATCAGGTGTAGAAGACTTTAAAATTGCAGAGTTTGAAATGTTACCTCAGACTGACATTGAACTTTCAGCAGATGATCAAGCAACACTTGAAAAACTTATTGATGCACTTGAAGATTTAGAAGATGTTCAAAATGTTTTCCATAATGTGGACTTAAAATAATGAAATACACGGCTTCGTTTTGGATACAATCGTTAGACTTGGAATCTCATCCAGAAGGTGGATATTATAAAGAAACTATTCGACCAGAGGGTATAAAGAAAGAAGAAAGGGCATCTTTTAGTAGTATACTTTTCTTATTAAAAGCAGATGATATCTCGCATTTTCATCGTATAGATGCTGATGAAGTATGGTATTATCATGCTGGTGTATCACTAGAGATACATATGTTAACTGAAGATGGCCAGTATCGTAGTGTCTTGTTAGGTCCAAATGTAGACCATGGAGAAGTGCTACAATATGTTGTTCCCAAAGGAACCATTTTTGCTTCGAGTGTACCTCATTCGGAAGGTTATAGTTTAGTAGGCTGTATGTGTCAACCTGCATTTGAATTTAAGTATTTTGAATTATTCACACAAGATGAGTTGATAGAAGTATATCCACAATATCGCCGAATGATTCAAAAATATGCATTGAAAAACATTGAGTATTAATAATTAGACACTTCATTCATCTAGTTAAGTATAACTACATGAATGAAGTGTCTTTTTTAAAAAGAGATAGAGGACACCATTGCTGACATGCTTCTATTCAGCAGTACCAAAAAGTTCATTAGCTAATTCTACAACATAAGCTAATTTGTTCCATTGCTCTTGTTCAGTTAGAGCATTCCCTTCTTCTGTAGAAGCAAAACCACATTGTGGACTAATACAGATATGGTCAATATTTACATATTGTTCTGCTTCTTTAATTCTTTTTTTAATTGTGTCTTTATTTTCCAATTCACCTGTTTTAGAGGTGATAAGTCCTAAAACTGCATAAGCATTGTCATTAAAGAAACGAAGCGGTTCGAAATCACCTGAACGTTCATCATCATACTCTAAAAAGAAACCATTTAAATTTTCTTTAAATAGGTAAGGGGCGATGGCTTCATATCCTCCAGAAATTGCCCAAGTTGATTTATAGTTACCACGACAAATATGAGTAGTCAGAATTAAATCATTTGGCAGTCCTTCGATCGCTTTATTAATCACTTTATAGGCCAAATCACGTGCTTTTAGTTTTTCATCTTCAGAACGTTGACGACCTCTCACTTTTTGAGTACCGTCAGTTAAACCAGCCCAGTATACGTCATCTAATTGAATATAGCGCGCTCCTAAGTCATAAAATGCTTGTAGCGTTTCATGATAAACTTTGGCAATATCATTTGCAAAATCTTCTATATTAGGGTAAATCGTTTCATTTAAAATATTAGGGTGGAATAATTGATTTGGACTAGGTATTGATACTTTAGCAGTTGCGCGACCAGCCACTTTTTTATATAAAAACTTAAAGTGTTCAAAGTGTGGATGATTTGAATTAAATGATACTTTGTCCACAATTCTCACATTATGTGCACGTGTTTCTACACCTTCAAATTCTAATCCGTGGTCAGGAGTATATCCTTATACGCCATTAATATTCTCTAGAAAATCAAAGTGCCACCAACTTCTACGAAATTCTCCATCTGTAATGCTATGTAAACCAATCTCAATTTGTTTTTCAATAATACGTTCGATTTCTTCATCTTCAATACGTGTTAATTCTTCTAAAGATAATTCGTTATTATTAAACTTAAATCTCGCTTCTTTTAGGCGTTTAGGACGTAATAAACTTCCCACGTGATCTGCTCGAAAAGGTCTAACTGTCATATATAAAACGCTCCTTTTATTTAGAATTTTCAGATAATATAGAATAAAACTATCAAATCTTAGTGTTTTTGTCAATTTTACCTAAAAATTTAATAGTTGTAGTAAAATGAAATTGAAAAATTAATAAATTTATATGCTAAAAGTAATAAAGCATGGCATAAGATGACATGGTTTACTTAGTTTAATATAATAATGACAAGGAGTTGGTGGCTTTATGAAAATTAAATACATAGATAAACGTCACTGGCGTCGCCTAATTGAACGTGATTACATAGAAGTTAAGGTAAATAATAATAGGTTTAAAGGTATTATTGGCTTGGTCACGATGAAAAAGGTGCGTGAGCCTTTAGAGGTGACGGTGGTCGATCAAAATGTAGTTGTAGTAGATAATAACTATAAATGGCTACAAATTTTGCCAGAAAAAAAACGCTATAGTATTACTGCAATGTTTGATGATAAGGGGAATCCATTAGAGTACTATTTTGATATTAACATTAAAAATATTACTCAAAAAGGGAACGCGAGAACATTAGATTTATTTTTAGATGTGTTGGTTTTACCATCCACTGGTGAATATGAGTTAGTAGATGAACATGATTTAGAACTAGCTTTGAAAAATGGACAAATTACGAAGAAACAATACCATGAAGCCTATATTATCGCTCATCAATTGATGATTGAGATTGAGGACAATTTTGCAGAGATACATCATCGAATTATGCATTGTTATAAAAAGATGATAGGTAAATTAAATAAGCATAAGAAAGCGTAATTATATTTCTTTAATACTAAAACAATAATGAAATAGTATCAATTTTATTTACCATCATAGCCGTATTCGTGGATAAACATAAGGGGGAAGCTATGAAAATTGAAGATTATCAATTACTAATTACATTAGATGAGACGAAAACGTTAAGAAAAGCTGCTGAAATTTTATATATATCACAACCAGCAGTCACGCAACGCTTAAAAGCAATTGAACATGCGTTTGGAGTAGAAATATTTATTCGTACTAAAAAACAATTAATTACTACTACAGAAGGTGCAATGATTATCGAACATGCACGTGATATGTTGAATCGAGAAAAAATGTTTTTCGATAAAATACAAGCACATATAGGGGAAGTAAATGGAACCATATCTATAGGATGTTCATCTTTAATTGGACAAACAATATTGCCCCGTGTATTGAGTTTGTATAATACACAATTTCCTAATGTAGAAATACAAGTTCAAGTGGGTTCAACAGAGCAAATTAGATCTAATCATAGAGATTATCACCTTTTAATTACCAGAGGGAATAAAGTAATGAATTTAAAAAATATCCATTTATTTGATGATGAACATTATTTTATTTATCCAAAAGAACGTCATGAAGATGTGTCAAAGTTACCATTTATTGAATTTCAAGCAGATCCAATATATATCAATCAAATTAATCATTGGTATAGTGAAAAATTTGGACAAGATTATCATGCTACCATTACAGTAGATCAAGTGGCAACATGTAAAGAAATGCTAATAAGTGGTGTAGGAGTAACTATTCTTCCAGAAATAATGATGAAGAATATTGATCATCACGTATTTGAATTTGAAAAAGTCAACATTGATGGTCTTCCGTTAATCCGCTCAACGTATATGAGTTATGATAGTAGTATATTGCAACTACCACAAGTTGATGCTTTTGTTTCTTTAATGCTTAATTTTACTAAATAATAGTTAATCAATATTGCAATTTAAAAGAAGAATAGAGGTATAATATATGTTTTCAGCACTATTGCATATTAAAAACTATAAATTATTTCTTATTAATATGATGCTCTTAGGAATGGGTATTGCCATTACAGTGCCATACTTTGTTTTATTCGCAACAAATGAACTAGGAATGTCGACAAATCAGTTTGGTGTTCTTTTAGCTTTGGCTGCAGTCAGTCAATTTACTGTAAATGCGATTGTTGCTAGATTTTCAGATACACATCATCTTAATCGGAAAATACTTATTATTTGTGCACTATTTATGGGAGCACTTAGTTTTTCTATATATTTTTACATCCATCATATATGGCTATTTATTATAGTATATGCGATATTTCAAGGATTATTCGCACCTGCAATGCCCCAATTATATGCATCCGCTAGAGAATCTATTAATGCGTCTTCATCCAGAAATAATGCAAAATTTGCTAATACTGTCTTAAGATCAATGTTCTCTTTTGGCTTTTTATTTGGTCCACTCATTGGTGCATATCTCATTCAATTTATGGGCTACGCAGGGCTATTTGGCGGCACAGTTATCATTTTATTATTTACACTGTTGTTACAAATATTCTTTTATAAAGATTTAAATCTGACTATAAACGAACAAGTTAAAGATACTGCTAGTATTGAAATAACTGCACCTAATATGTTAAAAGATAAAGCTTTATTTATTCCATTTATTGCTTTTATACTTCTACATATTGGTCAGTGGATGTATACAATGAATATGCCATTATTCGTTACAGAATATTTGAAAGAACGAGAAGGTTATGTAGGTACTTTAGCAAGTTTATGTGCTGGCTTAGAGGTGCCTTTTATGGTTATATTAGGGATTTTAGCATCCAAATTATCTACACGCACTTTGCTTATACTAGGAGCCATAAGTGGTGGTCTATTTTATTTTAGTATTGGTATATTTGAAAATATATATATGATGATGATAGGACAAGTATTTTTAGCATTTTATTTAGCGATTTTATTAGGACTGGGTATTAGTTATTTCCAAGATATACTACCTGACTTTCCTGGTTATGCGTCGACTTTATTTGCTAATGCAATGGTAATAGGACAATTATGTGGAAATTTATTAGGTGGCGTAATGAGTCATTGGGTTGGATTAGAAAACGTTTTTTATGTTTCTGCCTTATCTATTTTTATTGGTATGATTTTAATATTGTTCACTAAAGATCAAAAGTTTACATCCTCAACTATGAATATACAATAATTAAAAGAAATGATTATGTATGAAAATAAAAGTCTGGGACTTTAAATCCTTCGACAAATGAAAAAGACCACTTTTTCTATTGAAATAATAGAAAAAGGGTCTTTTTTATAATTATTTAATTTATATGTAGCTCAAAGAGTTGTTATGTTTTTGAGAATAATGTTCTAGGCTCTTATTTCATATTTTTATAACACAGTATTTGAATCTTCATCAACAAAATGATGTTCTATATAGAAAGCAATAGGTGTAATAATTATAGAAATGATAATAAATGCCCAATTATTAATTTGAATACTAGGTCCATATGCTAAAAATGACTGTGGAATAAAAAATACATAAAATAGTGCTACTACTAGTAATGCAATAATACAGTAATTAAACCACCAAATCCAATGCGAATTATTAAAACACTGTAATTGAACAGTTTTAAAAACGACTAAAATAAAGAGAAATATAATAGTTAAACCAATGATGAGCGTAATAGGAAAGGTATATAAATATACTTCATTATGATTATCAGGAACAAAAAAACCGATAAACCCCTTAAAGAAAAAGAATATACCCATTAAAAAGATAAAATTTCTAAAAATAGATTTAACAATATTTTTAAATGTTTCATTTGGTAGGGATTTAAGTTGTTTTTTAGCGTGTGCTTTTGGGTCATGATCGAAAAATTCAAGAGCTAAAGTTCCATCATTTTCTGCGGCAAGTAACTCCTTCAAAATACGATTGAGCATGAGTTCACTATCATGCGGATTTACACGTAAATCTGATCTAATATAAGTCATATAGTTTTCAAAGATTTCTCGATCCGTATTATTTAAACGCATGGATTTCACGTTGTTTTCGCGGGCTAATGTTGCAGTCGATTTCATTTATTATCCCCTTAAAAATAAAAATGTTTAAAAGTTTTAAAAGTTGATTATTATATATTAAATATGAATAATCATATCATAGTTATGTAAAGAATATAATGTATAAATAGGAAGAATATAAAATGAGAAGTCTTTCAATTACTGATGATCAATTAATTGAGAATATTGCAAGTATTCATGAATATTACTTAGAAAAAAGTGGATTAAATTATCATGCTACAACGCTCTCTATAGCTTTAAGACAAGAAATGATTGAGAGAAGATTAAACATGAACCAAGATATTATTTATGTTATTGAGTCAAAACATGATTTTAGAGAACCTTCTGCTTTCATTTGGGGTCATTTTGAAACGAGTACGAAAGTGGTAACGATTGAAATGTTATATACACACCCTCATTGTCGAAACAGTGGGATAGCTACTAATTTAAAATTGGCATTAGAACAATGGGCGATAGAAAAAGATGCACATTCTATCGAAAGCACAGTGGATGCGAATAATGAACAAATGATTCATATCAATCGTGAACAAGGATATGATATAACTCATGTTAAAATGCGAAAAGACTTAAAATAATAAAATGAATCATGCCATATTTCATGTTAAAATAAGTGTTATTGATATATATTTAAAGGAGAAATATATGAAGAAGTGGATTGTACTTTTACTATTAGCGACTTTAATATTGTCAGCATGTGGTAAAAGTGAAGAAAAAGTATCTTTAGAAAATGATATTAAACAGCTAGAAAAAGAAAATAAAGATTTAAAAAATGAAAAAAATAATCTAGAGAAACAAAAAGAAAAGCTCAATGCGCAACGAGAAAAGTTACAAAAAGAAGTAGATAGTTCTGTTGCCAAAGAATCAGTTAAACAAGAAACTGAAAAATCCAAAAAGGATAACTCAAGTCAAACGAATTTATCAAATGAAAGTTCTAGTAGTACTGAAGAACAAAGTAGTGACTCAAATAGTGAACAATCAAGTAATAATACAAGCTCTAGTTCGTCTACAGAGAACAACTAATATCGGTTTTAAAAAGCTGCAGGTTTGGCGATAGAATAAGAAGGGTAATAGTATTTAAATACATTTTGAATATAATATCCATATATTTGAAAATAAAGTTTAAAAATATAATAATAAAATTCAGCACATAATTTATAGTATTGGAGAGATAACTATGCATGAACATGATTTTCAAATTCTAGAGGGACGTGACCTTACACTTCCAGAATTAGGTAAAGAGATTGAAAATATTACTGGACGTACAGTAACTCATTCAACTGGAGACATTAAACGTGTTGTAGCACACTTGCCAAATTTTGAATCAGAAAGTGATACTTTTGTAGCTACTTTTAAACTTAATCATCGTAATGATTATATCGATGCAACATTTGTAGCACCTAAAAATCAACGTAATAAGTTAAAAGAAATTCCAGTACATATCGAATTAATAAGTTATATTTCAAAAAATTAATAATTTTTTAATCAAAATGAACGAAACGAAGTGTGTTATGGTTATATACTCCATGTCACACTTTTTTCATAATTGTATTTGGGTAATGGAGTGTGGATAAATGGTTGTTTATATAGAAACAGAAAGATTGAGATTGCGTGATTGGGAAGAAAAAGATTTATTATCTTTTCAAAAAATGAATGCAAATCCTCAGGTAAGACGCTATTTTCCAAGTCTATTAAGTTATAGACGTTCAGAATTAGATATGCAACGAATGGATGATATTTTAAAAGAAAAAGGAATTGGGCTGTTTGCTGTTGAGCTTAAAGAGACAGGAGCATGGCTAGGATATATAGGGTTAAACTACTTACCAAAAGATAGTAAATATCCTTTTGAAAATTTACCTATATATGAAATTGGATGGCGACTTATCCCTGAAGTATGGGGGAATGGTATTGCTACTGAAGGTGCTATGGCTGTTTTAGAGTATGCAAAAGAAAAAGGCATAGAAGAAGTATTTAGTCTTACTGCTGAGGGGAATTTGGCCTCTCGAAAAGTAATGGAAAAAATTGGGATGTCATTATTTGATTATTTTGAACTACCTGACCTAAGTAAATATCATCCACTTAAAAGACATGTAAGATATCAAAAAAAGTTAAACATATAAATATTAATAAATAAATACTAGAAGATAAATAGAAACCCTAGAGGTTTTTAGCATATTAAAAGTTATGGACTACATTAAAAATGTGACGATAAAAAACAAATTTATTTCTAGTCCTAGACGCAAATATAGAAACACTCAACACGAAAGTCTCTACATTTGGTGCCGAAATTAGGATGGGCCAACGAATTCTTTCTGAATTCGTTGGCCCATCTTTTTTTATAATATTAATCAATCATAGGTTCTAACACCAAGAGGTTTATAATTAAGTAATCCATCAATTAGAGCCTCTTTAGTATCATATAAAGGTGCTAACTCTTTATATTTTTTATCGATAAAACCTTCTTCAATCATATGATCAATCAAAATTTGAAGCGGATTAAAGAATCCATTTAAATTAAAGATACCGATTGGTTTTTGATGTATACCAATTTGTGCCCAGCTATACATTTCGAAAAATTCTTCAAGAGAACCAGCTCCTCCTGGTGCCATAACAAAAGCATCTGCTAATTCAGTCATTTTTTCTTTGCGTTCGTGCATTGAGTCTACAAGAATGAGCTCACTTACTTTTTGACTTGTAATTTCACGTTCATCTAACATTTTAGGCATCACTCCAATTGCACGGCCTCCGTAATCTAGTACGCCATCTTGAATAGCGCCCATGATACCTACTGAACCCGCTCCAAAAATGAGTTCATAACCTTGTTCAGCCATATATTTTCCTAATTGATATGCTTCTTTAACATAAATAGGATTATTCCCTTTACTTGCTCCACAATATACTGCTATACGTTTCATTTTGTATCCTCCATTAATTGATTAAGTAAGGTTTGAAAAACATCACAAAAATGCTGTCGGTCTGCTTTTGAAAAAGGGGAGGGTCCTTTATGACGTCCACCTTGTTTTCTAATTTGTGCATTATTATAACGCTGTTGAAGTAATATATCTATATTATTTTCGTTATAGATAAATCCTTTATGATGCATTATAATTCTAGCTTTCTTTAGTAACAAACTAGCTAATCCATAATCTTGAGTAATCACAATATCGCTAGTTGTTACAAGTTGTATAATTTTGTAATCCACTGCATCTGGTCCATCATCAACGTATAATATATTTACATGACTTGGATAATGAGAATGAGAAATATGACTAAAGCTCCGTAAAATCGTAACAAAAAAGCCTGTCTCAGCTGTTAAATCAATAATTTCATTAACGACTGGACAAGCATCACCATCAACAAATATGGTTGTCATTATTTATTTGTAGCCTTTTCTGAATGTAACACTTTATCTTGAGTGATAATACTGTCGGCATTATAGTTATCATATTTCTTCATTTCTTTAATTCGCTGTTTTTCATTATGTTTTTGAATTTTTTCTTCTTCTTTATGACGTTTATCAATATTTTTTTGAAGCTTTTTCTCTAATTTAGAAGATTGTTTATGGTTCTTTTTAGCTAATTTTGATCCTTTTTTCTTAATATATTTAGGGTCATTTTCTTTAGCAATTTTTTTGAGTTCGCGCTTATTATCGAACTCTTGTTTTTTATCACCAAAGTAATCTTTAACATCAGATGCCTTATTTGCTACTGTATGTGTAGCATGTGAAGTTGCATGCGAAGCTTTTTGAACATCTGGATGAGACTTGATTTTTTTACGTTCTACAACTAGTGGTACGATAAATATCGGTAACACGTTAATTACTGTTTTAATAACTTGTTTTTTGTCCATACTCGTTGCCTCCATAAAATTTTCTTTCTCTTTCATTACCCTATGATACAGGAATTCAAACGATTGCACTGGATTAAAATAGTGATTTAAAATTTTTATAAAAAAACACTAAAATTCAAAAAGAATTTTAGTGTCATATCATTAAATTCCTTTACCAATACCGAATCCGAAATAAAGAATAGCAATGAAAATAACTAATACGATTCGATAAATCGCAAATGGTACTAACTTCACTTTATTAATTAAATGTAAGAACGTTTTAATAGCGATTAAACCGACAATAAATGCTGCTAAGAATCCAATGATATAAAATGGGACATGTGCAAGATCAATATATTGATAATTTTTAAGTAATGATAATGCACTTGCTGCTAACATAATTGGGACTGCCATAATAAATGTGAAATCAGAAGCAGATTTATGATTGAGTTTCATTAATACCCCAGTAGAAATTGTTGATCCAGATCTACTGAAACCAGGCCACATTGCGACTGCTTGAGAAATACCAATGACAAATGCTTGTAAATAATTAATTTGATCGACTGTTTGCGGATGTTTTACTTTAGTACTGTATTTATCAGCAATAATCATATAAATAGCGCCAATGAATAAACCAATCATTACAGTAGGTACACTAAATAAATGCGCTTCAATAAAGTCATCAAAAAGAACACCTAAAATTCCAGCTGGAATCATACCTATTAATACATGAAGTAAGTTCAATCGGCGAGGTTTAGAACGCATTCCCTCACTATGAGCAACGTGTTTGTATTTTCCAATATGTAACATTTCGAAGTAACGTTCACGGAACACCCATGCAGCAGCAAAAACAGAACCTAGTTGAATGACAATTTTAAAAGTAAAAGCTGAATGAGAACCTAAAAATTGAGACGATTTTAACCACATATCATCTACAAGAATCATATGTCCAGTAGATGAAACAGGAGCAAATTCAGTAAGACCTTCTACAATACCTAAAATTAACGCCTTAATAAATTCAATAATTATCATAAGTAACCTCTTTCTTTTATGTAAAAAATGAACTTTTATTTATGCTAAATATTTTATTTTAAAAAATTCACTTTATTATCATAGCATATTGAAATAATAATTTACTAATAATTACTGGTGTATATGACAATAATGTCATGTTGTTTTGAAATAAAATATTATTTTGTTGTATTGTGTGGAAGATGATGAATTCAAAGAAATGACATAATATTGTCACTTAACTTTGAAATCAATTAAATGATTATTTGTGATCAAGCTTCTATAATAAAGCATTAGGTGAAGAAAGTTGAAAAATTTAATGAGTTTAGTCTTTAAATATAAATTATTTCCAATTTTTATGGGAATGACTAGTGTATTGTTAGCCATATGTGTAGTGATTCAAAATATTGGAATTGCTGAGTTTTTGAATCAAGTCTTGTACCACAAGCTTTCATCTATCTATTCATTGTTATTTACTATTTTAATTGTATTAATTTTGAGAGTAACGTTTAATATGTTGAATCAACGATTAGGGGATATTTTAGCTTACAAAGTTAAACATGACCTTCGTCAAAAAATAATAACAAGTAAGTCTAAAGCTTCAATTGGCGTACAAACAAACATTTTAACTGAAGTTATAGATGGAATTACACCCTTTTTTAATAATTACTTGCCGCAAGTGTTTAAATCTATGTTCATACCACTCGTCATTATTAGTGTAATGTGTTTTATACATCTTAATACTGCTATTATTATGGCGGTTACTGCACCATTTATTCCATTGTTTTATATTATTTTTGGCTTGAAAACACGAGACGAATCTAAAGAACAAATGATGTATTTAAATCAATTCAGCCAACGCTTTTTAAATATAGCTAAAGGTTTGATTACTTTAAGACTATTTAGACGAACAACGGAGACGGAAAATCGTATTTATAGAGAGAGCACACACTTTAGGGATTTAACGATGAAAATTTTGAAAAGTGCATTTCTATCTGGTCTTATGCTTGAGTTTATAAGTATGTTAGGTATTGGTTTAATTGCACTAGAAGCGACGTTAAGTTTAGTCGTGTTTCACCATATCAATTTTAAAATTGCTGTAATTGCGATTATTTTAGCACCAGAATTTTACAATGCAATTAAAGATTTAGGTCAAGCCTTCCATACTGGTAAACAAAGTGAAGGAGCAAGTGATATTATTTTTGATTTTTTAAATAATATTGAAGAATCAAATATTAACACGCCTACCATAAATCAGAATCAGCAAAATCAAATTTACTTCGATAAAGTAAGTTATCAATACCCTAATACGACCCTATATGCATTAAAAGATATAACTTTTTCAATCAATCAAGGAGAAAACATTGCAATTGTTGGTCCCAGTGGTGCTGGAAAATCCACACTAGCGAATCTGATTAAGCAAATGATAACACCTACAAAAGGTCGTATTATATTTAATTCTGAAGTTACAGATATAGGTATGTTAAACCAACATCCATATATTTTTTCGGCGTCTGTTAAAGATAATATTACAATGTTTAATGAGGTTTCAGATGAAAAAATTTTACAAACTTTAGAAACAGTAGGACTTAAAGAAAAGATTTTAAGCTTAAATAAAGGAATTCACACTGTAATTGGTGAAGGTGGGGAAATGTTATCTGGAGGTCAAATGAGAAGAATAGAACTTTGTAGAGTACTATTACTACGTCCAAGTATTCTAATATTTGACGAGCCTACTACAGGTTTAGATATTGAAACTGAACGTATTGTTCAACAAACATTAGAGCATAACTTTAAGCATGCTACTACAATTACAATCGCGCATCGTAATTCGACTATACGTCGTGCAACACGACGTTTATATGTAAAAGAAGGTCATCTTATTAAAGATGATAATCAAATTTCTACGCAATTAAATAAGGTGGTGAATAAAGATGAAACCACATATTAAATTTCATTTAGATAAAGATTTATTTTTAGCTATATTAGTCAGCATTACTGGAAGCCTAATAGCACTTACAATGTTCTTCCTAAGTGGATATATGGTAACTCAAAGTGCACTAGGCATGCCTATTTACGCATTGATGATACTTGTCGTTTCTGTAAAATTATTTGGATTTTTACGTGCTATTACGCGATATGTTGAAAGATTATTATCCCATCGAACTACATTTACAATGTTAAGGAATATAAGAGTACAGTTTGTAAAGCAACTTTTTCCAAGAGTGCCTAATATTTATCGTAAATTTAGATCGAGCGATTTAATCTCAAGAATGGTTAATAAGGTGGAGTCACTGCAAAATATATATTTACGTGTATATTATCCCCCTTTTGTAATAGGTTTAACTGCGCTAATTGCTGCTGTTGCATTAATTTATTTTAGTATTGCTCATGCTATATTAATTGTCATAAGTATGCTATTTTATTTATGGATTATACCATGGTTAAGTGCTAAGCGTGTACGTATACTTAAACAACAAGTTACTACTCATGAACAAAAAATGTTGGCTGAGTTTTATGATTATAAAGCGGGTTATCAAGAGTTAATTACTTTTAATCAACAAGATGCATATAAAAAGAAAGTCGTTAAATCATTAGAATATTATGATAGGTTACAAGCTAAAGAAAATCGATTTTTAACATTTTATGATTATATATTGAATCTCATTTCTATTGTAACGATTTTTTTAAGTTTAGCTTTAGTCGTGATACAAATTGAACATGGATATTTAGATGTTATATATGTAACGAGTATGATATTAATGATTTTAACTTTGTTCGAACAGGCTATTCCAATGAGTAATTTTGCTTATTATAAGGCAGATACAGATCAAGCATTAACGGATATTAATGAGGTGTTTAATTCTTCGATAACTACACCTAAGTTAAATGTACAGACAAAACAAGAACCTGTATTTAGTATTTCTAATCTAAACTTTAAATATTTTAATCAAGAAACATTAGTATTAAACGATATTAATTTAACCATCCATAAAGGTGAAAAAGTAGCTATCATTGGACCTTCTGGTTCAGGAAAAAGTACGTTAATGCAACTGCTATGTGGTTTATATGAAACAGAAGAAGGTAGTGTTGAGTTGTATGGTCAACCTATTACTCAAATTAATGAAAACGATAGATATAATGAAATCAATGCGTTATTACAATCTCAACAAATATTTGATGGTACTGTCAGAGAAAATTTATTATCTAATCAAAAAGATGAAAACTTAATCGATGTCTTAAATATGTTGAATTTAAGTTACTTAAATTTGAACACTCAATTGACTTTAGATGGAACTTCTTTATCTGGCGGTGAAATTCAACGTTTATCTTTAGCACGTTTATTTTTAAAATCGTCTAACATTTGGCTATTAGATGAGCCAACTACAGCGCTTGATGAAGATAATACGAACAATGTAATGAAAGAAATTAACAAGCGAGCAGAAACATTAGTTGTTGCTACACATGATTTAGACTTACTTCCATATTTCGATACCATTATCGTAATGGTTGAAGGTGAGGTTGTTGAGTACGGAGATTATGTATCATTAAGTCAAAATAAGGGGTATTTAAATCGCATGATTCATATTAATACATTATAAAATAAAAAACCTGAGATAGCTTTAAAGAATGATCTCAGGTTTTTCACTATTGATAAATATATAAATTACATTTTGAAATGAATAACTTTAATTAGTTTAGTACTAGCATGTCACATTATTTGTTTTCGGTAAAAGCAGTAATAATTTTACCTAATAGACGATTAAGTTCATGGACTTCATCGTTACTCAAAGAAGAAGCAATGGCAACTTTTTGAGATGCATCACTTAGTTCAGGTTTAATATTTTCACTTTTTTCAGTAAGATGAATAAATACTTCACGTTGGTCAATTTCAGAACGTTCCCGTTTAATTAAATCAACGTTTTCCATTCTTTTTAGTAAGGGTGATACTGTACCTGTATCTAAAGCTAATTCAGTGACTACTTTCTTAACATTTACAGGCGATTCTTCCCATAAAATGCTTAAAACTAAGAATTGTGGGTAGGTAAGATTGTACTTTTTAAAGACTTTGTTTGAATAGTAGCGATTTACTTGTCTTTGTGCATTGTACAAACTAAAACAAAGTTGCTCTTTTAAATTGTGTTGTTCAGACATTAAAGTTCTCCTCCAGACATTTATCCGTTTCTCTTTATTTCGGATTAAAGTTCGTCTATGTTGTGTAAAATATAAATTATCACACACTTCATTTCAATGCCATGCTAAAATTAAAGTATGCTTAAATTTTAGAAGAAAACGATATTTTAATCAAGTGTAATCTAACGTACATTTTTATAATATTAATTTCAAATACATTTTATATAGAAATGAGTTTTTAAAATGATAAATAATAAAAATAAAAAAATATCTATTACAATTATTAATGGCTTTTTAGGAAGTGGTAAAACTACATTTTTGAATAATTATATACACCAATTATTAAAAAAAGATAAGAAAATAACAATTATTATGAATGAATTCGGTTCTTTTGACGTTGATAGTTTACTTATCGAAGAAGATATTACTGTAAAATCATTAATCAATGGATGCGTATGTTGTGACTTAAATAATGATTTAGTATTACAGTTACAATCACTGATTAAAGAAGGTGTAAGTCAACACATTCTTATTGAATCGACTGGAATTGCACATCCTTTAGAAGTCTTTGCAGCGTGTCAAGATCCAACAATAGTTAATGACGTGGAAATTCCTAAAATAATAGGCCTTGTTGATGCGTTAAGATTTAATAATAGAATGAAATATACGGCAGAAACGAATGAGTTAATGGAAGAACAAATTAAATATAGTGATGTAATTATTCTTAATAAAATGGATTTAGTGACACAAGTAGAATTAGAAAATATAAAAAAACAATTGGCTTCTATTAATAATAAAGCAACGATTTACGTGACTACATATAGTAAATTAGATGACGTAGTAGTGAAAAATAAATCTACTGATATTAATAGGCATGTTCATGTCCACCATCATAATGTACAATCTATGAAATATACGTTTAGCGCTCCTATTGATCGACAATTATTTTACCAATTTATAATGCGTTTGCCAGATGAAGTATTCAGATTAAAAGGATTTGTAAAATTTAAAGATCAATTGGATGCAATATACGAATTCCAATTTTCAATGGGATTACCTACTTATGGAATAACTGATAGAGAAGTGCCATTAACGATTGTTATTATTGGTGAAATGCTTGATACAACACGTTTGAAAAACCAATTAGAAATGATTCAATTTACTTAAAATGACTCCTTAATTTTTATGTGAGTGGTTATGAGTATTCTAAATTTCTAATAAATATGTCACAGTCTTGTCATGAGAATAAAAAAATAAATCATTTATAATAGAATAAGGAGGATATATTAATGAATCATAATGAAGATAAACGTACTAAACAAATTCGCTTTGAGTTTAAGTGGATTACAATCCCATATTTAATTTTTGCAATTATTATTCTATTGTTAAATATCTTTTTTACAAATATAAAAATCACAATGACACTATTTGGATTGTTCTTTGCTTATAATTTAGGAATATTATTTATCGCATTTATTAATAAGTACAAACGTACACTCATATTAACGCTAATTTTAACTATTTTAAGTGCAGCAACTTTCTTTACTTTATTATACGTTTTTGGACTTAATCGAGAAATATTTGGTTAATAAAAGTATGAATCACCTCATATAAATCAAGTAAAAGGAGTCACTTTAGAATTTGTATTGAATTCTGTAGTCACTCCTTTTAATTTTAAGATAAATAGGGTAGTTAAATTATTAACAAATCCTCAGGCTAGGAGTGAAAGTATGAATATTGGCGTCATTCTCAATAGAGTATTTAGAATAAATAATAATCCATTATTCGAATATATTAATCAACAAAAAGATGACATTGATAAATGTTATCTTATAATTCCTAAGGAAACATTTGAAGAGGAAGGTACAGATAAAAAAGCAAACTATTATTATGGCACTTTAGAAAAATTTTTATATCAGTTGAAAGAACATCATATAGAGCCATATGTCATCAATTACAGTGAACTAGGTATGTTTTGTACTGAACATGATATTAAAGAAATAGTTATGGCGGGCGATATCATGAGTTATCATCAAGAAAGATATGATATTCGACACTTAAAACAAGCGTTTAAAAAGCACGATATATCCGTAATAACTATTAACGTTAATCATTATTTTAAGCCAAGTAACACGATGAATCAGCAAGGACAACCATATAAAGTATTTACAAGTTTTTATAAAGCACACCGTTCAAAACTTAGACAGCATTCTTCGTATCAATATCATTTAAGTGATATCGCTAATAAATGTAGCCAATCACAACAAACTATAACTAATGATTATCATCATGATGGACAATCAGAAGATCAAGCGTTAAACAATTGGCAGGATTATTTAAATCATAGTATTCAAAACTATAAAAAGGATAGAGAGTATCTTCCAGAAGTACTCACTAGTCAATTGAGTATTGCTCTAGCATATGGTCTGATAGATATTAAACAAATTATTACAGATTTATTAGAACGATATGAGGAAAATGAAAATAATTACGAAAGTTTTATTAGAGAAGTAATGTTTCGTGAGTTTTATTATGTTCTTATGGCTCAATATCCTCATAGTGCACATGAAGCATTTAATGAAAAATACCGTACTATACAATGGTCTTATAACAAAGAAGAGTTTAATCGCTGGTGTGAAGGTAAAACTGGTTTTCCTATTATTGATGCTGCTATGAATGAATTAAATGAGACAGGATTTATGCATAATCGCATGCGGATGGTAGTCTCTCAATTTTTAACTAAAGATTTGTTTATTGATTGGGCTTGGGGCGAAGATTATTTTAGAAAAAAATTAATCGATTATGATGCAGCTTCAAATGTACATGGTTGGCAATGGTCAGCTTCAACTGGGACAGATGCTGTGCCGTATTTTAGGATGTTTAATCCTACTAGACAAAGTGAACGTTTTGATAAAGACGCTTTATATATCAAAAAATATATTCCTATATTCGATAATGTGCCCGCAAAATTCTTACATCACCCATTTCAATATCAAACACAATTAGTAAAAAAAGGAATACAATTAGGTGAAGATTATCCTAAACCAATTGTAGATCATAAAGTTGCGCGCGAATATGTGATGACAATATTTAAAAATATATAAAAAAAGAGCTAGGGGAAGGAAACAGAGTTCACATTGAGTTCATGTTTCAACCCCTAGCTTTTTTAAATACATAACTAAACGTCTTATAAAATTTTTCTACATGAATAAACTGTATTAAATAGAAATATATCAATGTGCCATTCTTATCCCTTTAATGAATAATAAAATGACAAATTGAAGTAGCATCATTAATGAAATAAATATTAAACTACTACCATTTAAGGCACGAATGACTTCTGTGATAATAGTAAAGGGACGGGTAATTAAATGAACAGTATGAAATCTCAAAAATCTACCCATAAATATTCCTAAACCATTTAAAAACATAAGTGTTATTAATAAACATCGATTTAACCATAGCTTTGAAGTGAAATGAGATAAATGAACAAATATGAGAGCCATGCAATAAATCGCAAAAAATACACTTAACAGTAAGAAAGTAAAGTATAACCATTCTGTTAAATTAAGTTGAACGTAAAAATCAAATGTAAACTGATTAAGATGAATAAGATCAGTAACCATATAAAATGTATTGGGTACTAATAAAATAAAAATAAGAGCAAAAATAATAAATATAGGCCATTCAAATTTTTTTCTAGGTTTAAATAAATCTAATAAGAAACATAATTCAAGTGGAATGTAAGCTAAAAATAAATTCAAGCTTACAAAGTTAAATACACGTGTTTCAAATAAAGATATTACAAAAAGAATAATAAAATAGATTCTTGCAATATAACGTGAAGTCATAATATGCACTACTTTCTAACGATTTAGTTGAATTATTATAGTAAAGGTTAAAGGCGAAGTAATCAAGAAAAAAGAAGGTAGAATAATTAAAGTTAGAGAAGCATTAATAATTGTAAAATGGATGTGTAATCTGTAAGAAAAGAATCTCAATAATTTTAAATACGTGATGTCATATGTATCATTAAGATAATTTGATTATACATAACATAAATGTAAAATACTTTGAATAACTATTAAGTAAGTAAGATGGTATATTTTAAAATAAAAAATAATATATAATAGTATCTAAATGAAAAATTTAGAATTTTTAACTTTTCTCAGAATATGAATTAGATGAATTTCATTAAGAGTATTTAATTATAGATAAAAGAGAGGTGGTCTTATATGAAAAAGCAATTATTTACATTATATTTTAATATATTTTTAATATTCGTTGGAATTGGCCTTGTTATTCCTGTTCTTCCAGTATATTTGAAAGATTTAGGATTAAAAGGAAGCGATTTAGGAATTTTAGTAGCCATTTTCTCATTGTCCCAAATGATTATTTCTCCTTTTGGAGGAAGTTTAGCTGATAAATTGGGTAAAAAATTAATTATTTGTTTAGGATTAGTATTTTTTACGATCTCTGAGTTCTTATTTGCTATGAGTCATTCTTTTATACTTCTAATAGTATCAAGAATACTTGGAGGTTTTAGTGCAGGGATGGTAATGCCTGGTGTAACAGGAATGATTGCAGATATTTCTAAAGCTAAAGATAAAGCAAAAAATTTTGGTTATATGTCTGCAATTATTAACTCTGGTTTTATTTTAGGACCAGGAATTGGTGGTTTTTTAGCAGAAGTATCACATCGTCTTCCATTTTATTTTGCAGGTGCACTAGGTGTTATGGCGTTTGTTATATCTGTAATATTGATTCGACAACCACAAAATACAGTGGAAAGTCATCATATTCACTTTGAAACAAAAGAACTTTCTAAAATTCAATGGGGTGTTTTTATTACTCCAATTATCTTAACGTTTGTACTTGCTTTTGGTTTGTCTTCTTTTGAGACGTTATTTTCTCTATATACTTCAGCGAAAGCAAACTACGCACCTGGCGATATTTCAATTGCTATTGTAGGTGGTGGTGTTGCAGGAGCAGTATTCCAAATTTTCTTTTTTGATAAATTTATGAGATATACCACTGAACTTACATTTATTACTTGGGCATTATTATATTCTGTCATTGTTATATTTAGTCTTATAATCGCTCATAGTTACTGGTCAATTATGTTAATTAGTTTTATTGTCTTTATTGGATTTGATTTAATTCGACCAGCGCTAACTAATTATTATTCAAATATAGCGGGTAATCGACAAGGTTTTGCTGGAGGACTTAATTCTACATTTACAAGTATGGGTAATTTTGTAGGCCCATTGGTAGCAGGTTCATTATTTGATGTTAATATTGAATTTCCTTTATATATGTCTATTATTGTAATGTTATTTGGGATAGTAATTATTTTCATAGAGAAAAATTTAAAGTTAAATCGTAGCGGATGTGATTAAATAAGTTTTATATATTTTATATAATAGAAATGTAACAATAAAAAGTCGTTAGGTAATATAACTGTTACAAAGATTACAATTATTTTAAATTGCCTTCTATTGAATTATTTTATCTATATTTGTATGTTAAGATATAAAAAAATTCAAAGAGAAGTGTGGGTAAGGAGATGAATTTAAAAAATATATTGTTAAGTGTGGTAGCTATCATTTTATCAATTTGTTTGGCATTTCTATTATTTATCGCAACGAATCAAAATGCCTTAGCTAAGGTACATCGAACAATTTCTACTTTTTCAAAAGTTGGAAGTATTGTCGAAACTGAAAATATATTAAATATAAACAGCAATCACACCGCCGAAGCTTCTGAGAAAGATCAAACACAACGCAAAGCAGACATTCGTCAAAATCAAAACGTTAACTATAGGTTAAATGAGAAAGCTCAAGAAAAATATTTATATTCAACAGAGGAATGTAAAACGATAGCTGAAAATTATATGCAACAAAATTATAAAGAGCCTGTAAAGTTAGAGCGTTTGAATGAAACTAATCAATCCATCACTTTTGAAGCGTATCCAAAAAACAAAAAAGCTGAAGATATAACAATTAATAAAATGGGTAAAGTTGAGATCATTTCTGTAAATAATGTTAAATAAAAATGTAAAGTAAGATTAGAGTAGGAAAGTGAAATCTAAAGATTTCTATCTTACTCTATTTTTTATTAGTCAAAAAGAGTAGTAAAATGGGATATATAAAGAAGATAAATGAGGTGTTACATTGAAACATAAGAAAACTAATGCAATGAGAATGCTTGATAGAGCCAAGATTAATTATTCAGTAAATACATTTGAAATAGGTGAAGAACATTTAGATGGAGAAACAATTGCGGAATTAGTGCATGCGAATGTGAAAGACGTTTATAAAACATTAGTATTAGAAAATGCTAATCATGATCATTTTGTATGTGTTATACCAGTCAGTGAAACATTAGACTTAAAAGAAGCGGCACATGTCATAGGTGAAAAGAAACTTAATTTGATGCCGATGGATGATTTAAAAAAAGTTACTGGTTATATAAGAGGAGGGTGTTCTCCAATAGGAATGAAACATTCGTTTCCAACGATTATTGATGAGTCAGCTTTATCACGAGACAAAATCAATGTGAGTGGTGGTCAACGAGGCATGCAAATTATACTTGAACCTAATGATTTAATTGCAGTTACACAGGCACAAACAGCGCGTATTACTCAACATTAAATGTATTAGCAGAGTGAGCAATGATATACATTGTGAACACTCTGTTAATTTTTCGATTTTTTGAACGTTTTTGAACGTTTTTGATAATTTTTGATTGAAATATGTAAGCGCGAACACTATAATAAAAGTTGTAAAGGAGTGTTAAAGATGATCTCTGAAAAACGACAAAGTTTAATTTTACAAGAACTTAAGAAAAAAGATTTTTTATCACTCCAAGAGTTAATTGAACGAACAGGTTGTAGTGCTTCAACTATAAGAAGAGATTTATCAAAGTTACAACAACTTGGACGTCTTCAACGTGTTCATGGTGGTGCGACACTTAATAGTCATAGAAATCAAGAACCCATTTTATCTGAAAAACTGTCTACAAATCTAAAAGAAAAAAAAGAAATTGGAAGAAAGGCAGCTTTGCTCATTGAAGATAATGATTGTATTTTTATGGATGCAGGTTCTTCTACAATTGAGATGATTCCATTTATAAAAGCACAAGATATCGTAGTGGTTACAAACGGATTGTCTCACGTTGAAAGATTACTTCAGCGAGGTATTAAAACTTTGATGATTGGTGGAGAAGTAAAAGCTACCACTTTTGCTACTGTAGGAGCAAGTGCCCTTGAAGTTTTAAGACGTTATTGTTTTGATAAAGCTTTCATAGGTATGAATGGCTTAGATTTGAATCATGGATTAACCACACCGGATGAAAAAGAAGCATTAATTAAAGAAAGAGCAATACATCAAGCAACCACATCTTATGTTTTATTAGACCATTCAAAATTAGATGAAATATATTTTGCGCATGTCTCAACCAAATCTTGCCATGTTGAGTACATCGTATCTGAGCAATTACGTCATCATAATCGCTACAACGAATACAAAGAGAAATACCATTTTTAGGAGGTTAATTATGATATATACAGTGACATTTAATCCCTCTATTGATTACATCATGTTTACTGATGGATTTGAGCTAAAAGGACTTAATAGAGCTAGAGAAACATACAAATTTGCTGGAGGAAAAGGTATTAATGTTTCTCGCGTGTTGAAAACCTTAGATGTTTCGTCTACGGCATTAGGATTTGCTGGAGGTTTTCCTGGGGAATTTATTTCTAGTATCTTGGAACAAAGCGATATTAATACGGAGTTTATTAAAGTAAATGAAGATACTCGTATTAATGTTAAATTAAAATCTGGCGATGAAACTGAAATTAATGCACCTGGTCCGAATGTGACTTCTGATCAGTTTGAAGCATTATTAAATCAGATTAGACATACTTCTAAAGAGGACACTGTCATTGTAGCAGGAAGTGTTCCAAAAAGTATTCCGAGTGATGCTTATGCTCAAATTGCAAAAATCACTCAAGAAACAGGTGCAAAATTAGTAGTGGATGCTGAAAGAGATTTAGTTAATACAGTGTTAGAATATCATCCTTTATTTATTAAACCGAATAAAGATGAATTAGAAGAAATGTTTGATGTCACAATTAAATCTGATCAAGATGTCGTTAAGTATGGTAGAGAAATAGTAAAAAATGGATCTCAATCTGTCATTATTTCTTTAGGTGGAGATGGTGCCATATATGTTGATGAGACAAGAAGTATTAAAGCCCAAAATCCTAAAGGTGAAGTTGTAAATACAGTAGGATCTGGTGACAGTACAGTTGCAGGTATGGTAGCGGGTCTTGAGTCGGGACTCTCACTTGAAGAAGCATTTCGCCAAGCAGTAGCTTCAGGTACGGCTACAGCATTTAATGATGACTTAGCATTAAAAGAAGATATAGAAAAAATCAAGTCACAAGTTACAATTTCTGTACTTGATGGGGAGTGATAGAGATGAGAATAACAGAATTACTTACTAAAGAAACAATTGCTATGGATTTATCAGCTAGTGATAAAAATGGCGTCATTGATGAATTAGTTAATCAATTAGATTCAGCTGGTAAATTAAGTGATATAGCTCAATTTAAGGAAGCGATTCATAATCGTGAGTCACAAAGCACAACGGGAATTGGTGAAGGAATAGCCATTCCACATGCTAAAGTAGCAGCAGTGAAATCACCTGCGATTGCTTTTGGTAAATCAAAAGAAGGTGTGGACTATCAAAGTTTAGATGGCCAACCTGCACATTTATTCTTTATGATTGCAGCGCCAGAGGGTGGTGCACAAACACATTTAGATGCATTAGCTAAATTGTCAGGTATTTTAATGGACGATAAAGTAAGAGAAAATTTATTACAGGCTAATTCAGAAGAAGAAATACTTCGTATTATTGATAATGCTGATGACGAAGCGACTAAAGAAGAAGAAAAAGAAGCTCAAGAGCAAGAGGCTGAAGCACAAGCAACAACTGGTGCATCAGCGAATGATAATGCTAACGAATCTTACGTTTTAGCTGTAACAGCGTGTCCAACAGGTATTGCACATACGTATATGGCCCGTGATGCTTTGAAAAAACAAGCAGAAAAAATGGGAGTTAAAATAAAAGTTGAAACAAATGGTTCAAGTGGTATTAAAAACCATTTAACTCAACAAGATATTGAACGTGCAACTGGGATTATTGTAGCTGCCGATGTTCATGTAGAAACAGATCGTTTCGATGGTAAAAATGTAGTTGAGGTTCCAGTAGCAGACGGGATTAAACGTCCTGAAGAGTTAATCAATACAGCACTTGATACAAGTAGAAAACCATTTAAAGCACATGGTGGACAAAAAAATACAGATAAAGATAGTAATGATGAAAAATTAAGTCCAGGTAAAGCATTTTATAAACACTTAATGAATGGTGTTTCTAATATGTTACCACTTGTTATTGCTGGTGGTATCTTAATGGCGATTGTATTCTTATTTGGTGCCAACTCATTTGATCCAAAAAGCCCTGAACATAATGCGTTTGCAGAACAATTGTGGAATATTGGTAATAAGAGTGCCTTTGCATTAATTATTCCAATCTTAGCTGGTTTCATTTCTCGTAGTATTGCAGATAAACCAGGTTTTGCAGCTGGCCTAGTTGGCGGTATGTTAGCAATTTCTGGTGGCTCTGGATTTATCGGTGGTATTATTGCTGGTTTCTTAGCGGGTTATTTAACACAAGGTATCAAATATATTACTCGTAATTTACCTCAAGCAGTTGAAGGTTTAAAACCAACATTAATTTATCCACTATTAAGTGTGACGATTACTGGATTATTAATGATTTATGTATTTAATCCACCTGCAGCATGGTTAAACAATCTATTATTAAATGGTTTAAATAGTTTATCTGGTTCTAACATTATGCTATTAGGACTAGTTATTGGAGCTATGATGGCAATTGATATGGGAGGTCCATTCAATAAAGCGGCCTATGTATTTGCGACAGCAGCTTTAACTGAAGGTAATGCTGCACCAATAACAGCAGCAATGGTTGGTGGTATGATTCCACCATTGGCAATTGCCACAGCAATGTTTATCTTTAAACGTAAATTTACAAAAGAGCAACGTGGCTCAATCGTACCTAACTATGTTATGGGTCTATCATTCATTACAGAAGGTGCTATACCTTTTGCAGCTGCTGACCCATTACGTGTGATTCCATCAATGATGGTCGGTTCAGGTGTTGCTGGAGCGATTGCATTAGGACTTGGTTCAAGAATTAATGCACCACATGGTGGTATCATCGTTATAGCAGCAACAGACTTTAGTCATATCATCCAAACTATCATTGCTTTAATTATAGGTACACTTGTTTCAGCAGTACTTTATGGTTTACTGAAACCAAAATTAACAGAACAAGAAATTAAAGCTTCAGAATCTATGGATGAATAATCAACATTGGTTTAATGAGCCTGAGACATAATGAGTTGTCTCAGGCATTTTTTATATATTAATATTTGTTAATTGAATCGAAAACGTGTTGCCTCAAAGCTATTTTAAGGAATACTAGCATCGAGATCTTTGTAAAAAAGGCAATATTCAAAGAAATTTGGGTTGGGGCTTCAGCAAAAAGGGTTTCCTGAGAAACCCAACGTTCAACGAAAGCTGGGGTTACATTATCGAGGGGATTAACGAATTCTGTCCAATCTTTTATTATATAGTTAATATGTAATTAAAAAGATATGGCGATATATATACTTGACTATTACTATAGATTAGTTTTAAATGGGAATTTGAGTTTAAGAAACAAATAACCATCTTGGACTATTATTGCACTTTTATAGTGCTTAATTAAAAAATCCCCCATATATCGTTTTTCTGATTTTCTTAAAAATTTATTACAAGGATCATTGAAGTATATATGAAATAGTAGGAAGAAAATCAGTATATAATGCTTTTTAAATGATTTTAAATGTTAAAAGCTTTCTTATTTTTATTTAACCATTTAGTATAGAAATATGGTAAAATTAAAGTAATACATTTTTTTGGGGGGTGTCTTGATGGGAAGGTCTTAACATGCTTTTATAACGGTGATAAGTATGACGTATTAAATTCGTGTTACTCATTAGAGACACATAATATTTGGAGGTGAATCCCTAGAAATAGGGAACTAATTGGAAACAGTGACCATAATTAATTTAGTAATATTTTTTCTATTAATCGCTTTAACAACTGTATTCGTTGGATCTGAATTTGCATTAGTAAAAGTACGTTCAACACGAATTGAACAACTTGCTGATGAAGGTAATGGAAGCGCAAAAATTGTTAAAAAGATGATTGCTAATCTTGATTATTATTTATCAGCTTGTCAACTTGGTATTACAGTTACATCTTTAGGTTTAGGTTGGTTAGGTGAACCGACATTCGAAAAACTATTACATCCACTTTTTAATATATTACATTTGCCAAGTGCAGTAACTACAACCATTTCATTTGTGATTTCGTTTATTGTTGTAACTTATTTACATGTAGTGTTAGGTGAGTTAGCACCTAAATCAATAGCAATACAACATACTGAAAAATTAGCATTAACTTATGCTAGACCATTATATTATTTTGGTAATGTCATGAAACCATTAATATGGTTAATGAATGGTTCGGCACGAGTAATTATTAGAATGCTTGGTGTTAATCCTGATGCGCAAGCAGATGCAATGTCTGAGGAAGAAATTAAAATTATTATTAATAATAGTTATAATGGTGGAGAAATTAATCAAACAGAACTGAATTACATGCAAAATATCTTTTCATTTGACGAAAGACATGCGAAAGATATCATGGTTCCACGTACACAAATGGTAACGTTAAACGAACCATTTAATGTTGACGAATTACTTGAAACGATTAAAGAACATCAATTTACACGTTATCCAATTACTGAAGATGGGGATAAAGACCATATAAAAGGTTTTATTAATGTAAAAGAATTTTTAACAGAATATGCTTCAGGTAAAACAATTAAAATCTCTAATTATATTCATGAATTACCTATGATTTCAGAAACAACTCGTATTAGCGATGCATTAGTTTCAATGCAACGTGAACATGTTCATATTAGTCTTATTATTGACGAATATGGTGGTACTGCTGGTATTCTAACAATGGAAGATATTCTTGAAGAGATTGTCGGTGAAATCAGAGATGAATTTGATGATGATGAAATAAATGATATTGTTAAATTAGAGGAAGATATGTATCAAATTAACGGACGTGTCTTACTTGATGATTTACATGAAAAATTTGATATCACTTTTGAAGATTCTGAAGATATCGATACAATTGGTGGATGGTTACAAGCACACAATACTAATCTTCAAGTTGAAGATTATATAGATACAAAATACGATCGATGGATTGTTTCTGAAATGGATAATCATCAATTGGTATGGGTTGTACTTAAATACCAATTTAATGAAACAAGACCTGTGATTAGTGATGAAGAGGAAGAAGAAAATCACGATCACAAACATGAATCGGATGAATAAAAATAAAGGCACTTGGGTATGTAAACCTAAGTGTCTTTATTTGTATGCGTAAAAGAAATTAAGTTATGCTAATTTTTAGTTGAGAAATTATATTGAATAGGATGTGGCACAAATGATAAATGATACACAAGTGTTAAATAATGGTTACCCAATGCCTAAAGTAGGACTAGGTGTTTATAAAATGGAAGATGATGAGATGGAAACCGCAGTACAAACAGCATTAGAAGCGGGATATCGTGCATTTGATACTGCTTATTTTTACGGTAATGAACAAGCACTAGGTAAAGCTTTAAACAACAGTGATATTGCAAGAGAAGACGTATTTATTACTTCTAAATTATGGAATGATTATCAAGGATATGATAATACATTAGAATATTTTAATAAATCTTTAGAAAACTTAGGATTGGATTACTTAGATTTATATTTAATTCATTGGCCATGTGAAAAAGATGGCTTATATATTGAATCTTATAAAGCATTAGAAAAATTATATAATGAAGGTAAAATTAAAGCGATTGGTGTATGTAACTTTAAACCCCATCACTTAGAAACTTTGATGAAAGAGACAACTATTGTACCTCAAATTAATCAAATAGAAGTTCATCCTTATTTTAATCAACAAGATGTACAAGATTATTGTGATAAACATGATATTACTGTTACAGCTTGGATGCCACTTATGAGAAATCGAGGATTATTAGATGATCCAGTAATTACAAAATTAGCAGAACAATATGACAAAACACCAGCACAAATTGTATTACGTTGGCATCTAGCCCATGACAGAATTATTATTCCTAAATCAAAAACGCCATCTCGTATTCGTGAAAATTATGATATTTTTGACTTTAATTTAGAACTTACTGAGATTGCGGAAATTGATAGTTTAAATAGAAATGCACGTCAAGGTAAAGATCCAGATGATGTAGCAATAGGTGATTTAAAATAATATAGTTTAAATTATTACAAAAGCTGGAATTAATGTTAATTATTTGTTAATTACATGGTTATTAGTAGAATGTTTATTGATTTTATTGATACAATATTGGAAAGAATGTAGAAAAGGATGTAATTAGATGAAAATCAGAGTCATTATACCTTGCTTCAATGAAGGTAAAGTCGTAAAAAAAACTTACGATAGATTGACTGAAATTTTGACGGAGAATAGTAAAACTCGTCGTTATTATTATGACTTGTTATTTATTGATGACGGTAGTAAAGATAATACGATTGAGCATATACAACATTTAGCGGAATACGATGAACATGTTAAATATATTTCTTTCAGTCGAAATTTTGGTAAAGAAGCAGCAATGATTGCTGGTTTTCAACACAGTGTGAATTTTGATGCAGTCGTAATGATTGATGGAGATTTACAACATCCTCCGGAATTTATACCTAAAATGGTTGAAATGTATCAACAAGGGTTTGATCAAGTTGTCGCTAAACGAGATCGTAGTGGTGAAAATGTTGCACGTAAAACAATGTCAAAGTTGTACTATAAGCTCATTAATAGCTTTGTCGAAGATATTAAATTTAGTGATGGTGTAGGAGATTTTCGATTATTAAGTCAACGTGCAGTTAAATCGATTGTTTCATTAAATGAATATAATCGATTTTCTAAAGGGTTATTTGAATGGATAGGATATAATACAAAGATTTTTACTTATAAAAATGTAGAACGAGAAGCTGGAGAATCTAAATGGACTTTTACCAAGTTATTAAATTATGGGATTGATGGATTAATATCATTTAATAATAAACCACTGAGAGCAATGATATATCTTGGAATGTTTATCTTTGGATTAAGCATCATTTATATTATTTATTTGTTAATAGGCATTTTAATGAATGGAATTAATCATCCGGGTTACTTTACAACAATAGCAGCTGTATTGTTATTAGGTGGCATTCAGTTAATGTCTATTGGTGTAGTTGGCGAATATATTGGGCGAATTTATTACGAAGTAAAACAAAGACCAAAATATATTGTAGAAGCTTCCAATTTAAAAGCACCTATTGAAAAAGTAGTTGCAGAAAAAGAAAAAATTTATCAATAAAAAATAAACATGTAAAAGCTCTTACATCATAGCTTCTTACATGTTTATTTTTTTAAGTCATTTTCAATATGATTATGTTTGAGTTGCCACAATAAATATATATCAAATAAAGCATAAATAATTATGAAGATATACCAAAATGACGTTAATAAGGTCAAAAGTATAATTGAAATAATAATAATTGTATGACCAATCATAATAGGATGTTGTAGCTTACTCAAAAATTTAAGATGATTCATTTCATTTTTTGAAAAAGTACTTATGAAATCAATGCTTAAGCCTACGATAAATATAGCTGGAGCTAAATAAGGGATAGACATATAGACTGATTGATCGCTAGATTCAAAAGTGATAAATAATGAGCAACTAATCATAATTGCAAAAATGAATGCAAGAGATTTATACTCTGAAATCATTAAGTATATATGTTTACGATTTAAATAATATTGTAAGATTGTCCAACTTAAGAAAAATATAATTGAAGCAAATGTTATAAAATTGAACTTTTCAATCACAATACTATTAATAATAGCATTGATAACAATGGATAATAGAACGGAGTTAAACGTTAGTTGTTTGAAATGATGCCGATATAAATCAAAACCCAGAACACATATTGTAATGGCTATATTAATAAATACATATATAATCATGGTGTACTCCTATCACGTGTGTGTAGTTCATTAAAATATTATAGCAATTAAAATAAACTTAATCATTTCAAAACACTTAATAAATAATATTCTATTATAATTTACTAATTATACACCTTTCTTATTACTCCATAACAATGTATGTAACTGAGGTAAAACATACACGTGATTCATATCACTGCTATTCATTACTGTGTCTACAAGGGTTTCATAGCGACCAAGTAATTTTTCGGTATGATGTTCAACATCATCATCTAAATAAGGGTTTCCTACTTGCAAATAAAATGGAATATTAGGATAACGATGATGAATCATTCTAGCAAATTGATAATCTTCTTTATCAAAAACAACTACTTTCAAGTTCAATGTTGATGGTATACATTGTTCTATGACATCATCTAATATTTCTAAATTAGGCACCATATTAGAGCTAGGCGGTTTAGGACTAATTGTTAAATCGTTAATTTGTCGCATCCAAGGTTGAAATTTACTGCCTTGGGTTTCTAATGCCGTAAAAATATTTTTTTCTTCAAATAAATCTACTAAATCTTGAATTCCTTTGATTAATGCAGGGTTACCTCCAGAAATAGTGACATGATCAAATTGATTACCGCCAATTTCTTTTAAACGATCATAAATGTCTTGAGCAGTTAATAACTCTATATCATCTTTAGCGCTACCATCCCACGTAAAGGCGGAATCGCACCAACTACAACGATAATCGCATCCTGCTGTGCGGACAAACATTGTTTTTCGTCCTATAACTCGTCCTTCTCCTTGAATAGTAGGACCAAAAATTTCTAAAACTGGTATTTTTGAAGGCATTATTTATTCTCCTTTGGACGATAGACAACATAACTTGATGGTGTTTCACGTAAATACACTTGTACACATTTAGGTTTATTGTCATACTCGTTAAGATGAGCTTGTACGATTTCAAAAATTGTCTGTGCCACAATTTCAGTAGAAGGACTTTTATCTTTAAATTGAGGTAAATCATTTAATAAATAGTGATCAAATTGGTCATGGACCAATCGTTTTAATTCACTAAAATTAATTAAAAATCCATTATGGTCGAGTGTATCTCCAACAATAGTTAAGTTAACAAAATAAGTATGTCCATGTGTTCTCATGCATTTTCCAGCATCTTCACTAGGAATAAAATGTGCCGCAGAAAAATTGAAATCTTTATTTAATTCAAATGTATAAGGGTGATTCACTGTAGGATAAACTTGTTGTATCATAATGACGCATCTCCTTTTTGTTCTAAATATTGATGAAGTCCACGTTGTCTTAATTTACAAGCTGGACATTCTCCGCATCCATCTCCAATAATACCGTTGTAGCATGTAAGCGTATTGTGGCGCACATAATCGAGGACACCTAATTCATCACTGAGTTCCCAAGTTTGCGTTTTATCTAACCACATTAAGGGTGTATGAATAACAAAGTCTCTATCCATAGATAAACTAAGTGTGACATTCATAGATTTAATAAAACTATCTCGGCAATCTGGGTAACCAGAGAAGTCTGTTTCACATACACCCGTAATGATGTGTTTCGCATTCACTTGATAAGCAAGAGCTCCAGCAAATGACAAGAATAATAAATTACGAGCAGGTACAAAAGTATTTGGTATACCATCTTCTCCTGTCTCAATTTTCATGTCATGTTTTGTTAATGCATTTGGAGTAAGTTGAGATAGTAAAGACATGTCTAAAATATGGTGTTTCAACCCTTGATCTTTTGCTATTTTAGAAGCTACTTCGATTTCTGTATTATGTCTTTGCCCATAATTGAATGTGACAAGTTCAACCTCTTTAAAATGTCTTTTGGCGTAGAAAAGACAGGTTGTACTATCTTGACCACCACTAAACACAACAATTGCTTTTTCAGAATTCAAAACACTGTTTGGCATAACGTTTCTCCTTTAAAAGTTAATATTTTTAATTTATGATGAAATAGAATGAAAACATTGGATATAAAATATAAAAAAAGCCTATCTCTATAAAAAGATAGACTTAAAAGATGTAGAACATATGTACATTAAAAAGCTTATATAAATATTTCTACAAAGGTCTAGTTTTTTATAGAGGGTTTCAGCTAGGAACCTCTTTATATTCGAATTATACGATAGATAGCTTAATATATTCATATCTTAAAATCAAGTGCTAGTTTATAGAATATTAAAAAAAGCGCTTATATAAAATTGTATTTTAATATATTATTTTGAAGGTTGGAAATAATTATGATTATAGTCATAGATAATAATGATTCATTTACATATAACTTGATTGATTACATAAAAACAAAAACTTCTCATTGTGTAAAGGTAATAAAGGTAACAGAAGTGACTGTAGCATTACTTGAAGAATTAACAATTGAAGCTATTGTCATATCTCCAGGTCCGGGAAAACCAAGTGACTATCCAATTTTGAAAAGCGTTTTAGATAGATACGCCTCATCGGTGCCTATATTAGGTATCTGTTTAGGGTTTCAACTCATCTATGAATATTATGGAGGGGAAATTATGCATGGGCCAAAGCCCGTTCATGGTCATACAACACCTATAATGCATACAGGTAAAGGACTTTTCAAACAGTTACCTCAAAATTTTAATGTCATGCGTTATCATTCTTTAATTGCTAATAGGCAACAATTACCTTCTCAATTAAATATTACAGCTACAAATAATGAAGGTATTATGATGGCATTTGAACATGATACACTACCTATTTTTGCAGTACAGTATCATCCTGAATCTATATTAAGTGAATATGGTCATCAGCAGATTCAATACTTTATAGAGAGAGTAGGAAAAACACATGAATATTACGTTTAATTACCGTTATTATACTAATGAAGATGACTACATCAATTATCAATTGCGATTTGATCAATATATTTCAAAATCAATTGCCTATTCTTTAGAAGAAGTAGGTGAAGTTATTCAATTTGCTGAAGAACAACAGAAAAAGGGGCATTATGTAGCGTTATATTTAACTTATGAATCAGCGCCATTTTTTAATAATCAATTAGAAACGTATCACTTAATAGAAAAAGAAGTATACGCTGCTGCATACGCTTTTAATCAACCCTTAAACTCTGATAATAATAAGGATAATATACAATATCATTCAGTACATCATTTTCAATTTCAAGAAAGTGAAGAACAAATGAGAAGAAAAATTATTAAAATACAAGAAGCTATTACAGAAGGAGATACTTATCAAGTTAATTATACTACTCGTTTATCCAGTAAAGTACATTATCCTATTTCAACGTTATATACCTATTTAACTCACAACAATAACGGTGGCTATACAGCTTTATTAGATACCGAAGAAGTAAAAGTTGCGTCAATTTCTCCAGAGTTATTTTTTCAAAAAGGTACGTTTAACAATAAAGCAAACATTATTGTTAGTAAGCCGATGAAAGGAACAATGCCACGTGGGAAAAATAGTGTAGAAGATCAGTTGAATTATGAAGCATTAATGTATTCTCATAAAGATAGAGCAGAAAATGTAATGATCGTTGATTTATTACGTAATGATATGTCAAGAATTTCAAAAACTGGAACCATCGAGGTTTATAAATTGTTTTTTATTGAAACGTATCAAACCGTATACCAAATGACAAGTATGGTAACAGGGCAACTAGAAGATGCTATATCGCTTCATTCAATTTTAACAGCAATGTTTCCATGTGGATCTATCACTGGTGCGCCTAAACAAAGTACAATGACTTATATCAAACATTTAGAAACCAGTCCAAGACATATTTATTGCGGCACAATAGGTTTAATGTTACCAGATGATAAAATGATTTTTAACATTCCAATTAGAACAGTAGAATATCTAAATAATCTGGCTCTTTACGGGGTAGGTGCGGGAATTACTATTGATTCTGTTCCATTAAATGAAATTCAAGAATTTCGAGACAAAACCAAAATATTGGAGGAGTTATGATTGAAATTATTTGAAACAATGCGACTTAATCATGGTCATATACCAAGGTTAAACTATCATACGCGTCGTCTACGTCAATCTTGTTCGCAATTAGGTTTTCAGTTTTCAGAGATTGCTTGGTATAGTTATATTGAAAATTTAAAACAAAATTATAATGATCACTTATATCGTTTGAAAATAGAAATTGATAAAGACGGACAATTTACCCACGTTATTCAGCCATTATCTTCTAAAGACATTTTTACTGCACGTTTTAAAAAGTCTAATAATGATTATCCACAAAAATTTATTATAAATAAAACAACAGAAAGAACATATTTAACGCATAATCATGAAACAGATTTGATACTACTGTATGATGATAGTGGTAAAATTTTAGAATTTGATATTGGAAATATTATGATTAAAGAAAATGGAAACTATTATACGCCACGATATAATAAAGATTTTTTACGAGGATGTATGAGAGAAAGTTTATTAGAAAATCATAAACTTAAGCTGAAAGATTATACTAAAGATGAATTAATGATAAAACTGGAAAATGAAGAAGTAGAAGTTTATTTGCTGAATAGTCTACGTGAAGTTGCTCGGGTATCTATTTATATATAAAATACATTTGATAAATATTGTGAAATTTAATTTAGTTAATAATGGAGAAGATTATGGCATTATTATGGTTAATACTTATCGTACTACTCAATAGTTTAAGTAAATATATAATCAATCGATATTTGAAGGATAATCTAATCATGCTACCGCGTATTGTAGGCACAATGACTGTGTTGTTTCAATTTGTACTAGTATATCTTTTAATTCAGTCCATCATGCCATATGCTACGCATTTATTAAATTTATTTTATCATCAATAAAATAGATTCAAATAATTTAGAATGTAATAAGAGGTGCAATAATGAAAATTTATAGTCAAGGAGACCAAGCGATTATTATAGATATTGAACAAGAAGTCGCTGAAGATGTAACAAAAAATTTAATTGCTGTACGTACACATTTATTAAATAAAGACTTACCTTTCATCACTGATATTGTACCTACAGAGTCTAGTATGATGATTTGTTATGATGCTCGAGATATGATTAAACATTATAATATTTCATCGCCATTTCAATATATGAAGGCACTTGTAAATTCAATTCAGACTGAATTAGAACATATCGAAAATAAACAAACAGCGTGTCATTTTCATAATATTCCTGTGGTTTATGGTGATCAATTTGGACCTGATTTAGAGGCTCTATTAAAATACTATCGTCTATCCAAAGAGGAATTTATTCAACTTCATTCAAAATCACATTACTTTGTCTCTATGATGGGATATTCCCCAGGCTTTCCTTATTTAACAGGAATGAATGAAAAATTATATGTTAATCATACCAGTCACAAGAAAAAAAGAGTACCTGCAGGTTCTGTCATTATTGAAGGGAAAAAATGTGGCATTGTAACGACAGATACTTATAACGATTGGTTAGTCATTGGCTATACCCCAATTAAATTATTTTCACCAGAGCGCGATAACTTTAATTTATTAAAATTAGGAGATAATGTCTTATTTCATCCTAAAAATCCAAATGATACTGAATTAGGAGATTTTAAATAATGTCAATCATAATAGAAAAACCTGGACTTTTTAGCACGTTCCAAGACTTTGGACGCCAAGGGTATGAATATGAGGGAGTCATCCCTGGCGGTGCATTAGATACATTAGGACATGAAATTGCGAATCGTCTTGTAGCAAATGATAAAAACGAAGCAACTTTAGAAATGACACATATTATGGCGAAAATTAGATTCACAGAGCCTACTTTAATTGCCTTAACAGGTCATCACTTTGAAGCGTGTACAGAAAATATGAAAATTAAACCTTATAAATTGTATTTAGTAGAAAAAGGAGAAGTATTGTCTTTCAAAGAAACGAGTACAACATCTCGTGTTTATTTAGCTATTGGAGGAGGATTTAAATTAGATTCTTGGTTAAATTCAACGTCAACAGATTTAAATGTTGGTGTTGGAGGGTTTCATGGAAGAACACTTCAAGAAGGCGATGAAATTGAAATGAAACGTGATTATACATCACGACACCGTAAACTTTTTGAAAATTTAGCACATCAGCGAACAACAAGTTGGGGAATTGATGGTTATGCTTTATCGTTTAATTATGTTTCTGATGTATTTCATGTCATTGCTAATAAAGGAACAAATGATTTTGATACTGAAACACAACAAACATTTATACATGGAGAGTACAAGGTAACGAATAAGTCTAATCGTGTAGGGATGTTATTAGAGGGTCCTAGTATTAAAGCATATTATGAAGATATGCCTGAGTATCAACCAGTAAAAAAGGGCACTATTCAAGTAAAACGTGATGGTACACCTATTATTTTATTAAATGATCATTACACTATTGGAAGTTATCCACAAATAGGTACTATAGCAAGCTATCATTTAACTAAACTTGCTCAAAAACCACGAGGATCTCGTTTGAAATTTCAATTTATAGATATTGAAACGGCTGAAAAAAATACTGTGAAGTTTAGTAATTGGATGAATCAATTATTTCACGGTATCGAATTTCGAATGCAATTAGAAATGTTAAAATAAAAAATATCATCAAAATATTGAATATTAATATTTAATGATATTTTTTAATGTAAAGGTATAGGACTATAGTCTGATTAAATTGAATAGATTAGACGTTATAATATATCAATCAGTTTAATAGTTTAGAAATGATTAGGTATATAAATGGAAAGGCTAAACTTGAGCTTTTTCTTGATAAATAAGTAAAAATACTTTATATTTATATATTGAACTATGAAGTATTATTACAAAAATATTACAAAATTCGCATTTTTTTAATAAATAGTTAACAATTAAATGTAGTGATAAAAAAGGTTCTTTTATTAAATAATAATTAAAAATTTTATTGTTTTAAAAACATATTAAATTTTAAAAATAGCATTCGTAAATGGCCGTATTTGAATAACTATAAACGGAGGAAACATTCATGAGTTTACACAAAAGAAAAATAAGTCTTTTTGCGTTTTTCTTAATGACTGTATTTACAGTAACATTGAAAACGTATTTCTCATACTATGTAGATTTTTCTTTAGGTGTTAAAGGGTTAGTTCAAAATTTAATACTATTGATGAATCCATATAGTTTAATCGCGCTTATTTTAAGTATCTTTCTGTTCTTTAAAGGTAAGAAAGCATATTGGTTTATTTTTATTGGAGGATTCTTATTAACATTTTTACTCTATGCTAATGTTGTTTATTTTAGATTCTTCTCAGACTTTTTAACGTTTAGTACATTAAATCAAGCGAGTAACGTTGAATCGATGGGGGGCGCAGTAAGTGCCTCTTTTAAATGGTATGACTTTGTGTATTTTATAGATACTATTGTTTATCTGTTTATTTTAATTTTTAAACGAAGTTGGTTAGACAAACGTGTATTTAGTAAAAAGTTTGTACCAGTAGTGATGGCAGCATCAATTGCATTGTTCTTTTTAAACTTAGCTTTTGCTGAAACTGATCGCCCTGAATTATTGACTCGTACATTTGATCACAAATATTTAGTTAAATATTTAGGTCCATATAATTTTACTGTATATGATGGTGTTAAAACGATTCAAAACAATCAACAAAAAGCATTGGCTTCTGAAGATGATTTAACTCGTGTTTTAAATTATACGAAACAAAAAAATACAGAACCAAACTCTGAATATTATGGTATTGCTAAGAAGAAAAATATCATAAAAATACATTTGGAAAGTTTTCAAACATTTTTAATTAATAAAAAAGTAAATGGTAAGGAAGTTACACCTTTCTTAAACAAATTATCGACTGGTAACGATGACTTTAGATATTATCCAAACTTCTTCCATCAAACAGGACAAGGTAAAACTTCTGACTCAGAATTTACAATGGATAATAGTTTATATGGTTTACCACAAGGATCTGCGTATTCATTAAAAGGAGATAACACATATCAATCTTTACCAGCAATTTTAGATCAAAAAGAAGGTTACACTTCTGATGTGATGCACGGGGACTACAAAACATTTTGGAACCGTGATCAAATTTATAAACATTTTGGTATAGATAAATTTTACGATGCAACATATTATGATATGTCGGATGAAAATGTCGTGAACTTAGGCTTAAAAGATAAACCTTTCTTTAAAGCATCAGCAGAATATCAATCTAAAATGAAACAACCATTTTATTCTCATTTAATTACACTAACTAATCATTATCCATTTACTTTAAATTCAGAAGATGCAAGTATTGATAAGCCGAATACAGGCGATTCTACTGTAGATGGATATATTCAAACGGCTCATTACTTAGATCAAGCTTTAGAACAGTATATTAATGATTTGAAAGCAAAAGGATTATATGATGATTCAGTCATTATGATTTACGGTGACCATTATGGTATTTCTGAAAACCATAACAATGCAATGGAGAAATTACTGGGTGAGCAAATTACACCAGCTAAATTCACAGATTTAAATCGTACTGGCTTTTGGTTAAAAATTCCTGGTAAAAATGGTACTGTAGATGAAACATATGCTGGGCAAATGGATGTGATGCCTACTATCTTACATTTAGTTGGTATTGATTCGAAGAATTATTTAATGTTTGGTACAGATATGTTATCTAAAGATCATAATGATGTAATTCCATTCCGTAATGGTGATTTCATCACAAAAGATTATAAATTTGTGAATGGTAAAGTATATTCAAATAAAAATAATGAATTAATAACAACGCCACCTAAAGATTTAGAAAAAAATAAAAAACAGGTGGAAAAAGATTTAGAAATGAGTGACGAGGTATTAAACGGCGACCTATTCAGATTCTACAATAATCCAGATTTTAAAAAAATTAATCCATCAAAATATGACTACAAAATAGGTCCTCATGGAAATCAAAAATAATTCAATATTAGAGAGTGTATAAAATAAACATTCTATATTAAACGCCCGTAGATAAGTTTTATCTACGGGTTTTTTATCGTTGCATTAAAAATCAACAAAAAATGAGAGTGGGACAGAATTCATTTTGAATTCGTCGTTATACTGCGACAACACATTCCTAAATTACGTTGGACGTAGACTTTCTTATTGAAAGTTTTTTGTTGGGGTCCCGGGACTAGAATTGACTGTCAATATATTAAAAAAGCCTAAGACCATTTAATATGTCTCAGGCTTATTCGTTAATTTAATTATCCTAATGATACGTCTAATATCATCATTATCATAAAACCAAGCATTAAGCTTAATGTAGCTAAATCTGTATTATTACTCGATTGAGAATCAGGGATAAGCTCTTCTACAACTACAAAAATCATTGCTCCTGCTGCAAAAGCTAATGCATAGGGTAGTACTGGAGTGATAAAAATAATTGCAATGGCACCTATAGTTGCAAAAATAGGTTCTACTATGGCTGATGCTTGACCATAATTAAATGCTTTAAAACGTGTTGCACCAGCGGCTCTAATCGGCATGGATAAAGCAGCTCCTTCTGGAATATTCTGAATACCAATACCAATTGCTAAACCAAGGGCTCCAAAAAAGGTAGCTTGTCCATTTCCAGTTGCAATTCCACCAAATGCTACGCCGATTGATAAACCTTCAGGAATATTGTGTAAAGTGATAGCTA
This sequence comes from Staphylococcus sp. HMSC072H03, assembly GCF_001809305.1. Lineage (NCBI taxonomy): Bacteria > Bacillati > Bacillota > Bacilli > Caryophanales > Staphylococcaceae > Staphylococcus > Staphylococcus sp. HMSC072H03. The sequence continues at coordinate 129,843 of NZ_KV796883.1, forward strand.
ATACTAGTAAAGCATTTTTACTTAAAGAAGTTTTAACGCCCTCTCGATATTGACTTTTATCACCGATTTTTTGGTGTATATGTGGAATGACTGCATCAAGTCCTCTAATAAACACACCACCTAGAATAAAACCAATCGCAGCAGGTAACCAAGCAGGTAAATGACCATTTGTACCATAATCAATGGAAGGTTGTAATAAAGACCAAAAACTTGCAGCAATCATAATTCCAGCGGCAAAACCTTGCATAGAAGTTAGGATTTTTTTGTTTACAGTCTTGAAAATAAAGACTGATGCAGCACCTAAAGCGGTTAATAACCAAGTGATAATACCGGCAATAAGCGCTTGAAGATAAGGCGGTAAATTTTCGAAAAAGTCTATCATATCTATTTCTCCTTATATCATTTAGCATTAAAAAGGTGTATAATATATAGAACTGAATTAAGCTTATCAGAAATATATTGAAATTTCGATATTAAAAAGGAAGTAAAAATATGGAAGCGTATAAAATAGAACAACTAAATAAATCATATGCGGATAAAGTTATTTTTGATGACTTAAATCTCTCTATTTCTGAACATGAAAAAATTGGACTTGTAGGTATAAATGGTACTGGTAAAAGTACTTTATTAAAAGTCATTGGTGGTTTAGATGAAGATTTTTCAGCCGATATAACTCATCCTAATCAGTATCGCATTCGTTATTCTTCACAGAAGCAAAATTTAGATGGTGATATGACAGTATTTCAAGCTGTTCTAAGTTCCGATACAGATACGTTACGTATTATTAAAACATATGAAGAAGCTGTGACTATATATACAGAACATCAAAACGATGCGAATTTTAAAAAAATGATGGAAGCTCAAGAACTTATGGATCAACACCATGCATGGGATTACAATGCTGAAATTAAAACTATTTTATCAAAATTAGGTATTAATCATACGACTAAAAAAATTAAAGAATTATCAGGTGGACAACAAAAACGTGTTGTCTTAGCTAAGACACTTATAGAACAACCTGATTTGTTATTGCTAGATGAGCCTACAAACCATCTAGACTTTGAATCAATTAACTGGTTAATTAACTATGTTAAGCAATATCCACATACAGTTTTATTTGTTACACACGATCGCTATTTTTTAAATGAGATTGCTACACGTATTGTGGAATTAGATAGAGGAAAACTTAAATCTTATCCAGGAAACTATGAAGATTACATTGCAATGAGAGCTGAAAATGAAGTGATTGAACAAAAACAACAAGAAAAACAAAAGGCACTTTATAAACAAGAACTTGCATGGATGCGTACAGGCGCAAAAGCAAGAACGACAAAACAACAAGCTCGAATTAATCGATTTAATGATTTGGAGTCAGAAGTTCAATCTCATCATCAAAAAGATAAAGGTCAACTCAATCTTGCTTATTCTAGATTAGGCAAACAAGTATTTGAGTTAGACCATTTAACGAAAAAGATTCAAAATAAAATATTATTCAAAGATGTAACAGAAATTATTCAAAGTGGTCAAAGAATTGGTATCGTTGGACCAAATGGTGCAGGGAAGACGACAATGTTAAATATTTTAAATCAAGATGATACTGATTATTCTGGAGAATTAAAAGTTGGGCAAACTGTAAAAATAGCCTATTTTAAACAAACAGAAGAAACTTTGGATAGAGATATACGTATGATTGACTATTTGAGAGAAGAAAGTGAAGTGGCAAAAGAAAAAGATGGCACTTCAGTTTCAGTTACTCAATTGTTAGAGCGATTTCTATTTCCGAGTGCTACTCATGGTAAAAAGATTTATAAATTATCAGGTGGAGAGCAAAAACGATTATATTTATTGAGATTGCTTGTTCATCAACCTAATGTCCTGTTACTTGATGAGCCAACCAATGATCTTGATACTGAAACATTAACAATTTTAGAAGACTACATTAGTACCTTCGGAGGATCAGTAGTTACTGTAAGTCATGATCGTTATTTTTTAAATAAAGTAGCACAAGAATATTGGTATATTCACGGTGGCCAATTAGAACGTATTATTGGAACATTCGAAGATTATGAGGCCTATAAAAAAGAAAAAGATCGACAGGATACACTTGAAAAACAAGCTCAACAACCTAAAACTAAATCAAACGCTCGTAAAAAAACGGGACTGTCTTATAAAGAAAAACGTGAATATGAAGCTCTAATGGAACGTATTGAAACGACAGAACATAAACTAGAGCAGATTGATGCTGAAATGGTAGAAGCGAGCACTGATTACGCTAAAATAAAAGAATTAAATGAAGAAAAAGAACATCTAGAGCAATCATATGATGTAGACATCACGAGATGGAGTGAATTAGAAGAAATAAAAGAGCAATAAGGGGAATGTAAGTATGGAAGCAACTTTGTCACATTATTTTGGTTATGATACGTTTAGACCAGGTCAAAAAGAGATAATTTCTAAAATATTAAATCATCATAATGTATTAGGTGTCTTGCCTACAGGTGGTGGTAAATCAATATGTTATCAAGTACCTGGTTTAATGTTAGGTGGTACAACGATAGTAATAAGCCCATTGATTTCTTTAATGAAAGACCAAGTGGATCAGTTAAAAGCAATGGGTATCGAAGCAGCCTATCTAAATAGTAGTCTAAATAAAAAGCAACAATCTGAGATTGAAAATAAGTTAATAACTGGTGACATTCAATTTTTATATGTGGCACCTGAACGTTTTGAAAGTAACTATTTTTTAAACTTGCTTAGTCAAATTGACATTCACTTAATTGCATTTGATGAAGCTCACTGTATTTCAAAATGGGGACATGATTTTAGACCGAGTTATCAAAGCGTCATAAATAAAGTGTTTACACTACCTCAAGATTTTACGATTGTAGCTCTTACAGCTACAGCCACGGCCGAAGTTCAACAGGATATTATGGAAAAATTAAATATCCAAAAAGAAGATGGAATTAAAACAAGTACCAAAAGACGTAATCTCATTTTTAAAGTAAATTCAACATATCAAAGACAAAAATTTGTTATTGAATATGCTAAAGCTCATAAAGATCAAGCAGGTATTATTTATTGTTCTACACGTAAACAAGTAGAAGAATTACAAGAATCTCTAGAATCTATAAATATTGCTTCTGCTATTTATCATGCAGGTTTAACAAATAAAGAAAGAGAAGAAGCTCAAAATGACTTTGTATACGATCGTATTAAAGTTGTTATCGCAACAAATGCATTTGGAATGGGTATTGATAAATCTAATGTTCGTTATGTTATTCATTACAACATGCCTGGAGATCTTGAATCATACTATCAAGAAGCGGGTCGTGCAGGACGAGATGGCTTAAAAAGTGAATGTATTTTATTATTTAGTGAAAGAGATAAAGGATTACATGAATATTTTATTACTGTTTCGCAAGCAGATGATGATTATAAAGATAAAATGGGCGAGAAACTAACTAAAATGATTCAGTATACTAAAACGAAAAAGTGCTTAGAAGCGACAATTGTACATTATTTTGAACCGAATGCGCGTCTAGAGGAATGCGGTCAATGTAGTAATTGCATTCAACAAAATAAAACTTATGACATGACCAATGAAGCAAAAATGATTATTAGTTGTATCGCACGCATGCGTCAACAAGAAAACTATCATGTTATTATTCAAGTGTTACGTGGAGAATTAAGTGATTATATTAAATACAATCATTATCATCAACTTACAACACATGGATTGATGAAAGACTATACTACTTCAGAGTTAAGTCATTTAATTGATGAGTTACGGTTTAAAGGCTTTTTAAATGAATATAATGAAATTCTAACGTGTGATGAAAGTGTGAAAGAATTATTGAATAATGATGTCACAGTGTATACGACGCCATTTAAACATAAAAGTAAGGAAAAAGTTTTCATTAATACAATAGAAGGCGTTGATCGTGCTTTATATAGTGAATTAGTAGAAGTTCGCCGTCAATTAAGTGAAAAGTTGAATATTGCGCCTGTGAGTATTTTTTCTGACTATACATTGGAAGAGTTTGCTAAACGTAAACCAGAATCTAAACAAGAAATGATTGCGATAGATGGTGTAGGAAGCTATAAGTTAAAACATTATTGTCCTAAATTTCTTGAAACAATCCAATCATATAAAACGAATATCTAACAAAAAATTAAATATGACTTAATAAAACAACTTAGAAGCTAGAAAAATGTTTTAAGTTGTTTTATTTTTTATTGTTAAAAAATAATTAGTATTTAAATCTATTAAGTATGAATTTATCAATAAACATGATTTAATAGAAAATAAGCAATATAAATTTTATAGTGATGTGAAGGAAATGAAGGTGACAAGATGATAGAGTTTAAAAATGTAACAAAACGTTATGGAACGAATGTTGCAGTTGATGATGTGAGTTTTAAGATTAATGAAGGAGAATTTTTTATTTTAATCGGACCTTCAGGTTGTGGAAAAACAACTACTTTAAAAATGATTAATCGATTAATACCGTTAAGTGAAGGATACATTTATTTTAAAGATAAGCCAGTGAGTGATTATCCAGTTTATGAGATGCGTTGGGATATTGGATATGTACTACAACAAATCGCATTATTTCCACATATGACGATTAAAGAAAATATCGCACAAGTTCCTCAAATGAAAAAGTGGAAAGACAAAGATATTCATCGACGTGTAGATGAATTATTAGATATGGTTAGATTAGATCCAAATACATACCGAGATCGTAAACCAGATGAATTATCGGGAGGACAACGTCAACGTGTAGGCGTGGTAAGAGCATTAGCAGCTGATCCTCCAGTAATATTAATGGACGAACCTTTTAGTGCGTTAGACCCCATTAGTAGAGAAAAATTACAAGATGATTTATTAGAATTACAAACGAAAATTAAAAAGACAATTATTTTTGTAACACACGATATACAAGAAGCAATGAAATTAGGAGATCGTATTTGTTTATTAAATGATGGTCGTGTTGAACAAATTGACACACCTGAAGGATTCCAAGAGCATCCTAAAAATCAATTTGTTCGAGAGTTTATGGGCGATCACTTACATAAAGATATCAATAATTCAAAAATCTCCGATCTAAATCTTACAAGAACACTTACTGAATATGACGAAAAACAAGGATACCCAATTATAAAAGATAGTATGAAACTTCAAGATACTTACGAGATACTTGCTAAACATGAAGCAGTCATTGTAGAAAATAATCATGCTTTAACACAGTCATTATTAAGAAGAGAAGATGTTTTTGACTATCTATCTAAAAATGATAAGGAGGGTTAAAGCATGAACGAATTTTTAACAACGCTCAATGATCGTAGAGGAGAATTACTAAGAACAATTTTTGAGCACATACAAATTTCTTTTATTGCTTTATTTATCGCAATTTTAATTGCAGTACCACTTGGTATTGCTTTAACTAAAATAAAGCGTTTATCTGAAGTTGTAATGAATATTGCAGCGGTATTACAAACTATTCCATCCCTTGCTTTACTTGGATTAATGATTCCAATTTTTGGTATAGGAAAAGTTCCAGCAATTATTGCATTAGTAGTATATGCGCTATTACCTATTTTAAGAAATACATATACAGGTATTAAAGAAGTAGAGCCTTCTCTAACAGAAGCAGCCAAAGGTATCGGTATGAAACCAATGCGACGTTTAACTAAAGTCGAGTTACCTATTGCAATGCCAGTCATTATGGCAGGTATACGTACAGCTATGGGGCTTATTATTGGTACAGCTACATTAGCTGCATTAATTGGAGCAGGTGGATTAGGGGATTTGATCTTATTAGGCATTGATCGTAACAATACAGCACTTATATTGATTGGCGCTATTCCAGCTGCATTATTAGCTATTTTATTTGATTTTATATTGCGTTATATGGCGAAATTATCTTATAAAAAACTTCTTATTACACTAGGTATTATTCTATTAATTATCTTACTTGTTATTGTTGTTCCACTCTTTGGTAAAAAAGGTGCAACGATTACTATGGCAGGAAAATTAGGTTCTGAACCTTCAATTATTACGAATATGTATAAAATATTAATTGAAGAGGAAACACATGATACAGTTAATGTTAAAAGTGGTATGGGTAAAACCTCATTCTTATTTAATGCGTTAAAATCAGACGATATAGATGGGTACTTAGAATTTACAGGTACAGTACTAGGAGAACTTACTAAAGAGGATCTAAAATCTAAAAAAGAAGCTGATGTATATCACCAAGCTAAAGCAAGTTTAGAGAAAAAATATGATATGACGATGCTTAAACCAATGAAATATAATAATACCTATGCGTTAGCTGTTAAAAGAGATTTTGCTAAACAATATAATTTACAATCAATTGGTGATTTACGTAAAGTACAAGGTCAACTTAAACCAGGATTTACTATGGAATTTAAAGATAGAGATGATGGTTATAAAGCAGTAGCTAAAAAATATAACTTGAATCTTTCTAATATTAAACAAATGGAACCTAAACTACGTTATACGGCAGTAGAGAAAGGTGACATTAATCTTATTGATGCGTATTCTACAGATGCTGAATTAAAACAATATGATATGGTAGTACTTAAAGATGATAAACATGTTTTCCCACCTTATCAAGGTGCTCCAATGTTTAAAGAAAAGTTTCTAAAAGAACATCCGGAAATTAAAAAAGCTTTAAATCAATTATCAAATAAAATTACGGATGAACAAATGCAAGAAATGAATTATAAAGTGACAGTGAAAAATGAAGATCCATATAAAGTTGCTAAACAATATTTAGAAAAAGAAGGATTGGCACATTAAATTTGTAAAAAGCTCATAGATACATTTTATCTATGAGCTTTTTAACACATAAAGTATAAATCGATAATTTATGGTACTATTTTAATTAATAAGTGAAAAAGGAAAGTAACTTAATTTATATAGGAGTGATCATAAATGAAAAAACAATTACAACAATTATCGGCATATCAACCTGGGTTATCACCGCAAGCACTTAAAGAAAAATTTGGTATAGAAGGTGAGTTATATAAACTAGCATCGAATGAAAATTTATATGGACCATCACCTCGTGTAAAAGAAGCAATTGAGGCTCACTTAGATGAATTATTTTACTATCCGGAAACAGGCTCTCCATCATTACGAAAAGCAATTAGTAAGCATTTAAATGTTGATGAATCTCGAATTTTATTTGGCGCAGGTTTAGATGAAGTAATACTCATGATTTCTAGAGCAGTTTTAACACCGGGAGATAAAATTGTGACAAGTGAAGCTACTTTTGGACAATATTATCATAATGCGATTGTTGAATCAGCTAAAGTTGTAAAAGTACCGTTAAAAAATGGCGGATTTGATTTGGAAGGAATTTTAAAAGAGGTTAATTCTGATACCTCATTAGTATGGTTATGTAATCCTAATAATCCTACAGGTACATATTTTAGTCATGATGAATTAGAGTCATTTTTGGAACGTGTTCCAAGTCATGTGCCAGTCTTAATTGATGAAGCATATTTCGAATTCGTCACTGCTGAAGATTATCCTGATACATTAAAACTACAAGAACGCTTTGATAATGCATTTTTATTAAGAACATTTTCTAAAGCATATGGATTAGCAGGTTTACGTGTAGGATATGTTGTGGCAACAAATGAAGCCATTGAAAAATGGAATATCATTCGTCCACCATTTAATGTGACACGAATTTCAGAATATGCAGCGATTGCAGCATTAGAAGATCAAGATTATTTAAAAGAGATTACTAGAAAAAATGCAAAAGAACGTGAAAAGTTCTATAACATTGAACAAAGTAAACACTTTTTACCTAGTCAAACGAACTTTGTATTTGTAGTAACAGATAAGCCACAAGCATTGTATAATGAATTATTAAACGTTGGCTGTATCACTAGACCTTTTCCTAATGGAGTACGTATTACAATTGGATTTGAAGAACAAAATAATAAAATGATTGAAGTATTAAAACAATTTAATTATTAAACTAAGGAAAAACCTTTAATTGCGATTCATGACGAATTAAAGGTTTTTTGCTATACTTTGAAAATGTGCAAAAGATAACTAAGGAAGTGATAGCATGGCACGTAAATCTATAGCAATAGATATGGATGAAGTATTAGCAGATACTTTAGGTGCAATTATTGAAGCAGTTAATATTGAAACTAAATTAGGAATTACAATGGAATCGTTACATGGTCAGAAATTAAACCATGTGATTCCTGAACATGATGGGTTAGTAAGAGATATTTTAAGAGCGCCAGAGTTTTTTAGACATCTTAAAGTGATACCACATGCTCAAGAGGTGGTAGAAAAACTTAATGAGCATTATGATGTATATATTGCTACAGCAGCAATGGATGTACCCACCTCATTTCATGATAAATATGAATGGTTACTAGAATATTTTCCATTTTTAGATCCACAGCATTTTATTTTTTGTGGAAGAAAAAATATTGTTAAAACAGATTATTTAATAGATGATAATCCTCGTCAGCTTCAAATTTTTGAAGGAGAACCTATTATCTTTACGGCTGCACATAATATAAATGAAACACGTTTTAAACGAGTGAATGGCTGGAAAGATGTAGAAGCAATGTTTTTAAATAATAATTAAAGTAAAAAGGTATGTATGAAGCTTGAAGCATTCATACATACCTTTTGATTATGATATAGTTGTTATTTCTCATCATTCGAAAAAGTAAGGATATTGATTGCTTTAGGTAACACATCAATGGTGATAGGTGTTTCTAAATTAATTTCTCCATCAATATCTACTTTCATATTTGGTTCAGTGCGTAATGTTATGTGAGAACCTGGAATATGATTAATTCCTTCGGTAATTTCATTCCAATTCATGCTATCTCTTTTTTTGAAAATATCGTTTAAAATACTAAAACTTTGTTGTTCAAATATAAAACTATTTAACTTTCCATCTTGTGGAGAAAGATCTGTAAGTGGAATGCGACTGCCACCAATATTAGGTCCATTTGCTATCACTAGCATAGACGTATTTCCTTTATATTCTTTGTCGTCTACTGTCAATGTATAGTCAAAATGTTCGGGATTCATGAGTGTTTTTACAGTAGAACCAACATAACTTAATTTTCCAAAGATATCTTTACGTCCTTCTTGAACATTTTCAGCATTTTGCACAATAAGTCCTAGTCCGACAAAGTTAAGTACATAATTATCATTTACTTTCATAACATCATATGACTCAATATGTGAAGACAACAATTGCTCACTAGCTTTTTTGAAGTCAGGATTTAAGTTTAATGTTTTAGTAAAATCATTAAATGTTCCTCCTGGAATAATACCTATAGGAAGATCTAGATCATATTTCATCACACCATTAATCAATTCGTTAACTGTACCGTCTCCTCCCAATATAAAAACGATATCAATATCATTACTATAAGTATGATCTTTTATTTCTTTACAATATCTTTCAATGTCACCCTCATTTTCACTTAATTGTATTGAAAGATGCTTACATAACTGAGTTAGTGATTTAGCGACTTCTCCCAATCCATCATATATATCTTTAAGCCCGCTATGTTCATGGTAAAATAATACCCCATGATTATACTGTTGCTCCATAGTTAAACCTACTTTCATTTAAAATTATATTATAAATATTTACCCTGAATTTTATAATTTTAAATATATAAGTAAAAAAATACTTCTAGATGTCATAACTAGAAGTACTTTTTACTATTTTGTATTTAATTAGTGAATACCCTTCATAGCTTTTGTAATCTTAGGTGAGAAAACTAAAATGATAAGAGTAATAACAATAGCAACGGTACCTAAGAAAATAAAATAATTCGTTTGACCAAGTGGTTTAATTAATTTTACTAATGTACCATTAATCGCTTGTGCTGAAGCATTTGTTAATAGCCATACACTCATCATTTGAGCATTAAATGCTTTAGGTGCAAGTTTAACAGCAGCACTATTACCTGTAGGTGATAAACAAAGTTCCCCAATAACACAGATTACATATGATAAAATAACCCAGTTAACTGAGAATTGTGTATGTCCATAACCTAAACCAACTAATCCAATTAGAATGTATGATAAACCTGCTAGTAATGTACCAATACCAAATTTAATAGCTAAAGAAGGTTGCTTTTTACCCATTTTTAACCAAATCATAGAAATAACGGGTGCAAATAATAAAATAAATAATGGATTGATAGATTGGAACAAAGCTTCCCCAAATCGAGTTGTCCAACCAAATAAGTTGAGTTGCATGTCAGAACGTTCTAAACCATAAATATTTAAAACGTTAGAACCTTGTTCTTGAATTGACCAGAATAACATACCTAAAATAAATAAAGGTATAAATGCTTTAACTCGAGAACGTTCTACATCGGTAACGTCTTTACTACGAAGCATAGTTGTAAAGTAAATGATTGGTAAAGCTACTCCAAGAACTAATACAGTATTACTAATTAAATCGAATGAAAGGGTATGGGTATAATATGTAACTAATAATACGATAATCACAATTGCTACTATGATACCGATAATCATTCCATATTTACGCTTTTCTTCTTTAGATAGTGGGTTAGTAGGTTTCATTCCAACACTACCTAAATTCTTTCTATTAAATAACAAATACCAAACAAGACCTAATGCCATACCAATAGCTGCTAGAAGGAAGCCACCATGGAAATTACGTATATCTACAAAATGTTGCAGTATAATAGGTGAAATTAATGCACCTAAGTTAACAGACATATAGAAAATAACGAAACCTGCATCAATACGTGTATCATTTTCAGGATATAAACGACCTACAATATTTGAAATATTAGGTTTCATTAAACCTGATCCGATAATAATAAAGAACATTGATGAGAATAAACCAAATAAAGCAAATGGTAAACTTAAACAGATATGTCCAATAATAATAAGTACAGCACCTAATAAAGTAGCACCACGTGTGCCTGTAATTCTATCAGCAATCCATGCGCCAGGAATAGAAGACATGTAAATAAGTGCTCCATATACTGACATAATCGACATTGCTGTAGTTTGATCAATACCTAATCCATTTTGGTGTATTGCGAAATACATATAAAATATGAGCATCGCACGCATACCGTAGTAACTGAATCTTTCCCAAAACTCTACGAAAAAGAGCACACCTAGTCCTCTAGGATGACCGAAAAATCCTTTCTGTGGTATTGATTGAATTGTTTGTTCATGGGAGTTATTTGTTGCCATTAACATCCCACTCCTTTCTTTCCTAATATGACTGATTACTATGTAAATAAGATTGTACAATTACATCTCACAAGAATTTCTTAAAAATATAAATTTTTAGAATTTTCAGTCAAATAAAATATAATAACTTATAAAAATAAAAGTTTTTATTGCTCATGAACTTATATCTTTATAAATTTTAGCGATAATATTAAAATACGCTTTAATTTAATAAATCGCAATAGTTTATTAAAAAAATCTAGAATAAAAATGACTCCTTTTATATTACATTAGTAAAAATAAAAGGAGTTAAAAAACATGTTATCGATTGTCTATTTTTTCAGGATACATATCGTGATTCATTAAACGATGTTCGGCCATCTTTTCATATTTAGAGTTTGGACGACCATAATTTGTATATGGATCTATTGAAATGCCTCCACGTGGCGTGAACTTACCCCATACTTCTATATAATGAGGATCCATTAAGTCAATTAAGTCATTCATGATAATATTCATACAATCTTCGTGAAAATCACCATGATTTCTAAAACTAAATAAATATAATTTTAGTGATTTTGATTCTACCATTTTTATATTTGGTATATATGAAATATAAATTGTAGCAAAATCGGGTTGTCCAGTGATAGGGCAAAGAGAAGTGAATTCTGGACAATTAAACTTTACAAAATAATCTCTTCCTTGATGTTTATTATCAAAAGTTTCGAGTACTTGAGGTGTATAGTCAAATTCATATTTATTATTTTGATTGCCTAATAATGTAATATCTTGTAATTCTTCTTTATTGCGACCTTGTGTCATAATTTTCCTCCTAATTGTTAGATGTATTAGATTGTCTACGTGCTTTTTCAAACATAAAGTAACTAGCGCCAATAATGATGATATAACCTATAAATGCATAGAAATCTGGTATTTCTCCGAATAATATAAAGCCAAATAATGCAGTAAATAATATAGAAGCATACGTAAAAATAGAAATGTCTTTTGCTGGAGCAAAACTATATGCTAATGTAATACCAATTTGTCCTACTGCCGCTGATAATCCAGCTCCTAATAAATATATAATTTGTAACTTTGTCATCGGTTCATATGTTGCAATAGAAAATGGAATAAGAACGATGACTGAAAATAATGAAAAATAAAATACAATAGTATAAGGTGCTTCACGTTTACTTAATGCTCGTACACAAGTATATGCAGATGCAGCGAAGATACCTGAGAATAAACCGGCTAAAGAAGAGAACATAGTTGAAGAAAATTCTGGTTTAACAATGAATAACATACCAAAAATAGCAATTAACATAGCTATAATTTGATACCTTTTAATATTCTCTTTTAAAAATATTAAACTTAATAAAATAGTCCAAAAAGGGTTAAGCTTCATTAAAGTATCAGCATCACTTAACACCATGTGATCAATAGCGTAAATATTTAGTAATACCCCTATAAGACCTAACGTCGATCTAGTCATTAAAAGGGGTTGACTACTCATTTTACCCAATATAGGTTGCCTATATTTTATTATGAAAAATAATGGAATAAACATGGCTACCAAATTTCTTGCTAAAGATTTTTGAAATACAGGTAAGTCTCCGGCTAGTCTAAAAAAAACAGACATAAAACTAAAACCAATAGCAGAAATTAAAATAGCAATGATACCTTTTACCTTAGGATTCAAAGTATATCTCCTCATTTATAAAAATTTAACGTCTATATATTAGCATAATTTATTTGTGGATGCATAAGTACTTGCAAAGATAAAAAAGAAAAACTATAATGATAACGAACATATGTTCTTAATATGGTTAAATATACTCTAAATTTTTAATTCGTAAAATAGAAATTTATTCGGCTTTTAATAAAAAAAATGAGTTATTTTTTTAATAAATGGCTAACAATATATTATGATTTACATTCTTATGTATTGGAAATCCCGAATAAATAAGGTTTAGTAATGGTAGGCAAAAAATCAAGTGAAATACCTTAAAAAAACTAAAATAAAATTTTCTTAGTTTTTAATATAGCTATGATGCACCTTTAACCGATTTCACGAACATTTGACATCAAATATTAACTTTTAATTAGGGTACCATTTATGTATAATGAAACACAGAATATAGTGTTGGGTTTTGAATTGAGACACAATATGTTGTGTTTGAGGAAAATAGAAAGATTGTATGAATAATTCATTTTAGTAGCAATTTCACACTTATTTGGATTGGTTTTTTCGGAATCTACACTATTTACATGAACGATTTATAAATAATGATTTTTAAAGATTAATAATTAGAAACACAATATGTAGTATTAACTTGATTAAGTTAACGAAATGATATTCGTTCTAAAAGTAAGTTTTCTTATAAGACTAAGAGAACTTCTTTTTAATTAATAAGATTGTCGAAAGAGGGCGTTCCTATGAAAGTAGTTTATTTCTCTTTTTCAGGAAATGTACGAAGATTTATAAAACGTAGTGAAATTAAAAATGTATTAGAAATCAATAAAGACAATTGTAAGGATAGTATAGAAGAACCTTATATTTTAGTTACAGGTACAATTGGTTTTGGTGAAGTTCCTAAGGAAGTACAGTCTTTTCTAGAAGTTAATCATGCTTATATACGTGCTGTTGCTGCTAGTGGTAATCGTAACTGGGGACAAAACTTTGCGAAAGCAGGTCGAACAATTTCTGAAACATACCATGTGCCTTTATTAATGAAATTTGAGGTTCAAGGTACAAATAAAGATGTTATCGAATTTAGAGATAAGGTGGGGCATTTCAATGAAGATTATGGACGAGAAAAAGTACAATCATATTGAATTAAACAATGAAGTAACTAAACGTAAAGACAATGGCTTTTTTAATCTTGAGAAAGATCAAGAAGCTTTAAACGTTTACTTAGAAGAAATTAGCGATAAAACAATTTATTTTGATAGCGAAATTGAACGTTTACATTACTTAGTAGATAATCATTTTTATTTTAATGTATTTAAGAAGTATAGCGAAGAAGATTTAATAGAAATTATCGAATTCGCAAAATCTATTAATTTTGAATTTGCTAGTTATATGTCTGCAAGCAAATTTTATAAAGATTATGCTTTAAAAACAAATGATAAATCTAAGTACTTAGAAGACTATAATCAACATGTTGCCATAGTTGCTCTATATTTAGCAGATGGTAATAAAGAACAAGCTAAACAATTTATTTTAGCGATGATTGAACAACGTTATCAACCTGCTACACCTACATTTTTAAATGCAGGACGCGCACGTCGTGGAGAGCTTGTTTCATGTTTTTTACTAGAAGTTGATGATAGTCTAAACTCAATTAATTTCATAGATTCTACTGCTAAACAATTAAGTAAAATTGGTGGTGGCGTGGCTATCAATTTATCTAAATTACGTGCACGTGGTGAAGCAATTAAAGGTATTAAAGGCGTAGCTAAAGGTGTATTACCTGTAGCAAAAGCATTAGAGGGTGGATTTAGTTATGCTGATCAATTAGGTCAACGTCCTGGAGCTGGAGCAGTATATTTAAACATTTTCCATTATGATGTTGAAGAATTCTTAGATACTAAAAAAGTAAATGCCGATGAAGACTTACGTCTATCAACAATTTCCACTGGTCTTATTGTTCCATCTAAATTCTTTGATTTAGCTAAAGAAGGTAAAGACTTTTATATGTTTGCACCTTATACTGTAAAACAAGAATATGGAGTGACATTAGACGATATTGATATTGAAAAATATTATGATGAACTTGTAGCTAATCCTAATGTTCTTAAAAAGAAAAAAGATGCACGAGAAATGTTGAATATGATTGCTCAAACACAACTACAATCAGGCTATCCATATTTAATGTTTAAAGATAATGCGAATAAAGTACATGCGAATTCAAATATTGGTCAAATTAAAATGAGTAATTTATGTACTGAAATTTTCCAATTACAGGAAACATCAATTATTAATGACTATGGAATTGAAGATGAAATTAAACGTGATATTTCATGTAATTTAGGTTCATTGAACATAGTGAATGTAATGGAAACGGGTAAATTCAGAGATTCAGTACATACTGGAATGGATGCATTAACAGTAGTAAGTGACGAAGCAAATATTCAAAATGCACCAGGTGTGAAAAAAGCAAATAATGAGTTACATTCTGTAGGTTTAGGTGTAATGAACTTACATGGCTATTTAGCGAAAAATAAAATTGGCTATGAATCTGAAGAAGCCAAAGATTTTGCTAATATTTTCTTTATGATGATGAACTATTATTCAATTGAACGTTCTATGGAAATTGCTAAAGAACGTGGAGAAGCATATCAAGATTTTGATAAATCAGATTATGCAAGTGGCAAATATTTTGATTTTTATACATCACAAGAGTTCGTGCCACAATTTGAAAAAGTAAAAGAATTATTTGCTAATATGCAAATTCCTACATCAGAAGACTGGAAATCATTACAACAACAAGTACAAGAATATGGTTTATATCATGCTTATCGATTAGCTATTGCACCAACTCAAAGTATTTCATATGTTCAGAATGCAACTAGTTCGGTCATGCCAATCGTAGATCAAATTGAACGACGTACGTATGGAAATGCTGAAACATTTTATCCAATGCCTTTCTTATCACCTGAAACAATGTGGTACTATAAATCAGCATTTAATACTGATCAAATGAAACTTATAGATTTAATTTCAACAATTCAAACACATGTGGACCAAGGGATTTCAACAATTTTATATGTTAATTCTGAAATTTCAACACGTGAATTGTCACGATTATACGTATACGCACATCACAAAGGATTGAAATCTTTATACTATACACGTAATAAATTATTAAGTGTTGAAGAATGTACAAGTTGTTCAATTTAATTAATAGTGAAATAAATATTTAGAGGAAAGATTAAATTATTTTCATAGAGAAGCATTTTAATCTTATCCTCTTAAATAATGTAATGGTTAATAAATAGAGGAGGATTTTATTAATGAAGGCCGTCAATTGGAATACTCAAGAAGATATGACAAATATGTTTTGGCGTCAAAACATTTCACAAATGTGGGTAGAAACAGAATTTAAAGTTTCAAAGGATATAGCAAGTTGGAAGACACTAACAGAGGATGAAAAAAATACGTTTAAACGTGCTTTAGCAGGTTTAACTGGATTAGATACACATCAAGCGGATGATGGTATGCCATTAATTATGCTACATACAACGGATTTACGTAAAAAAGCAGTTTATTCATTTATGCAAATGATGGAACAAATTCATGCTAAAAGTTATTCACATATTTTTACAACGTTACTTCCATCTAGTGAAACAAATTATCTATTAGATACTTGGGTAATTGAAGAGCCTCATTTAAAATATAAATCTGATAAAATTATCTCTAATTATCATAAACTTTGGGGAAAAGAAGCCTCTATTTTTGATCAATATATGGCAAGAGTTTCAAGTGTTTTCTTAGAAACGTTCTTGTTCTATTCTGGTTTCTATTATCCACTTTATCTTGCGGGTCAAGGAAAAATGACAACCTCTGGTGAAATTATTAGAAAAATTTTACTTGATGAATCAATTCATGGAGTTTTTACCGGTTTAGATGCTCAAAGTTTACGTAATGAGCTATCAGAAAATGAAAAACAAAAAGCTGATAAAGAAATGTATAAGTTGTTAGAAGAACTATATAAAAATGAGGTATCGTATACACATATGTTATATGATGATATCGGTTTAACTGAAGATGTTTTAAATTATGTACAATATAATGGGAATAAAGCTTTATCAAACTTAGGATTTGAACCTTATTTTGAAGAAAAAGAGTTTAATCCTATTATTGAAAATGCATTAGATACATCAACAAAAAATCATGACTTTTTCTCAGTAAAAGGAGACGGCTATACATTAGCACTTAACGTGGAAGCTTTACAAGACGAAGATTTTATTTTTGAAGATTAGAATAATAACTAATTTTAGAAAAACTAATTGTAGAATCATCACTGCAATTAGTTTTTTTAATTTCTCTATAAAAAATAAAAGAATATTAGTATTACTATTGAAAAATTTATTATGACAATTTAATATATAGTTAAATGATAATCATTTTCAATGGAAATGGTATATATACTAAGGAGCATTACGAATGAAGTTTCTATTCAAAGGTTATACATTATTAATCATTTTAGTGATATTAAGTATACTTTCTTTATTTATTGGCGTAAGTCAATTATCAATAACTGATCTTTTTCATTTGTCAGATAATCAGAAAAATATTTTATTTTCTAGTCGTATTCCTAGAACTATAAGTATTCTTTTATCTGGAAGTTCTCTTGCTTTAGCAGGACTAGTTATGCAACAGATGATGCAAAATAAATTTGTAAGTCCTACTACAGCTGGAACAATGGAATGGGCAAAATTAGGAATATTACTTTCACTCATATTTTTCCCAAAAGGTCATATATTGATCAAATTGACTTTTGCAGTTGCATTAAGCCTAGGAGGAACATTTTTATTCGTTAAACTAATCAATTTTATAAAAGTGAAAGAAGTTATTTTTGTCCCGCTCTTAGGTATTATGATTGGTGGCATTGTTTCAAGTTTTACCACTTTTATAGCATTAAGAACGAATGCACTACAAAGTATTAATAATTGGTTGAATGGGAATTTTGCTGTTATTACAAGCGGCCGTTATGAAATTTTATATTTAGCTATTCCTTTATTAATTATCGCTTATATATTTGCCAATCACTTTACGATTGCTGGAATGGGCAAAGATTTTAGTCATAATTTAGGTGTTAAATATGAACAAATTATAAATATTGCGCTTTTAATCACTGCAACATTGACAGCATTAGTTGTCGTGACAGTTGGAACATTACCATTTTTAGGTTTAATTGTTCCTAATATTATTTCAATGTATAGAGGCGACCACTTGAAAAATGCATTACCTCATACATTAATGCTAGGTTCTATATTTGTATTGTTTTCCGATATTATTGGTAGATTAATTGTTTACCCTTATGAAATAAATATTGGTTTAACAATAGGAGTATTTGGAACGATTATTTTCTTAGTTTTATTGATGAAAGGTAGAAATAATTATGCAAATTAGTGCTAATAAAAAAATATTAATTCTCTTTCTTTTTACGATTTGCATGGCTGCTTTCTACTTACTAGTAGGTTTGGATTTTGAAATTTTTCAATATCAGTTTGAAAGTCGAATAAGAAAATTAGTTTTAATTTTACTTGTTGGTGGATCTATTAGTACGGCAGTTGTTATTTTCCAATCTATCACTGCGAATAGATTACTTACTCCTTCAATTATGGGATTAGACTCAGTTTATTTATTTATTAAAGTCTTGCCTGTGTTCTTATTAGGTACACAAGCCAGTGTAGTGACAAATACTTATTTGAATTTTCTTCTAACTCTCGTAGTGATGGTTCTTTTTTCTTTAGTATTATTTCAAGGCATGTTTAAATTAGGACATTTTTCGGTTTATTTTATTTTACTTGTTGGGGTAGTATTAGGAACATTTTTCCGTAGTATCACTGGATTTATTCAACTTATTATGAATCCAGATGACTTTTTAACCGTTCAAAGTGCGATGTTTGCAAGTTTTGACGCTTCTAATTCTAAACTTGTTCTTATTTCAAGTATACTTTTAATTATTTTAATTGTAATTGCTTTTATATTAAGACCTTATTTAGATGTGTTATTACTAGGGAAAGATCAGTCTATTAACTTAGGTGTATCATATGAAAAAATGACAAAACTTTTATTAATTTTAGTGGCTTTATTAGTATCAATATCTACTGCTTTAGTAGGTCCTGTTACATTTTTAGGATTATTAACAGTCAATTTAGCGCATGAATTCATGAAAACATATGAACATAAATATATTTTACCCGCAACGATTCTTATAAGTTGGATTAGTTTATTTATAGCTCAGTGGATTATAGAAAATATGTTTAAAGCTACCACTGAATTTAGTCTTATTATAGATTTAGTTGGAGGTATTTACTTCATATACTTACTTATTAAAAGGAGGAATGAAGATTGATTCAGATTAGAAATTTAGATAAAAAAATTCAGAGTAAATCTATTTTGAAAGATATAAATGTTGATATACAAAAGGGTAAGTTAACCTCTTTGATAGGTCCAAATGGAGCAGGAAAAAGTACACTTCTATCAGCAGTAAGTCGATTATTTGAATATCAGAACGGTACAATTAATATTGAAAATAAATTAATTGATGATTATAAAAGTGATGAATTAGCAAAAAAGTTAAGTATTTTAAAACAAACAAATCATACTGATATGAATATCACTGTAGAACAGCTTGTAAATTTTGGGCGTTTTCCTTATTCAAAAGGTCGAATGAAAAAAGAAGATCATGAGAAAGTTGCATATGCCATTGATTTACTACATCTAAGGGAAATCAAAGATAGAAATATAAAAACACTATCTGGAGGACAAAGACAACGTGCGTATATTGCTATGACAATTGCTCAAGATACAGAATACATTTTGTTAGATGAACCGTTAAATAATTTAGATATGAAACATTCAGTTCAAATTATGCAGATACTTCGAACATTGTGTCGCGATTTAAATAAAACGATTGTTATTGTACTCCACGATATTAATTTTGCATCTTGTTATTCAGATTACATTGTTGCACTAAAGAAAGGTGAAATTGTTAAATCTGGCCCAAAAGATAGTATAATTGAAACAAATGTGTTAAGAGATTTGTATGAAATGGATGTTCATGTAGAAGAAATTAGAGGCCAACGTATTTGTTTATACTATGATGAGGTTATCTTTTAAAATGAGATAAATATTTTTATATTTAAAGGGGTGATGCTTAGAAAATATAAAAGAAAATAGTTGAAAAATTGAGTGCCAAATTTAACTTATAAAAGGAGAAATACATATGAAGAAAACAGTCTTATTTTTAGTCTTAACTTTAGCTTTAGTATTATCAGCGTGTAGTAATAATTCTGGTAATAAATCAAATAATGAAAATGATTCAAAAGATACAGTTTCAATTAAAAATAGCTTTTCAGCAAGTGGAAATGACGAAAGTAGTAATGAGGATAAAAAAATTAGTAACACTGTGAAAGTGTCTAAAAATCCTAAGAACGCGGTTGTTCTAGATTATGGAGCATTAGATGTTTTGAAAGAAATGGGTGTAGCTGATAAAGTGAAAGGCTTACCAAAAGGCGAAAATAATGAATCTTTACCAAGTTTTCTAAGTGAATTTAAAAAGGATAAATATATTAATACTGGTAATTTAAAAGAAATAAATTTCGATAAAATAGCTGAAGCTAAACCGGATGTTATTTATATTTCAAGTAGAGCAGCCACTCAGAAAAATCTAGATGAGTTTAAAAAAGCAGCGCCTAAAGCTAAAGTTGTCTATGTAGGCGCAAGTGAAGATCATTATATTAAAGATATGAAAAAGAACACAGAAAATCTAGGTAAAATTTATAACAAAGAAGATAAAGCAAAAGATATGAATACAAAATTAGATCAAAAAATTTCAGATATGAAAAAACAAACTAAGAATTTCGATAAATCTGTAATGTATCTTTTAGTTAATGAAGGAGAACTTTCTACATTCGGACCAGGCGGAAGATTTGGTGATTTGGTATTTAATACACTAGGCTTTAAACCAGCAGATAAACACGTTAAAATAAGTCCACATGGTCAAAACATTAATAATGAATATATCAGTAATCATGATCCAGATATCATTTTAGCAATGGATCGCGGGTCAGTTGTGGGTGGAAAATCGACAGCTAAACAAGTATTAAAAAATGATGTTATTAAAGATGTAACAGCAGTTAAAAATAACAATGTTTATGAATTAGATCCTAAATTATGGTATTTTGCTTCAGGCTCAACAACAACAACAGTAAAACAGATTGATGAATTAGAAAAAGTAATTGATAAAACTAAAAAATAAATCTAGGATATTAAGTTTAGAATAAATAAAAGAGTGGGACATACATCCTAGAAAAATAGCCAGTAAATGAGTTTATTATAAATTCATTTACTGGCTTCTTTATTTACAATACTTCGTATGGTTGGCTCGATTTGTTAGGGGACAACTTTAGTCTGTAGTCTTTAGTTTGTCCTGTTCCCTCAAGAGTCTTGCCAAAATACTTTGTCTTTATATGTTATTCTATATATCATTTAATTTAAGTATTAAATTTCAAAATATAAATGATAGTGAAATTTACAACGTGAATTAAAATGTGCTTGGCAATTTGGACATGTTTCAGTCATCATGTATTCATGAATAGAGAGTTCATTTTGACAAACTCCACAAAGTATCGCCTTTTTATGAAATTCCTCTGCTGACCAACGCTGAATGTTATGAGATTCATGTTCGTTATGACATTGATAACAAGGATAATACTTTTCACAACATTTAAATTTAATCGCTATAATGTCAAGAAATGTATGATAGTGAATACAACGTGTTTCATTGTCTACGAGAGAACCATAAACTTTTAGCATTGTTTCACATCTCCTAACATTGAGAATTTACTCTGACTCTGGATATTCGCCAATGATTCGAACTTCACGATGTAATTCAACATCAAATTTTTCTTTCACGACTTTTTGTACGTGATGAATTAAATTCTCATAATCTGTTGCTGTACCATTATCGACATTTACCATAAACCCAGCATGTTTAGTTGAGACTTCTACGCCACCAATACGATGACCTTGAAGATTTGAATCTTGAATTAATTTTCCAGCAAAATGACCTGGAGGACGTTGGAATACACTACCGCATGACGGGTATTCAAGTGGCTGTTTAGATTCACGACGTTCTGTAAGATCATCCATTTTAGCTTGAATCTCGTTCAAGTTGCCTGGTTCTAAAGTAAATGCTGCTTCAAGAACTACTAAATGTTGTTTTTGAACGACACTGTTTCTATAGTCTAAATGTAATTGTTCTTTAGTAAGTTGTATCAAATCGCCGTGTTCATTTACACATAAAGCATAATCGATGCAATCTTTAATTTCTCCTCCATAGGCGCCTGCATTCATATAAACAGCACCACCAACAGAACCAGGAATGCCACAAGCAAATTCTAAGCCGGTAAGAACGTGATCTCTTGCCGCTCTCGATACATCTATAATTGCTGCACCGCTTCCTGCTATAATTGCATCATCTGAGACATTAATATGATTAAGGGATAATAGACTAATCACAATACCTCTGATACCGCCTTCGCGAATAATAATATTTGAACCATTCCCTAAATATGTAACAGGCAATTGATGTTCTTGAGCATAACGTACGATAGTTTGTACTTGTTCATTTTCGATAGGTGAAAGGTAAAAATCTGCATTTCCACCAGTTTTCGTGTATGTATAACGTTTTAACGGTTCATTAACTTTAATAATATTGTCAGGTACTAAAGATTTTAAATCTTTTAAGATGTCTTCTTGTTCTAACATAAGTACATCCTTTCTTCTCTTCTATAATCTAAACTTTATTATAGCAACTTTACATATGTTTTGCTAAAAGAGTTTAAAACAATTTGTATATCATTAAAGTGTATGATACAAATTATCAAAAAATTTCTGTTTTTGGTTTTCGTAGTATCGGATTGTTGAGTTTAGATTGATAAATTTATTTTTCTGATTAGAAAACATCTGTGCTACGTGTTTTTGTGTAGACAGTACGTGATCTATAGCTAAATATTGAGTGAATAAGGGCGTATTTATTTGAATAATATGTAATCGTATTATTTGCTTAAGATTGATCATATTATCAAATTTTGCCATCATCACTTTCTTTTTATAAGGGTGGTGTAATCGATAAAAGCCTACATAATTCAATCTCTTTTCATCAAGAGATGTAATATCATGGAGATTGTTGACTCCAACTAAAACATCTAAAATCGGTTCTGTGGGATAAGAAAAATGTTTTGTTCCTCCGATATGTTGTGTAAATTTTACTGGAGAATCTAACAAGTTAAATAACAGAGCTCTAGTGTCTTCGTACAACTGATGATAATCATTGCCGTTGGAACAATTTATAAATGATTGAACAGATGCATACATGTGTAACTCCTTCAATTAAATTATTATACAAATTCTGAAATACTATAACATAATTTATTTTCAATATAAATAACTTTATGTATAATACGGGTGTTAGGAGTGCAAAAATGAAAAAATTAATAATACTTTCATTATGTTCACTATACTGTTTGATACTTTCTGGTTGTGGTCAGAATAATAACGAAGATTTAAATCGCTTCAAACAACACCTATCTAAAGTAGAGACCAAGCAAAAAAGCGTGGAAAAAGTGATGAATCAATTAGAGCTGAACCGTTTAAATGATATAAGTAAAACCGATACAACAGATAAAAATAAAAAGTCATTTGAACGACTACAGAAAAATATAAATCACCGTTTAGTGCCTGAGTTTAAAGAATATGAAAAAGAAGCTAAACATCTTCCGGCTAAGACAAATAAAACTCGTCAATTAAAGAAAGATTATTTAAATCATGTGAGTAATCAACATCAATCTATAAATGAAATTAAATCATTTGTAGATTTATATAATCAATCAGTTGTGGAAAATGAAAAAATTCTAAATTATACACATTCATTTGAAATAAATAGAGCACTAGTAGAAAAAGATATACGTAAAACAAATAATCAAGAAAATGCACATCTATTAAAATCTAAAATTGAAAACAATAATCGTAATTTACGAAAAACTGCTCAAAAATATTTAGAAAAGGATAATTATCCTACTTCAAAAGCAATTAATGAGCATATAAAACCACTGATACAAAAACAGATTAAAGATTTAAATCAGACTAATATTACAGATTCACATGTAAACAATGCTCGTAAAAATGCGATAGAAATGTACTATAATTTACTTGATTATTATGAGACACGTGAAATAACTATTAAGATTGAAGATCAACTTTCAAAAATTAATGTTGAGAAACTACCTAAAACGGGTAAAGATTTAAGTAAGGGAAATTACAACTTTAATACAGAATTAGAAAAAGTACAGCAAAACGAATAAAACCTAAATTTAAATTTTTGGTTAACATTATATGATGAAATGTGTATAATTGTAGCCATTGAGAAGTTTAATTTAAAAAAAGGGACAAAGTTAAAAAATTTAGAGGTGAATAGAATGGCTATAAAGCTGAGTTCGATTGACCAGTTTGAACAAGTATTAGAAGAACATAACGATGTATTTGTATTAAAACATAGTGACACATGTCCAATTTCAGCTGCAGCATTTGATCAATTTAATAAATTTTTATATGAAAGAGACATAGATGGATATTATCTAGTGGTTCAAGAAGAAAGAAAACTTTCTGATTATATTGCTGAAAAGACAAATGTGAAACATGAATCACCACAAGCTTTTTATTTTGTAGATGGAAAAGCTGTATGGAATGCTAGTCATAGTGATATTAATGTATCTACATTAGCACAAGCTGAAGAATAAGAAAGATAATATATCGATTTAAGAGTCTGGTACATTTTTTGTTACCAGCTCTTTATTATATCTACATTTTTATCATTTTAAATGACTTTTATATTTATAAAATGTAAAAAATGAAATATGCGATGAACCTATGTATAATGTGAAAGTGAAGTTATAACGTATGAATTTAAGAAAGATAGAAAGTGGCATGAGGTGAAAATAGAATGAAAATTTTAGTAGCCATGGATGAATTTAACGGTATTATTTCGAGTTATCAAGCGAATCGTTATGTGGAAGAGGCAATAGCAAGTCAAATTGATCATGCAGATATTGTACAGGTACCTTTATTTAACGGACGTCATGAATTATTAAATTCAGTATTTCTTTGGCAATCAGGTACAAAATATAAAGTGAATGTTCATGATGCTGATATGAATGAGATTGAAACGATATATGGACAAACTGAAGAAGGTACTGTAATTATTGAAAGTAATTTATTTTCAAAAGGTCATAAAGCAATTGAACAACGTACTAGTTTTGGGTTAGGAGAAGTTATTTTAGATGCATTAAACAAGAACACAGATCATATTATTATATCTTTAGGTGGTATGGATAGTTTTGATGGTGGCGTAGGGATGCTGCAAGCTTTAGGAGCTAAATTTTATGATGATGAAAATAGAGAACTTGACGCACGAGAAGGCGCACAAATGATTAAGTTCATTCGTCATATTGACATTTCTGGACTGCCTAGTACATTGGAAAATGTCAGACTACAAGTGATGACGGATTTTTCTAGTAAGTTGTATGGAAAAAATAGTGAAATTATGAAATTAAGCTATAACCATCAAATTCCACACAAAAAAGCAGTGGAAATTGATAATTTAATGTGGTACTTAAATGAGATTATGAAAAATGAATTACATATTGCTTTAGGGCCAATTGAACGTGGCGGAGCCGGTGGCGGTATTGCTGCGGTGTTGAAAGCATTATACAACACAGAAATTTTAACGAGTCATGAACTAGTAAATCAAATTACACATTTAGATGAGTTAGTATCTCAGGCAGATTTAATTATCTTTGGAGAGGGTTTAAAAGAAGAAGATCATATGCTTGAAACAACCACATTGACTATTGCGGAACTTACAGAAAAATATCACAAACCATCTATTGCAATTTGTGCGACTAATGATAAGTTTGATATATTTAATCATCATCGCGTAACAGCCATGTTTAACACATTTATTGAAATGCCGAAAACATACACAGATTTTAAAATGGGTCTTCAAATTAGACATTATACAGTTCAAGCTTTGCGATTATTAAAAACTACAGCTAATGGAATAAAATAAATAAAAAAGTTTAGTTCAAAGAATGAACTAAACTTTTTTTATTTATTATTTTTCATATTGTGTTACTTCTTGAGCAATACCGATAATCACTTGTACTGCTTTTTCCATTACATCGATAGAAGCATATTCAAATGGGCCATGGAAGTTTCCACATCCTGTAAAAATATTAGGTGTAGGTAAACCTTTAAATGAAAGCTGAGAACCATCAGTACCACCGCGTATAGGCGCAGTATTTGGTTTTATCTCTAAATCTGCAAATACTTTTTTAGGAATATCAATAATATACGGATGTGGCTTAATTTGTTCAGCCATATTATAGTATTGGTCTTCGATATCTACTTTTACTGGATAACCTTCATAATGAATATTAATATCATCACGAATTTCTAAAAGTTTTTTCTTTTTAAGTTCAAAAGATTTTCTATCATGATCTCTTATAATATATTGTAAAGAAGCTTTTTCAACTGTTCCTTCTATTTTCATTAAATGATAGAATCCTTCATAACCTTCTGTACGTTCTGGTACTTCATTAGCAGGTAGTAGACTATGGAATTGATGTGCTAATCCAATAGCATTAACCATAACGTTTTTTGCAGAACCAGGATGAACGTTTACACCATGTGTAGTGATTGTTGCTTCTGCTGCATTAAAACTTTCGAATTGTAATTCTCCAAACTCACTGCCATCCATAGTATAGGCGAAATCGGCATTAAAGCGTTTCACATTAAATTTGTGAGGACCACGACCTATTTCTTCATCAGGTGTAAAAGCTATACGTATGCGACCATGTTTAATTTCTGGATGGGTCTGCAAGTATTTTACTGCTTCCATAATTTCTACAACACCTGCTTTATCATCGGCACCTAGTAAAGATGTACCATCTGTAATCATTAGAGTGTGACCTTCTAATTTTTTAAGTTCTGGAAATACATCTTGACTTAATACTCGATTTGTTTGACCTAATTTAATAGGTTGACCATCATAATCTTCTATAATCTGAGGATTAACATTTGTCGCATTAAAATCTGGTGATGTATCTACATGTGCTAAGAAACCTACCGTAGGAACTTCTTTTTCTATGTTACTTTCTAAAGTAGCAAAAAGATAACCATTATTATCCAATTCTGTTTCTAATCCAAAGTTTTGCAGTTCTTTTTGTAATAAATGTAATAAATCCCATTGTTTCTCAGTAGAAGGCGTCGATTTCGATTCGGGATTTGATTGTGTATCTATTTTCACATATCTTGATAATCTATCTATAATCTGTACTTTCATGACGAAACATCCCCTTAGACTCTATTGTTCATATTGTAAGATTTTCTGTACGTTTTTCCTTTGATTTTACCATAAAATTGCTTAATACGTGTGTAAATATAATAGAGAATTTCTGCTACTAATATTCCAAAAGCAATTGAACCAGAAATTAATGTGACCTCTAGAAATGTATTCACAGCATGAGTATAGTCATTAGATACTAAAAATCGTGTTGCTTCATATGCTGTACCACCAGGAACAAGAGGGATTATACCTGGCACAATGAAGATAATCACGGGTCTTTTATAGCGTCGACTCATCACATGACTTAATAAACCAAGAATTAAACTACCTAAAAACGCAGCGCCAACTTTTCCTAAATCCATATCTACGGTATATTGATAAATTGTCCAAGCTAAGGCGCCGACAAATCCACAAGCAAGTAAAAGTCGTTTAGGAGCGTTAAATATAATAGAAAAAAGTACTGTCGAAATAAAACTTATAACAAAATGAAATAAATAAAATAACATACATAAACAGCCTTTCTTAAAGAATTAATAAAACAATCGCTACGCCTGCACCAATAGCGAATGATGTTAGTGCAGCTTCTACACCACGAGACATTCCAGCAAGTAGCTCGCCAGCCATTAAATCTCTAATAGCGTTACAAATTAAAATTCCAGGTACTAAGGGCATAACACTAGAAATTGTTATAATATTTTGATTTGTAGCAATGCCTAGTTTAGTAAATGTAACAGCAATTGTAATAACTACTGCTGATGCTACAAATTCAGAAAAGAATTTAATTTGAATGAAACGCTGGACAAAGCTAAAAGTTAAGAACGCAGCACCGCCAGCTAAAATAGCAATCCAGCAATCAGAAACAACACCGCCAAACATGAGTAAGAAAAAGCCACATGCAATTGCCGCAGCAAAAAAATTCAATAAAAAAGAATATTGTAATGAAGCTTTACTTAGATGAATCAGTTCTGATTTAGCTTCATCAATAGTTAACTCATTTTTAGCAATCTTTCTAGAAAGACTATTTGTAAGAGCAATTTTTTCTAAATCTGTAGTACGATCTCTAATTCTTATAAGCCTTGTATTTGTTCGATCATTAAGTGAGAAAATGATAGCGGTCGATGTGACAAAGCTATATGTATCATTTAAACCATAACTGTGAGCAATTCGATTCATAGTGTCTTCAACACGGTAAGTTTCAGCTCCAGATTCTAAGAGAATACGACCAGCTATTAACACAACATCAATCACCTTATTTTCATCGATAATAGTGATTGAATTATTCATAAAAGCACCTCCACAATAATTAAAATATATAATGATTTTCGTGTATATCTATAATATTCTTCGCTTGTATTAATACTTTATTACTAAATCAGTCATTTTAAAAGTAGAATAACAAATAAATAATATAGATGTTAAATGAGTATAAAAAAGAGATGCAACAGAATTCATTTCGAATTCCACGTTCCATCTCAAATTAAATCGTAACGTCTATAATTTAATTATAGGATTAAACATTACTTGATTACGACCTTCTTTTTTAGCTACATGGACCATATCATCGGCGTCTTTAAATACTTTACGTTGAGATTTATATTCATCTTGAGATAAATAACCAACGCCAATAGATACAGATAATTTTATAACTTCCTTATTAGGTAAATGGAACGAAGATTTTTCGACTGCCATCCTAATATTTTCAGCAAGTTTCACACTTTGATCTAAAGAATAATCGAAGATAACGATAGAAAATTCTTCACCGCCATTACGGAAGATTTTAAATTGATGTGGTACATAATTTTTAAGCAATTGAGACATTTGTTTTAGTACAGCGTCTCCTGCTTTATGAGTATATGTATCATTAACATCTTTAAATCCGTCAATGTCAACGAGTAAAAGTGCGAGACTAGTATGTTCTATTTCGGCTTTTTGAGAAATCTTATTTAAATGTCTATCAAATTCTTTTACATTACCTAAACCTGTTAAATAATCGTACTTATCCTCGTTTTCGTACCGTGTAACAAGCGAAAAGAAATGCCAGATATCAACAAAGGTAATAGCAGAAGTAATCGTTAGTACGAATGAAATAGGTATAAGCATAATTAATTCAGTTAAATCATATAAAGTTGTGAAGATAGATAAAACAAAAATAATAACAATACTGATAGCATTTAAAATAATTAAAGCAATAATATCATTTTTTTTAAGAAACGGCCCAATTAAACTAACAATAATACCTATTATAATAAGAACGACGCCATAAAAAAATGAATTTCCGAATAAAAATATATCCACTAGACTTATGATAAGTGAGGCAATAAAAGTGTAACCGACGTTTGTATAGCGACCAAGGAATAGTAACGGGACGAAAGTTAGGCGAATAAGATATTGATGATGAAAAGGAATAGGGTAAGCTGTTAATAGTAATGCCACCAAAGTCATTAAAATTGTGACATAACCTTTAGAAAATATCATGATTTTATTTTCTGAATATTGTAATCGATGGAATAAATAAATTCCAGCTACCATAACGGCAATATTGTAAATAATTGCTTCAATCATATTGGGATCGACTCCTTTAAATTAACCATTAGTAATTGTAAGTGAAAACTTACTATTTGTCATTAAGTTGTTTGTTATAAAATATATATTATGAATTTCAGATAGACTTTCATGTTCAAATTTATAACAAAATGATATGATATAAAAAATACGTATCTTTACAAAAAATTTACAATTAATTTTAATTAGTTTATGATACATGATTAAAAGTGGTCTATTTAATGAATAGATTATTACGAAGAAAATAAATAGACTAATAATATATAAAATTGAAAAAGTATATATACTACTATAGTCTAATTTAAAAAATTAATAATAATTGTTTAAATAGTATAGATGAAAAAATAACAGGAATATATTGAAGGTGAACTGATGTATACTTTATTACTTATTGTTGTAACATTGGTAATCAGTTTAATAATAACACCTATTATAATAAAGGTTTCTTTTAAATTTAATTTAGTAGATCGACCTAACTATAGAAAAGTACATACAAAACCAGTATCAGTCATGGGAGGTACTGTCATACTACTTTCATTTCTTATTGGTTTATGGTTAGGTCATCCCATAGAGAGAGCAGTCAAACCTTTGGTAATTGGTTTAATTATTATGTATTTTGTAGGCATCATTGATGATATTTATGATTTGAAGCCAATTTTAAAATTAATTGGACAAATTATAGCAGCATCAGTTGTCGTTTTTTACGGGATTACCATAGATTTTATTTCTTTTCCAATTGGTCCAACCATTCATTTTGGTATTTTAAGTATACCGATTACAATTATATGGATTGTAGCAATAACAAATGCAATAAATTTAATAGATGGTTTAGATGGTTTGGCATCAGGTGTGTCAGTTATTGGTTTAACTACCATTGGTTTCATAGCTATATTACAAGGAAATGTATTTATCATTATGATTTGTAGCTTGTTGATTGGCGCATTACTTGGCTTCTTATTCTTTAATTTCCATCCCGCTACAATCTTTCTAGGCGATAGTGGAGCATTAATGATTGGATTTATTATTGGCTTTTTATCCTTACTAGGTTTTAAAAATATCACATTTATTTCTTTATTCTTCCCAATTGTTATTTTAGCGGTACCATTTATTGATACCTTATTTGCAATGATTAGAAGAGTGAGAAATGGTCAACACATTATGCAAGCAGATAAATCACATTTACATCATAAACTTCTTGCATTAGGATATACACATCGTCAAACAGTATTACTGATATACTCTATTGCGATTATGTTTAGTTTATCGAGTATTATATTGTATTTATCTCAACCATTAGGTGTATTACTAATGTTTATCTTAATCGTCATCACAATTGAACTCATCGTTGAATTTACTGGTTTAATAGATGATAGTTATCGTCCTATTCTTAATTTAATTTCTAAAAAAAATGACGATGCATCTCGCCATAAGACAAACCATAAATAATACTTTTATTCATTTATTTACAAAAGCCAGCAATCTTAAGCGTTTGCTGGCTTTTGTAATTTAATTAATTTGTTTCAATATCAAAAGGTAATTGCTTAGGTGTATCTTTTTCTAAATCATATTGACTTGCTGTATTACGGTTTAAAAATTCGATAAATGAGTCGTATTCTGTTTCTACAACATCAATCTTATAACTCACTTTATCAGTGTAAACTTTGTCTCTTAGAAAAAAAGAGGTTGAAGCAAGTTCATACTCAAATTTACCTGTTAAGTCATAATTAATGGTAACAGTAGTGGGAATAGCATTTCTTAATTCTACACGGCCGATATCGTAAATCACATCTCGTACTGCACCACTATATGCACGAATTAATCCGCCACCGCCAAGTTTAATGCCACCAAAATACCGAGTAACTACTACACAAGCATTGTGAATATCCAGTTTTTTTAATATTTCAAGCATAGGAATACCTGCTGTTCCTGTTGGTTCTCCATCATCGTTGGCTTTTTGTATATTCATTTGATTGCCAACAGTATACGCAGAACAATTATGTGTTGCTTCTTTATGAGTTTGTTTTACTTCTTCTATAAACATCTTAGCCTCTTCTTCTGAGAAAACAGGTTTGATATGAGCAATAAATCGAGATTTATTAATTGTATTTTCAATAATATGTTCTTTTTTTATAGTAATAACATGATCACTCAATTGATAAATACCTCCACGATATGATTAATATGAATTTTATTATACACGTTTGTTTTCTTTTAGATAAATAATTGATTATGAATTTCCTTTTTTATTAAAATAATTTATAATACTGTTGAGTTTAATTGAGGAGGACGATTATGAAAATTGCAGTAATGACAGACTCTACTGCGAATCTGCCAAAACATATTATTGAAAAATATCAGATACCAGTTGCACCACTGAGTGTAACATTTGATGATGGAGAAACATTTACTGAACATCCAGATCTTTCAAAAGAATCTTTTTATAAAAAAATGGCCGCATCTAAAACAATTCCTACAACAAGTCAACCAGCTATTGGTGAATGGATAAAGAACTATGAGGAATTAAGAGATAAAGGTTATACAGATGTTATCGTCTTTAATTTATCAAGTGGGATTAGTGGTAGTTATCAATCAGCAACACAAGCAGGTGAAATGGTAGATGGCATTCAAGTCCACACATTTGATACAAGATTAGCTTCTATGATTGAAGGCAGCTATGTGATTTATACATTAAAATTGATTGAAGACGGAGCAACCCCTAACGAAATTATTGAGGAATTAACGTCTATTCGTAAAGATACAGGTGCATACTTATTTGTTGATGATTTAAAAAATTTACAAAAAAGTGGTCGTATTACTGGTGCCCAAGCATGGATTGGAACACTTTTACAAATGAAGCCAGTGCTTAAGTTTGAAGAAGATGGAAAAATTCATCCTTTAGAAAAAGTACGTACACGTAAGCGAGCTTATAATTCTATAGAACAACATGCACTTGATATTGCGAAAAATATTAATGATGTAACAGTGTTTGTGATTAATGGCGATAAAATAAAAGAGGGTAAAGATTTTTGTGCTAAATTAAAAGAGAAATATTCAAACATTAATATTCAATATTGTGAATATGGACCAGTCATTGCATCTCATTTAGGTTCAGGTGGAATCGGAGTTGGATATTTCCCAAGAAAAATTGTAATCGAATAAGATGAAGGTCTAATCGTTAAAAGTGAGAACATGGAGGGTTAAGGTACCCATCTCCTTTTCGATTAGACTTTTTTTATTTTAATAAGGAAGTGATGAAATATTAAATATTATGGAAGATTAGTATCTTCAGAAATAGAATTAAAAGATGAAATAATCAGTGAGAAAACGTTAGGTATCGTAAAGAGTTCAAAAGGATATCGGTGTATTCAATGTGGTAATGAAGATAGTGCTCATTTCTATCAATATTTTTCCTCTATTCTTAATAAAGAAGTAATATATTGTCGACAATGTATACATTTAGGAAGAATGGATAATATTACTGAATATAAAATCATTAAAAGTAAAAATGTTAAATCAGAGGGATTATATACATTATCTTTTAAATTATCTGAACAGCAATGTTATGCATCTGAAAAAATCTTATCTGCTATAGAAAACTGTGAAGACTTACTATTATATGCGGTAACTGGTGCAGGAAAAACAGAGATGATATATGAGGGTATTAGCTTATCACGTGAAAGAGGATTTAATGTAGCAATCATCTCTCCAAGAGTAGATGTAGTAGTAGAGATTAGCCAGCGTATTAAAGAAGTTTTTTTGAAAGAAAATATTGACGTATTGCATCAATCAAGTAAACAACAATATAACGGACATTTTGTAATTTGTACTATCCATCAACTATATCGATTTAAAAATCACTTTGAAGTTATTTTTGTCGATGAAATTGATGCATTTCCGCTGCCTATGGATCATCATCTACAAAATGCTATTAAACAAGCGGCTAAACCGCTATCTACATTGATTTATATGACTGCAACGCCACCTAGACATTTACTGCGTCAAATACCAAAACATCGCATTATACAGTTACCTGCTCGCTTTCATAGACACCCATTACCAGTTCCAAAATTTAAATATTTTAAATTAAATATGAATCGTACTCAAAGTTTTTTAAAGTATATGTTATTAAATCAGATTGAACATAAAAGATTTACGTTAGTATTTTTTAATAATATAGAAAAGATGATTAAGATATCCGAATACTATAAAAAAATATTTTCAGATTTGATATGTATTTCAAGTGAAGATGCTTTACGTTTTGAAAAAGTGAAAGCACTTCGTGAAGGAAAACATCGAATTGTTTTTACAACAACAATTTTAGAACGTGGATTTACTATGGCTCAATTAGACGTTATCGTAATTAATGCAGATACATTTGAAAAGGCTGCATTAGTACAAATTGCTGGAAGAGTTGGACGTAAACAAGAAGCTCCCACAGGAATGGTATTATTTCTTCATGAAGGTGTGAGTATATCAATGTTGATGGCTAAAAAAGATATTACAAGAATGAATAAATTAGGGATTCAAAGAGGGTGGATCGATGAATAAATGT
The DNA here is from genome assembly GCF_001809305.1 of Staphylococcus sp. HMSC072H03. Lineage (NCBI taxonomy): Bacteria > Bacillati > Bacillota > Bacilli > Caryophanales > Staphylococcaceae > Staphylococcus > Staphylococcus sp. HMSC072H03. The sequence continues at coordinate 164,350 of NZ_KV796883.1, forward strand.
ATTCAGTGTGCTACTTCTATTCACGAAGAGTTATCTATATTTAATTTTTATAAACCACCACAACAATTTTGTGAAACATGCAAAAAACAATGGCAAGCCATTAAGCTTGATATCAATGATGAAAAAAGATGTACAAGATGTCTTAATTATAAAATAAATACAGGTGATGAATGTTTAGACTGTAAATGTCTCAATCAGCAATTTACGCTAATGTCACAACTGTATTGTGATTATAAATATGATGGAATAATGAAAGAAACGATTCATCATTACAAATTTATGAAAGATTATTATTTAGCTGAGGTTTTAGCTTCAAAGTTAACATTGCCTAAAACGTCATACGATTATATTGTCCCTATTCCATCTCCTTATAAAAGAGATGAACATCGAACGTTTAATCCAGTAACCACTGTTTTGGACAAAATGGGTATAAGCTATATAGAATTATTAGGCACACGTTCACGACCTAAGCAATCAAGACTTGGAAAAAAAGAACGATTTAAAGCTGACAATCCGTTCTATCTTAAAGAAAATATAGATATTACAAATAAAAATATTTTACTGATTGATGATATCTATACTACAGGTTTGACAGTTCATTATGCTGGAAGTGTATTATGTAATAAAAAAGTCAGAAAATTCAAAGTGTTTGCGTTTTCAAGATGACTTAAACATGATATTATAATAGTAAGAATTACCAATATTAGAGGTTAAAGGAGAGATAACTATGATTAGATTTGAAATTCATGGAGATAACCTCACTATTACAGATGCTATCCGCAACTATATTGAGGAAAAAATTGGTAAACTTGAACGTTATTTTAATAATGTGCCAAATGCAGTTGCACATGTAAAAGTTAAAACGTATCAAAATTCAGCTACTAAAATCGAGGTAACAATTCCTTTGAAAAATGTTACATTGAGAGCTGAAGAACGACACGACGATTTATACGCAGGAATTGATTTAGTTACAAGCAAATTAGAACGTCAAGTTCGTAAATACAAAACGCGTGTGAATCGTAAGAATAGAGATAATGGAGAACAAGAACCATTTATTGCTGAGCAACAAACAGTAGTGAATGAGGATGTGGAAGATACTTCAGAATCATCAAATGAGAATGAAATAGAAATTATTCGTTCTAAACAGTTTAGTTTAAAACCAATGGATTCTGAAGAAGCAGTATTACAAATGGATTTATTAGGGCATGATTTTTACATTTTTACAGATCGTGAAACAGATGGTACAAGTATTGTGTATCGACGTAAAGATGGTAAATATGGTCTGATTGAAACAACTGAATAGTTGAATGTAGACGTTCTTTGCGAAAGTTAAGTATGAGGAGCTATGACTAGAATTGAAAATACATGACATAAGCACGTGTTCAATTCAGTCAATGACTACTTCCTTGTTTAAAGGTACCTGAGACAAGTTGATGTCCCAGGTACTTTTATTATTTAGAAGAGAATAATAAATATTATATGTATCGTACAATGTGAAGAATAAGTATGAAGCTACTATCGACTAGCTACTTTTACACTTATTCATGGACGGTATAATCATGCTATGCTAATGTAATGAGGTAATTAAAAATTAAAGGGATAGTAAGTTTTTTAAAATAGAAAGAAAGTATAAATATAAAAGTAATTATTGTACACAATTAAGCATATCATTTATATGAGTATTTAAGTATAAATTTGAACTTATAAATGATATTATAAATTGTTGTAGGCCAAACAGTTTTTTTAGCTAAAGGAGCGAACATAATGGGATTTTTATCAAAAATTGTTGACGGCAATAAGAAAGAAGTGAAACGTTTAAGTAAAAAAGCTGATGAAGTACTTGCTTTAGAGGAAAAAATAGCGATTTTAACTGACGAAGAAATCAGAAATAAAACGAAACAATTTCAAGAAGAAGCACAAGCAATTGAAGATGTAAAAAAACAAAATGACTATTTAGATAAAATTTTGCCGCAAGCATTTGCATTAGTACGTGAAGGTGCAAAACGTGTATTTAACATGTCACCTTATAAAGTTCAGGTTATGGGTGGTATTGCTATTCATAAAGGTGATATTGCAGAAATGAGAACTGGTGAAGGTAAAACATTAACTGCGACAATGCCAACGTATTTAAATGCTTTAGCAGGTCGAGGTGTTCATGTTATTACAGTCAATGAATACTTATCTAGTGTTCAAAGTGAAGAAATGGCTGAATTATATGAGTTTTTAGGTTTAACAGTTGGTTTAAATCTAAATAGTAAATCTACAGAAGAAAAACGAGAAGCATACGCAAAAGACATTACTTATAGTACAAATAATGAATTAGGCTTCGATTACTTAAGAGATAATATGGTGAATTATGCGGAAGAACGTGTAATGAGACCATTACATTTTGCGATTATTGATGAGGTTGACTCTATTTTAATAGATGAAGCAAGAACACCGTTAATTATTTCAGGTGAAGCTGAAAAGTCAACGTCTCTTTATACTCAAGCGAATGTTTTTGCTAAGATGTTAAAAGCAGATGAAGATTATAAATATGATGAAAAAACAAAAGCTGTTCATTTAACAGAACAAGGTGCAGATAAAGCAGAACGAATGTTTAAAATCGATAATTTATATGATGTTCAAAATGTAGATATTATTAGTCATATTAATACTGCTTTAAGAGCACATGTTACTTTACAACGCGATGTCGATTATATGGTCGTAGATGGAGAAGTATTAATTGTAGATCAATTCACTGGTCGTACAATGCCGGGACGTCGTTTTTCTGAAGGATTGCATCAAGCTATTGAAGCTAAAGAAGGCGTGAAAATTCAAAATGAATCTAAAACAATGGCTTCAATTACTTTCCAAAACTACTTCCGTATGTATAATAAATTAGCTGGAATGACTGGTACTGCTAAAACTGAAGAAGAAGAGTTCCGTAATATCTATAATATGACAGTAACTCAAATTCCAACGAACAAACCTGTTCAACGTCAAGATAAGTCTGATTTAATTTATATTAGTCAAAAAGGAAAATTTGATGCAGTTGTAGACGATGTAGTTGAAAAACATAAACAAGGACAACCAGTTTTATTAGGTACTGTTGCAGTAGAAACAAGTGAATACATTTCAAATTTATTGAAAAAACGCGGTATACGTCATGATGTATTAAATGCGAAGAATCATGAAAGAGAAGCTGAAATTGTAGCAAATGCAGGACAAAAAGGTGCAGTTACTATTGCTACTAATATGGCTGGACGTGGAACAGACATTAAATTAGGTGAAGGCGTAGAAGAAATAGGTGGCCTTGCCGTAATAGGTACTGAACGACATGAATCTCGTCGTATTGATGATCAATTACGTGGTCGTTCAGGTCGTCAAGGAGATAAAGGGGATAGTCGTTTCTACTTATCATTACAAGATGAATTAATGGTTCGTTTTGGTTCTGAAAGACTTCAAAAAATGATGAATCGTTTAGGTATGGATGATTCAACGCCAATAGAATCTAAAATGGTTTCACGTGCAGTTGAGTCAGCTCAAAAACGTGTTGAAGGAAATAACTTTGATGCACGTAAACGAATTCTCGAATATGATGAAGTATTACGTAAACAACGTGAAATTATTTATAATGAACGTAATAGCATTATAGATTCAGAAGATAGTTCAGAAATTGTTATGGCGATGATGCGTACTACTTTACAGAGAGCTATTAACTACTATATTAACGATGAAGATGATAATCCTGATTATGGACCATTTATAGATTATGTTAATGATGTGTTTATTCAAGAAGGAGAATTAACTGAAGAAGAAATTAAAGGTAAAGATTCTGAAGATATTTTTGAAGTGGTATGGGCTAAAATTGAAAAAGGTTATGAAATCCAAAAAGAAAAAATTGGAGATCAAATGCCTGAATTTGAACGTATGATTTTATTACGTTCTATTGATACTCATTGGACTGACCATATTGATACAATGGATCAGTTACGCCAAGGTATACACTTACGTTCATATGCACAACAAAATCCACTTCGTGATTACCAAAATGAAGGACACGAGTTATTTGACTTAATGATGCAAGCTATTGAAGAAGATACGTCTAAATATATATTAAAATCTGTTATTCAAGTAGACGAACAAGTTGAACGTGAAAAAACAACAGATTTTGGTAAGGCACAACACGTATCTGCTGAAGATGGCAAAGAAAAAGCAAAAAAACAGCCTATTGTAAAAGGTGAAAAAATTGGACGTAATGATCCTTGTCCTTGTGGTAGTGGTAAAAAATATAAAAATTGCCATGGTAAAGAAGATTAATATCAAGTAATTATAATTAGGCGAGATCGAGACGTATATTGCTTATCATTTAAAAGCTTTTGTCACGATCTCGTATTTTATTTAAAGAATTTATAAATAAAGGAGACATATATAGTGGAATTATCAGAAATCAAACGTAATATTGATGAATATAATAATGATTTAGAACAAATTAGGGGGTCTCTTTGACTTAGAAAATAAAGAAACAAATATTCAAGAATATGAAGAAATGATGACAGAACCGGACTTTTGGGATAACCAAAATAAAGCTCAAGATGTTATTGATAAAAATAATGCATTAAAATCGATAGTTAATGGTTACTATGAACTCAACCATAAATTAGAAGATATGGATGCAACATGGGAATTACTTCAAGAGGAATATGATGATGAAATCAAAGAAGATTTAGAACAAGATATTGTAACATTCAGAGAACAAATCGATCAGTTTGAATTACAATTATTATTAGATGGCCCACATGATGCAAATAATGCTATTTTAGAGTTGCATCCTGGTGCTGGAGGGACCGAATCTCAAGACTGGGCTAGCATGTTATTAAGAATGTACCAAAGATATGGTGAACAACAAGGTTTTAAAGTAGAAACCATCGATTATTTACCAGGTGATGAAGCGGGAGTAAAAAGCGTCACATTATTGATTAAAGGTCATAATGCCTACGGTTACTTAAAAGCAGAAAAAGGAGTACATCGACTTGTAAGAATTTCACCTTTTGATTCATCTGGAAGACGCCATACGTCATTTGCTTCTTGTGATGTTATACCAGAATTTGATAATGATGAAATAGAAATAGAAATTAATCCTGATGACATTACAGTAGATACATTTAGAGCATCAGGTGCAGGTGGACAACATATCAATAAAACAGAGTCTGCAATCCGTATTACTCACCATCCAACTGGAATTGTAGTGAATAACCAAAATGAACGTTCTCAAATCAAGAACCGTGAAGCTGCAATGAAAATGTTGAAATCTAAATTATATCAATTGAAGTTAGAAGAGCAAGAACGTGAAATGGCAGAAATTCGTGGTGAACAAAAAGAAATAGGATGGGGTAGTCAAATTCGTTCGTATGTATTCCATCCATATTCTATGGTAAAAGATCATCGTACAAATGAAGAAACTGCTAAGGTAGATGCAGTAATGGATGGAGATATTGCGCCATTTATAGAAGCTTATTTACGACAAACGATGTCACAAAATGATTGATTGAGTTGTTTATTAATAAAAAATAAAATTTTAAAATCTAAATAAATCTAACTTTAAAATGTAATTCGTGACTTGTAATATTACTAATTTAATCAATTTAAACTAATTTAGGAGTGTTATTTAACCTTTATATTACAAGGTTTTAACATTCCTCTTTTTTAATGTTGTTTATGCTAAAGTATTAATGAACAAGAATACACTACAGCAAAGGAATGACAACATGTTAAAAAAATCAATAACTGTAACATTTGCTTCAATTGCAGCAATTACAGGTTTAAATACGTTAGCACATGCACAACAAACACACATTGTTAAAGAAAAAACAAATGTAGAAGCAGTGGCACAACAATTTTCTACAACTGCAGATGAGATAAAAAAATTAAATCATATAGGTAATGATGAAGTTGAAAAAGATGTTTCAATAGTTGTACCTGATAAAGATATTGTTGAAGTTAAATCTGGTGATACATTAAACAAAATTGCGAAAGCTCATCATTTAACATTAGATGAATTATATGCATTTAATCCAGGAGTAAAACCGTTAATTCATCCTGGTGATTTAATCGCAGTAAGTGACAAAGGTTCAGCAACATTAGAAAGTCACTTGATAAGTGATAGTAGTGTATATGCTACGCCTTATTCAAGTGAAACTGTACCATTAAGTTATAATAGCGCTGAAACTGCGCCGTATGTAGCGTCTCCATCATATGTTACTAGTAGTAATGACAATACAGAAACAGTCAGTGCACCAGTATATTATAATAATAGCGCTTTAAATAACCAAGGTAATCATTATTATTTTGGTAACTGTACATATTATGCATTTGATCGTAGACAACAATTAGGACGTTCAGTAGGGAGCTATTGGGGAAATGCAAATAATTGGGCAAGCTCAGCTAGAAATGCTGGTTTAGTGGTCGATCATCGTCCTGAAGTAGGAGCGGTTTTCCAAACATCAGCAGGTTACTATGGTCACGTAGGTATCGTAGAACGTGTGAATAATGATGGTTCGTTTTACGTTTCAGAAATGAATTGGAATGGTCATTTCAATGATGTTACAAATAGAACAATTTATAATTCGTCTAGTTATAATTTTATACATTAAATTTTTCAAAGGATTTATAATGTTAAAACATCAACAAAGCTTATGTTTTGTTGATGTTTTTTAGTTATTAATAATGCAATGTATTATTTAAAAGAAGAAATAAAAGTTACGAAATTATCACAATTAAAAATTTTTACTAAACGATTGATTGATATAATAAATACAAGTATAATTTCTATTTAATAATATAAGGAGGTATAACCGTATTATGGGGGTTCATCAATACTTTAAACGTTTATCTGATCTTGAAAAATTAATAAGATTGCCAGGAAAATTCAAATATTTTGAGCATAATGTTGCAGCACATTCATTTAAAGTGACTAAAATAGCTCAATACTTAGCAACAGTTGAAGAATATCATGGTAATTCAATTGATTGGAAAAGTTTGTATGAAAAAGCCCTTAACCATGATTTTGCAGAAGTATTTACAGGGGATATTAAGACACCAGTTAAATATGCAAGCAGAGAATTAAAAATGTTATTTTCCCAAGTCGAAGAAGAAATGGTAGATACGTTCATTAATGAAGAAATTCCGAAGCCATACCAAGATATTTATCGTAAAAGACTTCAAGAGGGAAAAGATGATTCTTTAGAAGGCCAAATTTTATCAGTAGCTGATAAAATTGATTTATTATATGAAACGTTTGGTGAAATTCAAAAACGTAATCCGGAAGATCTGTTTTTTGAAATCTATGAACATAGCCTAGAAACAATAATGCAGTTTGATCATTTAAGTTCAGTACAAGATTTTATCGATCACGTTATACCGGAAATGCTTACGGAAAACTTTATTCCTCGTGCTGAACTACGTGAAACAACAATGTCAATCTTAGAACGACGAAGACGAAATGAGTGAATATAATGATATGGTATACTTTAGCTGCCTTCTTTCCATGTATCTTAGTTATTTTATTCAGTGTAATTACCAGAAGTAAATGGGTAGGCGTCATTGTAACATTGATATTAATTGCCGCTTCAGTGTATAAAGGATTTTTTCATAATGAATGGATTATATTTTTAGATGTAGTATCTATCCTAGCTGGTTATGTGATTATTGATAATTTAGAATTACACAAACATCAAGACTAAGCTAAAAAAATTGCAGTACGATACCATTTGTTTTATATTATTAATACATATCTAATAAAAATACGTCAACATATTAAGATGAGTCATAAATATAGAAGTGAATTTATATTTGTGTCTCATCTTTTATATATGTATAAAAAGTGATGGCAAACGTAAGCGAACAAACGTTTGTTTTTTTATTCGCTTTTTTGTTAAGATAAGTATAAATAATATTATTTTTACTGAAATAAACATTTAATAAAATAAACTGAGGAGGCGCTTGAAAGAATGGTAGAACATCATCCTTTTAAATTAAATTCTGAATTTGAACCACAAGGGGACCAGCCTCAAGCCATAAAAAAAATTGTTGAAGGTGTTAAAGCTGGTAAACGTCATCAAACATTACTTGGTGCAACGGGTACTGGTAAAACATTTACCATGAGTAATGTAATTAAAGAAGTTGGAAAACCTACATTAATTATAGCGCATAATAAAACGTTAGCAGGTCAATTGTATAGTGAATTTAAAGAGTTCTTTCCTGAAAATAGGGTAGAATATTTCGTAAGTTACTACGACTATTATCAACCTGAAGCATATGTGCCATCAACGGATACATTTATCGAAAAAGACGCCTCAATTAACGATGAAATCGATCAGTTACGACATTCAGCTACAAGTGCTTTATTCGAACGTGATGATGTGATTATTATTGCAAGTGTAAGTTGTATTTATGGTTTAGGTAATCCAGAAGAATACAAAGATTTAGTTGTTAGCGTTCGAGTAGGGATGGAAATGGATAGAAGTGAGCTTCTTCGAAAATTAGTCGATGTTCAATATTCAAGAAACGACATCGATTTTCAACGTGGTACATTTAGAGTAAGAGGAGATGTTGTAGAAATCTTTCCTGCTTCAAGGGAAGAAATGTGTATCCGAGTAGAATTCTTTGGCGATGAAGTTGATAGAATCAGAGAAGTAAATTATCTAACTGGTGAAGTGATACGTGAAAGAGAACATTTTGCTATATTCCCTGCTTCCCACTTCGTTACTAGAGAAGAAAAAATGAAAGTCGCTATTGAACGTATTGAAAAAGAACTTGAAGAGCGATTAAAAGAATTGAAAGCTGAAAATAAATTATTAGAAGCACAACGTCTAGAACAACGTACAAATTATGACTTAGAAATGATGAGAGAGATGGGCTTTTGTTCAGGAATAGAGAATTATTCTGTTCATTTAACATTAAGACCACTTGGTTCCACGCCTTATACGTTACTTGATTATTTTGGTGATGATTGGCTTGTAATGATAGATGAGTCGCACGTGACGTTACCACAAATTAGAGGTATGTTCAATGGAGACCAAGCACGTAAAAAAGTACTCGTAGATCATGGTTTCCGTTTACCAAGTGCTATGGATAACCGTCCACTTAAATTTGAAGAATTTGAACAAAAAACTAAACAGCTCGTTTATGTTTCTGCAACACCTGGTCCATATGAAATTGAACATACTGATAAAATGGTAGAACAAATTATTCGACCAACTGGTTTATTAGATCCTAAAATTGATGTTCGACCTACGAAGAATCAAATTGATGATTTACTCAGTGAAATTCAAGAAAGAATTGATAGGAATGAACGTGTGCTTGTTACAACCTTAACTAAAAAAATGAGTGAAGATTTGACAACATATATGAAAGAGGCAGGAATTAAAGTGAATTATCTTCATTCTGAAATCAAAACACTTGAACGTATAGAAATCATACGTGATTTAAGAATGGGCACGTATGATGCTGTAGTAGGTATCAATTTGCTTAGAGAGGGTATTGATATACCTGAAGTGTCGTTAGTAGTTATTTTAGATGCAGATAAAGAAGGATTTTTACGTTCAAATCGTTCACTTATTCAAACTATCGGACGTGCTGCACGTAACGATAAAGGAGAAGTTATCATGTATGCCGATAAGATAACAGACTCTATGCAGTACGCAATTGATGAAACACAGCGTCGTCGAGAAATACAAATGGCACATAACGAAAAATATGGTATTACTCCTAAAACAATCAATAAAAAAATACATGACGTCATTAGTGCTACAGTGGATAATGATGACACAAATGAAAAACAACAAACTGAAGTACCTAAGAAAATGACAAAGAAAGAGCGTCAGAAAACAATTGAAAATATTGAAAAAGAAATGAAAAAAGCAGCTAAAGATTTAGACTTTGAAAGAGCAACAGAATTGAGAGATATGTTATTTGAACTAAAAGCAGAAGGGTGATTATTAAATGAAAGGTCCAAGTATCATAGTTAAAGGTGCAAGAGCACATAACTTAAAAGATATCGATATTGAGTTACCAAAGAACAAACTTATAGTGATGACTGGTCTCTCTGGGTCGGGAAAATCATCACTTGCATTTGACACAATATATGCTGAAGGACAACGTCGCTATGTAGAATCGTTAAGTGCCTACGCACGACAATTTTTAGGACAAATGGATAAGCCGGATGTTGATACCATTGAAGGACTATCACCTGCAATTTCAATTGACCAAAAAACGACAAGTAAAAACCCACGTTCTACAGTAGCTACTGTGACTGAAATATATGATTACATTCGATTATTATATGCACGTGTGGGGAAAGCATTTTGTCCATATCATGGAATCGAAATCGAATCGCAAACCGTGCAGCAAATGGTAGATCGTATATTAGAATTAGAAGAGAGAACTAAAATTCAAATTTTAGCTCCTTTAGTTTCACATAGAAAAGGAAGCCATGAAAAATTAATTGAAGATATTGGTAAAAAGGGATATGTCAGATTACGTGTCGATGGTGAAGTAGTCGATGTAAACGACGTTCCTGCACTAGATAAAAATAAAAATCATACTATTGAAGTAGTTGTAGATCGTTTAGTTGTAAAATCAGGAATAGAAACAAGATTAGCAGATTCAATAGAAACAAGTTTAGAGTTAGGTGAAGGAAACCTTATTGTTGATGTCATTGGTGGAGAAGATCTCAAATTCTCTGAAAATCATGTTTGTCCAATTTGTGGATTTTCTATAGGTGAATTAGAGCCTAGAATGTTTAGTTTTAATAGTCCATTCGGTGCTTGTCCAACATGTGATGGATTAGGTCAAAGACTTACAGTGGATCTAGATTTGGTTGTTCCTGATACTAATAAAACTTTAAATGAAGGTGCGATTGAACCTTGGGAGCCTACAAGTTCCGACTTTTATCCAACATTATTAAAACGAGTATGTGAAGTTTATAAAATTAATATGGATAAGCCATATAAAAAATTGACTGATAGACAAAAAGGTATTCTTATGAATGGGTCAGGCGATAAAGAAATTGAGTTTTCATTTCATAGTCGAAATGGAGGCACACGCCGTAGAAAAATGAAATTTGAAGGCGTAGTCGCTAATATAGATCGACGTTATCACGAATCACCATCAGAATATACACGTGAAATGATGAGTAGATATATGACTGAACTTCCGTGTGAAACATGTCACGGTAAACGTTTAAGTAAAGAAGCACTTTCAGTATATGTTGGTGGATACAATATTGGAGAAGTTGTAGAATATTCAATTAAAAATGCACTCAAATTTTATGAGAATATAGAGTTATCAGAGCAAGACAAAGCGATTGCTAAACAAATTTTAATTGAGATTATTTCAAGATTGACATTTTTAAATAATGTAGGCCTTGATTATTTAACACTGAATCGTTCTTCAGGAACATTATCAGGTGGAGAAGCACAACGTATTCGTCTTGCTACTCAAATTGGATCACGATTGACAGGCGTGCTTTATGTATTAGACGAACCTTCTATCGGGTTACATCAACGCGATAATGATCGTTTAATCAATACATTAAAAGAGATGAGAGATTTAGGTAACACACTAATTGTCGTTGAACATGATGATGATACGATGAGAGCAGCAGATTACCTTGTTGATGTCGGACCTGGTGCAGGTAACCATGGCGGCGAAATTGTCTCAAGTGGGACTCCTAAAAAGGTAATGAAAGACAAGAAATCCTTAACAGGTCAATACTTGAGCGGTAAAAAACGTATTGACGTACCGGAACATCGTAGAGAAATCACGAATCGTAAAATATCAATAAAAGGTGCAAAAAGTAATAATTTAAAAGATGTTGATGTAGATATTCCATTGTCTGTAATGACGGTTGTAACTGGTGTTTCTGGATCAGGTAAAAGTTCATTAGTTAATGAAGTGTTATATAAATCATTAGCTCAAACAATTAATAATTCTAAAGTTAAACCTGGAGAGCATGAGGAAATTAAAGGTATTGATCAATTAGATAAGATTATAGATATTGATCAATCACCTATAGGAAGAACACCACGTTCTAACCCGGCGACATATACAGGTGTATTTGATGACATTAGAGATGTTTTTGCTCAAACGAATGAAGCTAAAATTAGAGGATATCAAAAAGGACGCTTTAGTTTTAATGTTAAAGGCGGTCGTTGTGAAGCTTGTAAAGGCGATGGCATCATTAAAATAGAAATGCACTTCTTACCAGATGTATATGTTCCATGCGAAGTGTGTGATGGCAAACGATACAATAGAGAAACTTTAGAAGTCACATATAAAGGGAAAAATATTGCAGATGTATTAGCAATGACAGTAGAAGAAGCGACTTATTTCTTTGAAAATATTCCTAAAATTCATAGAAAATTACAAACACTTGTAGATGTAGGATTAGGCTATATTACTTTAGGACAACAAGCAACCACACTTTCTGGTGGGGAAGCACAACGTGTGAAACTGGCTTCAGAATTACACAAACGTTCTACAGGACGCTCAATTTATATCTTAGATGAACCTACTACAGGTCTTCATGTTGACGATATCAGTCGATTATTAAAAGTATTAAATCGCCTTGTGGAAAATGGAGATACAGTGGTTATTATTGAACATAATTTAGATGTTATTAAAACAGCAGATTATATTATAGATTTAGGACCAGAAGGCGGCGAAGGTGGCGGTACTATCGTTGCAACTGGAACGCCAGAAGACATTGCAAGTGTGGAAGCTTCTTATACTGGTAAGTATTTAAAAACAGTGTTAGAACGTGATAAAGTGCGAGATGAATAAAATAGCATTTAATGTGCGATAGTGTTTTTTTAGAGTACAAATGAAGTAGAATATCATTTTACTGATTTTGAAAAAAGGAGTAGAAAAATCATTTTCTACTCCTTTTTTATATAACATATTGTTATATTTTTGATATGATAAGAGATGAATTAATTCAAGGGAATTTTGAGGTGAACTCATGTTAACGACAGATAGATTGGTTAAAGTATTAAAACTGAAGCTATTTACTGGAGAAAAAGGATTAAATAAAACGATTAAAAACATTGATATTTCTAGACCTGGTTTAGAAATGGCAGGTTATTTTTCTCATTATGCAGCAAATCGTATTCAATTATTAGGTACCACTGAATTATCATTTTACAATTTATTACCAGATGAAGAAAGACGGGGACGAATGAGAAAATTATGTCGTCCTGAAACGCCAGCAATTATTGTGACAAGAGGATTAGAGCCACCTCAGGAACTGATTGAAGCGGCTCAAGAAATGGATACACCTTTGATTGTTTCTAAAGATGCTACAACAAGTTTAATGAGTCGATTAACGACATTTTTAGAACATGAGTTAGCTAAAACGACCTCTCTACACGGTGTTTTAGTAGACGTATATGGTGTAGGAGTATTAATTACAGGAGACTCTGGCATCGGGAAAAGTGAAACAGCATTAGAATTAGTAAAGCGAGGTCATCGTTTAGTAGCAGACGATAATGTTGAAATTCGTGAAATTACGAAAGACGAATTGGTTGGTACACCACCTAAGTTAATTGAACATTTATTAGAAATACGTGGACTAGGAATTATCAATGTCATGACTTTATTTGGAGCGGGGTCAATTCTAACCCAAAAACAAATACGGTTAAATATAAATCTTGAAAATTGGGATAAGAATAAATTATATGATCGCGTTGGATTAAATGAAGAAACATTAAAGATTTTAGATACAGAAATAACTAAAAAAACAATCCCTGTAAGACCAGGAAGAAACGTTGCTGTTATTATAGAAGTAGCTGCAATGAATTATCGTTTAAATATCATGGGTATTAATACAGCTGAAGAATTTAATCAACGTTTGAATGAAGAAATTATCAAGAATGGGAATCAGAATGAAGGGAAATAGTATATGCTTTTTAATTTGAATTATATCAATCCTACTGCTATCGATATAGGTCCTTTATCGATAAAATGGTATGGAATTATTATTGCAGTAGGAATATTAATAGGATATTTTATTGCTCAAGAAAGCTTGAAATCTATAGGATTACATAAAGATACATTAGTAGATATTATCTTTTATTGTGCAATTTTCGGATTTCTAGTTGCAAGAATTTATTTTGTTATATTTCAATGGCCTTATTATATGGAAAATCCATCAGAAATACCTAAAATTTGGCATGGCGGGATAGCTATTCACGGTGGATTAATAGGTGGCTTTATTACTGGAATTATTCTATGTAAATTGAAAAATCTTAATCCTTTTCAAATTGGAGACATTGTTGCACCAAGTATTATATTAGCTCAAGGTATAGGGCGATGGGGCAATTTTATGAATCATGAAGCTCATGGCGGACCAGTATCAAGAACATTTCTAGAAAGCATGCATATTCCAGAATTTATTATTCGAAATATGTATATTGAAGGTGTATACTATCATCCTACTTTTTTATATGAATCTATTTGGGATATACTTGGATTTATTATATTAATTACCCTTAGAAAGCATCTACGCGTTGGAGAAACATTTTCATTATATCTCATTTGGTATTCAATAGGACGCTTCTTTATTGAAGGATTACGAACAGACAGTTTAATGTTAACAAGTCATATTCGCGTAGCTCAACTTGTTTCAGTTATTTTAATGATTATGGGTATTATTTTAATTATCTATCGTCGAATTAAACATCAACCAGTTATTTATAAAAATGCTGGACCATTAACTTGGAATTCAAGAGTGAAGGTAAAATAATGAGACGATTAACTATTATTAATACACAGTCGATGAATCCCTTATGGCGCATTTACCAATTTGTTCGTTTTTCTAAAGTGTTAAAAAATACAGTAATAATAGAAATAAGTCGCTTTATTCCTTTTTTAAATGTAAAACGTTATATTTATATTCATTTCTTGAAGATGTCAATTGGGGAACGAACTGCATTTGCCTATAAGGTAATGCCTGATATTTTTCATCCCCAGTTAATATCTATTGGCAGTAATACTGTTATTGGTTATAATACAACAATATTAACGCATGAAATTTTAGTAAATGAGTATCGTTATGGACGAGTGGACATTGGTTCTCATACTTTAATTGGAGCAAATGTGACCATTTTACCTGGGGTGAAAATCGGTCATAACGTTATAATTAAAGCAGGTACTATCGTCTCTAAAGATGTTCCCGATGATACTATTGCTTTTGGAAACCCCATGCAAATTCATAATAAATAAGAAAGTGGTGACAAAGCATGGCACGAAAGGAACAAAAAATTATTCCAATGACTTTTGATGAGAATTTTTATCGAAAGATGGCAGATCAAAAATATAAACAGAGAGATTATAGAAAAGCAGCTGAATATTATAGAAATGTGCTAGATTTGTCACCTGAAGATTTTGATATAAGACTTAAGTATGCCGATTGTTTAAATGAATTGAATTTGAATAAAAAAGCAGAAAAAATGTTTTATGAAAGCATTATAAATGATCATAATGTAGCAGAAAGTTATTATCAATTGAGTCAACTGAATATTAAACTTAACGAGCCAAACAAGGCCTTCTTGTTTGGTATTAATTATGTAGTTTTATCAAATGATGATTCTTTTAAAGAAGAATTAGAAAAAATGTTCGAAGTTTCTTATATTGAAGAAAATAAAATTGAAATGGAAGCACAATTATTTGCAGTTCAATTATTATTTCAATATTTATTCGCTCAAGGACGTTTACAAGAAGCACGAACGTATATTTTAAAACAAAACGATGATATTCAGTCGCATCGTGTTATTAGAAATTTACTAGCAATGTGTTGTCTTTATTTGAGTGAATATGAGATTGCTAAAGAATTATTCGAAACATTGCTTGCTGAAGATAACTCGGATGTACATGCACTCTGTCATTATACATTGCTATTATATAATACTAATGAAACAGAGAAGTATCACAAATATATAAAAATATTAAATAAAGTGATGCCGATGAACGAAGATGAAAGTTTTAAGTTAGGTATTGTACTAAGTTATCTCAAACAGTACAAAGCGTCTCAACAACTTTTATTACCTTTATATAAAAAGGGTAAGTTTGTTTCAATTCAAATGTTTAATGCTTTAAGCTATAACTATTATTACTTAGGAAATAAAAAACAAAGTAAATTATTTTGGGATAAATTATTGCAAATTTCTGAAGTAGATGTTGGATATGCCCCATGGGTATTAGAAGAAAGTAAATATACATTTGAACAAAAAATATTACCTTTATTATTAGATGATGACAGTCATTATCGATTATATGGCGTATTTTTATTAAATCAGTTAAACGGAAAAGAAATACTAATGACTGAAGACATTTGGTCAGTATTGGAAAACATGAATGACTATGAAAAGTTATATTTAACTTACTTAGTTCAAGGATTACATTTAAATAAGCTTGATTTTATTCATAAAGGATTAAAGAAAATGTATGACGTTGAAGAACTATCGTTTGATACAGAATTATTTGTCACTTGGATTGATAAAGGAGAAGCTTTAATCGTTGAAGGCGTTAATTTTAAAGAGTTAAATAGATATATTGCGGCACATGTTTATTTATATTACCGTTATCATAAAAAGCGTATAACTAAAAAGAAAATCATTGAAATTTTTAATACTACAAGATATAAATTAGATAACGCAATTGATAAATTATTGAGCATATAAATTTATGAAAAGCAAATAATACTATATAATGCGCGTATTAATATAAACGTAGGAGGTATAAAAATGAACGAAGTAGATTTTGATGTTGCGATAATTGGGGCTGGACCAGCTGGAATGACTGCTGCAGTTTATGCATCACGTGCAAATCTAAATACAGTGATGATTGAACGTGGTATGCCTGGAGGACAAATGGCAAATACGGAAGAAGTTGAAAATTTTCCAGGGTTTGAAATGATTACAGGTCCAGATTTATCAACAAAAATGTTTGAACATGCGAAAAAATTTGGTGCTTCTTATCAATATGGAGATATCAAATCAATTGAAGATAATGGCGATCACAAAGTGATTAATCTAGGAAATAAAACTATAACAGCTAGAGCAGTGATTATTTCAACAGGTGCAGAATATAAAAAAATTGGTGTTCCTGGTGAACAAGAATTAGGTGGCCGTGGCGTAAGTTATTGTGCAGTATGTGATGGTGCATTCTTTAAAAACAAAAATATATTTGTTATTGGTGGAGGCGATTCAGCGGTAGAAGAGGGCGCATTCCTTACTAAATTCGCTGATAAAGTAACAATTGTTCACCGAAGAGACGAATTAAGAGCCCAAAAAATTCTACAAGATCGTGCATTTAAAAATGAAAAAATTGATTTTATTTGGAGTCACACTTTGAAATCAATTAATGAAAAAGATGGAAAAGTTGGATCTGTAACGTTAGTTTCAACAAAAGATGCGTCTGAACAAACGTTAGATGCAGACGGTGTATTTATTTATATTGGGATGAAACCTTTAACAGCACCATTTAATAACTTAGGTATTACAAATGATATGGGTTATATTATTACAAAAGATGATATGACTACTTCTGTACCAGGGATTTTTGCAGCTGGAGACGTGAGAGATAAAGGATTACGTCAAATCGTAACTGCTACAGGTGATGGTAGTATTGCTGCACAAAGTGCAATTGATTATATCGAAGAATTAAAAGATAAAGAAGAAGCTTAAGGGATTAATTAAAGCTAGAATAATCACTTCTGATAGAAGTATTATTACTAGCTTTTTTCTTAGCAGTAAAGTCGATACAAATTGTTAGCAAGGTAAAAATATATGCTATGATGTTATATAAATACATGTATGCTTAAATGGATGGTGCTTAGAATGGTTAATCAAATAAATGATGAAATGAGCAAAAGTGAACTATTAGTTGTTACAGGATTGTCTGGCGCTGGTAAATCATTAGTTATTCAATGTTTAGAAGATATTGGCTTTTTCTGTGTAGATAATTTACCACCTATATTACTACCTAAACTTGTGGAGTTAATGGAGCAAGGTAACCCTTCACTTCAAAAAGTAGCAATTGCAATTGATTTAAGAGGAAAAGAGTTATTTAAATCACTTATAGATGAAATTGATGTAATTAAAACGAGAAATGATGTTATTGTAGATGTTATGTTTTTAGAAGCTACAACTGAAAAATTAATTTCTAGATATAAAGAATCACGTAGAGCGCACCCTTTAAATCAAAATGGTCAAATGTCTTTAATTGATTCAATTCTAGAAGAACAACAATTACTTTCAAATATTAGATCAATAGCGAATTATATTATTGATACTACAGAGTTAAAGCCTAAAGAATTAAAAGAAAGAATCAAACGTCATTTCGCCGATGAAAAAATGAATTCATTTAGTATTAATGTAACTAGTTTTGGATTTAAACATGGTATTCAGAAAGATGCTGATTTAGTATTCGATGTACGCTTTTTGCCTAATCCATATTATGTTGAAGACTTGAGACCGATGACTGGAGAAGATGAAGCAGTTTATAATTATGTGATGAAATGGAAAGAAACTGAAACTTTCTTTGAAAAACTAATGGATTTACTTATTTTTATGATTCCAGGCTATAAAAAAGAGGGTAAATCACAACTGGTTATAGCAATAGGTTGTACTGGCGGACAACATCGCTCTGTAGCCTTAGCTAAACGTATCGGAGAAGAGTTAAATGATATATTTGATTATAATGTGTATGTTCATCATAGAGATGCACATATTGAAAGTGGCGTGAAGAAATGAAACAGTTGAAAGTAGTACTAATCGGAGGAGGCACAGGACTCTCAGTACTAGCTAGAGGGTTACGAGAATATCCAATAGATATTACTGCTATTGTTACAGTTGCAGATGATGGTGGTAGTACAGGTAAAATTAGAGATGAAATGTCTATTCCTGCTCCAGGAGATATTAGAAATGTCATTGCAGCGCTAAGTGATGCAGAACCAATTCTAGAAGAATTATTTCAGTATCGTTTTGAAGAACATCAAATTGAAGGTCACTCATTAGGTAATTTATTACTTGCAGCACTTACAAATATAAAAAATGACTTTGGTCATGCAGTGAAAGAATTAAGTAAAATTTTAAACATTAAAGGAAAAGTGATTCCATCTACTAATACTAATGTTATGTTAAATGCTGTTTTAGAAGATGGTGAGATTGTTAAAGGTGAATCTAAAATACCTAAAAAAAATAAAAAAATTCGACGTGTCTATTTAGAACCATCTAATGTAGAACCCATGCAGGAAGCCGTTGATGCTTTACAAGAAGCGGATTTAATTGTTCTAGGTCCTGGTTCACTGTATACAAGTGTAATTTCAAATTTGTGTATTGAAGGTATTTCTAAAGCAATAATAAGTTCACAAGCACCGAAATTATACATTTCTAATATTATGACTCAACCAGGAGAAACAAATGATTATGATGTCTACGATCATGTTAAAGCTATTCATCAACATGCTGGTGAACCATTTATTGATTATGTTATTTGTAGTAATGATGCATTTGATGAACAGATTCTTCAACGATATAAAGAACGTAATGCTCATCCTGTAAGTACGAATAAAATAAAATTAACAGAAAATAATATTAAAATGATTACTTCTAAAAATCTTGTAGAAATTTATGACCATGTCTTTGTTCGTCATAATACAAAGGTACTTGCTAAACTTGTATATGATTTAGCACTTGAATTAACAAGTACAATTCAATTTAAACCTAAAAAATAAATTTTAATGAATTTAAAAATAATTTGATATAGAGTGTTATATATTTTGAGATGTTAATTACATATAATAATGATGATGAGAAAAGGAGGGAGCATCAATGAGTTTTGCATCAGATATGAAAAATGAATTGACCCGCATTGAAGTCGATGAAAGTAATGCTAAAGCTGAACTTAGCGCTTTGATTCGGATGAACGGTGCACTCAGTTTATCTAATCAACAATTTGTAATTAATGTTCAAACTGAAAATGCGACTACGGCTCGAAGAATATATTCATTAATTAAGCGTATTTTTAATGTCGAAGTAGAAATTTTAGTACGAAAAAAAATGAAATTAAAAAAGAATAATATCTACATTTGTCGAACTAAAGTACGTGCTAAAGAAATACTTGATGAATTAGGTATTTTAAAAAATGGTATTTTCGTTCATGACATTGATGCGAGTATGATTAAAGATGATGAAATGCGTAGAAGCTATTTAAGAGGGGCATTTTTAGCGGGTGGATCAGTAAATAATCCAGAAACTTCTTCCTACCATTTAGAAATTTTTTCTCAATATGAAGGACATGCTGAGGGATTAACTAAACTAATGAACAGTTATGGACTGAATGCTAAGCATTTAGAACGAAAAAAAGGAAGTATTTCTTATTTGAAAGAAGCGGAGAAAATTTCTGAGTTTTTAAGTTTGATAGGGGGGTACCAAGCACTATTAAAATTTGAAGATGTAAGAATAGTGAGAGATATGAGAAACTCTGTCAATAGATTAGTAAATTGTGAAACAGCTAATTTAAATAAAACTGTGAGTGCAGCTATGAAACAAGTACAAAGCATTCAATTAATTGATGAAGAAATAGGTTTAGATAATTTACCTGATCGTTTAAGAGAGATTGCAAAATTACGAGTAGAACATCAAGAAATTTCTTTGAAAGAATTAGGAGAAATGATATCAAATGGGCCTATTTCTAAATCAGGAGTAAATCATCGCTTACGAAAATTAAATGAACTCGCTGATAAAATTAGAAATGGAGAAAAAGTCGAATTATAAAATAAAATGTGTTTTAAGAAATAGGATGAAACATTAATATAACGTTTCATTCTATTTCTTAATAATAGCCCCCTCGAGAGGAATCGAACCTCTATCTTAAGAACCGGAATCTTACGTGCTATCCATTACACTACGAGGAGTATAATATAAAAACTAATTTCTGTACTAAATATATAATTAACAGTACAATTTGAATATATGAATAGTGTATAAAATTATAAAAAGCAACGTCAAATAAAAGTAAAAGTATTCTTTTTGACCATTTTTGACTTTTGTTGTAAAATAAATATAACAGTTAATTACAAGGAGGAAATATAATGAATTTAATTCCTACAGTTATTGAAACAACAAATCGCGGTGAACGCGCATATGATATTTATTCTCGTCTATTAAAAGACCGCATTATTATGTTAGGCTCAGCAATTGATGATAATGTTGCAAATTCAATTGTATCACAATTATTATTCTTACAAGCTCAAGATTCTGAAAAAGATATTTATTTATACATCAATTCTCCAGGTGGTAGTGTAACAGCAGGATTTGCTATTTACGATACAATTCAACACATTAAACCAGATGTACAAACAATTTGTATTGGTATGGCTGCGTCAATGGGATCATTCTTATTAGCAGCTGGTACAAAAGGTAAACGTTTTGCCTTACCAAACGCTGAAGTTATGATTCATCAACCATTAGGTGGCGCTCAAGGTCAAGCGACAGAAATTGAAATTGCTGCTAACCATATCTTAAAAACACGTGAAAAATTAAATCGTATTTTAGCTGAACGTACAGGTCAAAGTATTGAAAGAATTCAAAAAGATACTGATCGTGATAACTTCTTAACTGCTGATGAAGCAAAAGAATATGGTTTAATTGATCACGTAATGCAACCTGAAGATATGTAAATAGAATTGTTTAATATGTAAAAAAGGAAGAGCATTGATGCTCTTCCTTTTTTATGGTTTTTTAGTTTTTAATAAATATTGTATAGCTACAAACCCTAATAATAATCCTATAATAATAAAGAAAAAAGATAAAAGTACCATAATGATACTCTTTTCGAAAGCAAAGACACCATTTAAAATTAAAAATATACTAGCGATAAGTAGTAAGATATACGTTAACTTGTTGTCATTCATCACTAAATCTCCAATTACTATTCGTTAATTAAGTCTTCAAGTGCAACTTTTAAATTATTATACCTAAAATTAAACCCTAATGCTTCTAATTTATTAGGTAAGACTTTTTGAGTATCGAGAACTACTGTCGACATTTCTCCTAGTACAGCACGCATAATTAATGATGGCACCCACGTTTCATGTGGTTTATGCATCGTACGTCCAAGCGTATAACCAAATAAATTTTGACGTTCAGGAATTGGAGAAGCCATATTAAATGGACCTTTTGCATTTGATTCGTCAATTGTAAATAAAATCGCACGCACTAAGTCATCTATGTGAATCCAAGAATACCATTGATGTCCAGAACCTAATTTACCGCCTACGTAGAATTTATATGGTAGTTTCATCGTTTGAAGTGCGCCACCTTCAGAAGACAAAATCATACTAAATCTTCCTAATACAACACGTGTACCAAAATTTTCGAAACGACGAGCAAATCGTTCCCATTGATAAACGACATCTGACAGGAAATCAAAAGGAAGTGTTTGATATTGTTCTGTATAAGTTTGATATAAACTTGGAGGATAATAACCCATAGCGCTTGCATTAAAAAGCACTTCAGGTTTATGTTGACGTTGCTCAAATAAATGAACTAAAGATTCAGTCGATTGAATACGACTTGTCATAATCGTTTGTTTGTAAGAGGGTGTCCAACGTTTATTTAATGTAGCGCCTGCTAAATTAATAACTACATCAATATCTGACACTTGATTTTCCCATCCTTTTTTAGACCAGTTAACATACGTAATCTTAGGCTCATCACTTTGTTTATCACTACGGGTTAAAATTGTAATATGAGCCTCTCTTTTTTTAATTTCATTTACTAAATGACTACCTACCATTCCAGTTCCACCAGTAATTAAAAATTGTTTCATTTACTAACACCTCATTTTTTATAAAGAAAATAAATTTTTTTAATGACAATGTAGAGAAAGATGCTCAAAAAGCATTCAAGATTTATTCAATAATATGTCATTAACTTTAGAAAATACGGTCATTAAATTTACCTAAATTTAGCTATAATATAAGTATAGCTTTGCCATAGAGAATAGTAGAATATTTAAAAAGTATGTTTATACCTTTAATATAATAATATACAAAACAAAAGTCATTTTAATTTCTTTCTATTCTCTTTCAAGTTTCTATTATATTACTTTATAAATAAGATTAAGAATAATATGATTATAGGAATTAAAATGCCAATTAATATATCAAATTTTGAATTTTTACTTTCATCAAAATCATCATTACTTAACATCATAGATTTAATTTTATTGCTTGAAGGATTTTTAAATAATGTGTTAAAAGTATCTTTTTTCATTTTGTCACTCCAAAATTCACTTTATATTGATAGTGTAGTTATTTATATATGATGTTATCATATATAATTGAATGAGTATTTCATTTATATATGTACTTAAGTGTTTTTTTATTTTTTTAAAAGGAAATAATGTAAAATAGATTGCTATATTAAAGGATGAATAGATAATTAAGAAGTGAGGGAGTCCATGTCAAAAAAAAATAGAAATCTTAAAGACTATGAAGCACATGAAAAGAAAAAAATGAGTGGTATTTCTAAAATAATTAGTACACTTACTGTGCTTCTATTACTTGGTGGATTAGTGTTTGCAGTTTTTGCTTTTGTAGATAATTCAAACAGAGTCAATGAACGTTTAAATAATCAATCAACGGAAGAACATAAACATAAGAAAGATAAAGATACTGAAAGTGATAAAAAGAACGAAGAAAGTACGCAAGAAAATACAACAAGTGAAAACAATACAAATAATAGTAAGGAAAATAAATTAGATAATGTAAAAAATCCAAATGTCACTGATAACTATTCTAATAAGCAAAGTAATTCAATAAGAGTACAACCTACTAATCAAGGTAAAACAGCACAAACACAACAATCTTCTAAAGAAACACCTACAAAACAACCTAGTACAAATCAAATTCAAAGTACTCAACAAAAAGAAAACTCACAAACTCAAGAAAAAGCAACGCAAGAAGAAACAAATAAATCAACTGAAAGCACTCAGTCAAGTCAATCTTCTCGTTCTAATGCTTCAACTGAAACATCACAACATAATTCAAGTAACAATGACACAACTACTACACAAGAACGAGCTAATACAAATCAATCATCACAAACACAAAAATCAACGACGCAACCATCTACTGCCGAGCCTAAAACACAATCATCTAGTTCAACAACTTCAGAATCAAAAAGTAATACCCAACAATCTCAGAGATCTTCAAACGAAGAATAAAAAAAGACCTAGGTATATACACATTTTACCATGTGTGTATCTCTAGGTTTTTTTAAAATATCCAGTTGAGCAAGAACGTTAAGATAATTGAAAGAACAATCGATATAAAAATGGAAGAGAAACAACCAAAAGGACAACCACAACCATAGTGATATCGTATTGTATTGTGATGTTCAGACATATCTCGATATTCTTGTTCTCTTTTAAAATAGTCATCATCTTTATATCTATTATCAGAAGGATCTAAAACTTCTACATCCTTATTGTCTTTATATTTCAAAGTGATTCCTCCTATCTAGTTAATTTTCAATTATAATTCATCATTTTTGAAAAACCTATAAAGTTAACTCTATTGCATTTACTATACCCTATTTTAAATATTTAACAGATTATTTAAAATAATAAGGGTTTTCGCTTGCTTTTTTATAACGACAATAGTAGTATTGCAATTGTAAAGAGGTTGAATTTTGTCCCACCCGGGACAAAAAAAGTCAAACCCCCTCTAACTCTCGATTACCTTTTGAGAAAAATAGGAGGAAGGTAGTAGTGAAAGACCTGATTAAACTACAACAAAAGTTGGTTCCTGACTTAGTTGATAAAATGTATCGACGTTTCTCTATCTTAACGACAATTTCAAATAATGAACCTGTTGGGCGTAGAAGTTTAAGCGAACATATGGATATTACAGAAAGAGTCCTAAGAACAGAAACAGACATATTAAAAAAGCAAAATCTTATACAAGTAAAATCAACTGGTATGGAAATCACCGAGGAAGGTACAAAAGTACTTAATCAATTAAGTGATTACTTTAAAGTGTATAAAGATGATAATCATTATGCTAAATATATTAAGTCCAACTTTGGAGTTAAAGAAGTATATGTCATACCTGGAAATGCTGACATGCATGAAGAAGTTAAGTCTGAGATGGGTAGACAAGCAGGTCATTTACTAGAAGATATATTGTATGAAGATGCAATTGTATCAGTGACAGGCGGATCAACAATGGCTAATGTTAGCCGAGCAATGCATTTATTACCATTTAATGTGTTTTTTGTTCCGGCACGTGGTGGTCTTGGTGAAAATATGGTTTATCAAGCAAATACAATTGCAGCAAGTATGGCACAACAAAGTGGTGGGTATTATACTACCCTATATGTACCAGATAATGTAAGCGAATCAACATATAATACATTACTGATGGAACCATCAGTTGTGCACACATTAGAAAAGATTAAACAAGCAAATATAACAATACACGGTATTGGTGATGCGCTGAAGATGGCGCATCGTAGACAATCATCTGATGAGGTGATTGAAAGACTTCAACATCATCAAGCCGTCGGAGAAGCTTTCGGATATTATTTTGACGCTCAAGGTCATGTAGTTCAAAAAGTAAAAACTATTGGATTACAACTTGAAGATTTAGAAAGCAAAGAATTTATATATGCTGTTGCTGGCGGCATGTCTAAGGGAGAAGCTATCAAAGCATATCTCAGTATTGCTCCCAAAAATACAATATTAATTACTGATGAAGCAGCAGCTAAAGTAATACTAAATAAGGAATAAAAAGTTATTTAACTTTTTAAATATCATTTTAAAGGAGGCCATTATAATGGCAGTAAAAGTAGCAATTAATGGTTTTGGTAGAATTGGTCGTTTAGCATTCAGAAGAATTCAAGACGTAGAAGGTATTGAAGTAGTTGCAGTAAACGACTTAACAGACGACGAAATGTTAGCTCATTTATTAAAATATGACACTATGCAAGGTCGCTTTAACGGAGACGTAGAAGTTGTTGAAGGTGGTTTCCGTGTAAATGGTAAAGAAGTTAAATCTTTTGAAGAACCAGATGCAAGTAAATTACCATGGGGCGATTTAGATATCGACGTAGTATTAGAATGTACTGGTTTCTATACAGAAAAAGAAAAAGCTGAAGCACACATTAATGCAGGAGCTAAAAAAGTATTAATTTCTGCTCCAGCTAAAGGTGATGTTAAAACTATCGTATTTAACACAAACCACAAAGATTTAGACGGATCTGAAACAGTAGTATCAGGTGCTTCATGTACTACAAACTCATTAGCACCAGTTGCTAAAGTTTTAAATGACGAATTTGGTATTGTTGAAGGTTTAATGACAACTATTCACGCTTACACTGGCGACCAAATGACTCAAGATGGTCCACACAAAAAAGGTGACAAACGTCGTGCACGTGCAGCAGCACAAAACATCGTACCTAACTCAACAGGTGCAGCTAAAGCTATCGGTAAAGTAATTCCTGAAATCGATGGTAAATTAGATGGTGGAGCACAACGTGTACCAGTAGCTACTGGTTCATTAACTGAAGTAACAGTTGTATTAGAAAAAGAAGTAACAGTTGAAGATGTTAACAAAGCAATGAAAAATGCTGCTGACGAATCATTCGGTTACACTGAAGATGAAATCGTATCATCAGATATTGTTGGTATGAACTTTGGTTCATTATTCGATGCAACTCAAACTCGTGTCATCTCAGTTGGCGACAAACAATTAGTTAAAGTAGCTGCTTGGTATGACAACGAAATGTCTTATACTTCTCAATTAGTACGTACTTTAGAATATTTAGCTGAATTAACTAAATAATTTCGTAGCCTAGTTTAATAAA
Organism: Staphylococcus sp. HMSC072H03; assembly: GCF_001809305.1. Lineage (NCBI taxonomy): Bacteria > Bacillati > Bacillota > Bacilli > Caryophanales > Staphylococcaceae > Staphylococcus > Staphylococcus sp. HMSC072H03. The sequence continues at coordinate 191,265 of NZ_KV796883.1, forward strand.
AACTTGTGCTCAGTACACTTATATAAAATGTTGAATGAAGTTAGCTTATGAGTAAGCGGGGAGCACTAACGCTTCTCCGCTTATTTTTATATTAATAATTCCTATTTAAAGGAGGAAATTATAATGGCAAAAAAAATTGTTTCTGATTTAGACTTAAAAGGGAAAGTTGTACTTGAACGTGCTGATTTTAATGTACCTTTAAAAAACGGTGAAATTACAAATGATAACCGTATTGTTCAAGCTTTACCAACAATTAAATATATTTTAGAACAAGGCGGTAAATTAGTATTATTCTCTCATTTAGGTAAAGTTAAAGAAGAAAGTGATAAAAAAGAGTTAACTTTAAAACCAGTAGCGGATTCATTAACTGAAAAATTAGGCAAAGAAGTTGTGTTTATTCCAGAAACACGCGGTGAAAAATTAGAATCTGCAATTAAAAATTTAAATGAAGGCGATGTATTATTAGTTGAAAATACTCGTTTTGAAGATTTAGATGGTAAAAAAGAATCTAAAAATGATCCTGAATTAGGTAAGTATTGGGCATCATTAGGTGATGTGTTTGTAAATGATGCATTTGGTACTGCACACCGTGAACATGCTTCAAATGTTGGTATTTCTACTCATCTAGAAACAGCTGCAGGCTACCTAATGGAAAAAGAAATTAAATTTATCGGTGGTGTGGTAAATGATCCACATAAACCAGTTGTGGCTATTTTAGGTGGTGCTAAAGTATCTGACAAAATTGGTGTTATTAAAAATTTAGTGAATATCGCTGATAAAATCATTATTGGTGGCGGTATGGCATATACATTTTTAAAAGCACAAGGTAAAGAAATTGGTCTATCTTTATTAGAAGAAGATAAAATTGACTTTGCTAAAGAACTTTTAGAAAAAAATGGCGATCAAATTGTATTACCTGTTGATTGTAAAGTAGCTAAAGAATTTTCAAATGATGCTAAAATCACTGAAGTGTCTATTGATGAAATTCCAAGTGATCAAGAAGCAATGGATATTGGACCAAAAACAATCGAGTTATTTACTAAAGAATTACAAGGTGCTCACACAGTAGTATGGAACGGACCTATGGGTGTATTTGAATTTAGTAATTTTGCTAAAGGTACAATCGGTGTATGTAAAGCAATTGCTAACTTAGAAGATGCAATCACAATTATCGGCGGCGGTGATTCAGCAGCGGCTGCAATTTCACTAGGATTTGAAGATGATTTCACTCATATTTCAACTGGTGGCGGTGCTTCATTAGAATACCTTGAAGGTAAAGAATTACCTGGTATCAAAGCAATTAACGATAAATAATATTTATTTGAATAATAAAAATGTTTCTTTTATGATTTTCATGGGAAAACAATAAAAGAACGTAAATATTTATAATTAAGTTTAAATTTATTAATAATAGGAGTGTCAATAATGAGAAAACCAATCATAGCTGGTAACTGGAAAATGAATAAAACAGTTCAAGAAGCTAAAGACTTTGTAAACAATTTACCTACATTACCTGATGAAAAGGAAGTTGAATCAGTAATTTGTGCGCCAACAATTCAATTAGATGCATTAATCTCTCTAGTGAATGATGGCAAAGCAAAAGGATTAAAAATTGGTGCTCAAAACACTTATTTTGAAGATAATGGTGCATATACAGGAGAAACTTCTCCAGTAGCATTAGCTGATTTAGGTGTTAAATATGTCGTTATTGGACATTCAGAACGTCGTGAATTATTCCATGAAACAGATGAAGATGTAAATAAAAAAGCACATGCAGTATTTAATCATGGAATGACACCAATTATTTGTGTTGGTGAAACAGATGAAGAAAGAGAAAATGGCAAAGCTAACGAAGTAGTAAGCAACCAAGTAAAAGAAGCAGTAAAAGGCTTGTCAGAAGATCAACTTAAAGAAGTTGTTATTGCTTATGAACCAATTTGGGCAATCGGTACTGGTAAATCAGCTACTTCAGAAGATGCAAATGAAATGTGTGCACAAGTACGTAAAACAGTAGCAGACGTGTCTAGTCAAGATGTAGCTGATGCGACTCGTATTCAATATGGTGGTAGTGTGAAACCAAATAATGTTAAAGAATATATGGCTCAATCAGATATCGATGGTGCATTAGTTGGTGGCGCATCACTTAAAGTAGATGATTTTGTACAATTGTTAGAAGGTGCTAAATAATTATGGCTAAACAACCAACAGCATTAATTATTTTAGACGGTTTTGCTAACCGTGAAAGTGAACATGGTAATGCAGTAAAACAAGCGCATAAACCAAATTTTGATCGTTATTACAACAAATATCCTACGACTCAAATTGAAGCAAGTGGTTTAGATGTTGGTCTTCCTGAAGGTCAAATGGGTAACTCTGAAGTAGGTCATATGAATATAGGTGCAGGCCGTATTGTCTATCAAAGTTTAACTCGTATTAATAAATCCATTGAAGATGGTGATTTCTACGAAAATGAAGTGTTAGGTAAAGCAGCTCAACACGTTAAAGATCACGATTCAGCATTACATGTATTTGGTTTACTTTCAGATGGCGGTGTTCACAGTCATTACAAACATTTATTTGCATTATTAGAACTTGCTAAACAAAAAGGTTTAGATAAAGTGTATGTACATGCATTTTTAGATGGTCGTGATGTAGATCAAAAATCAGCAATTAAATATATTGAAGAAACAGAAGCTAAATTCAAAGAACTTGGTGTAGGTCAATTCGCATCAATTTCAGGTCGTTATTACGCAATGGACCGTGATAAACGTTGGGATCGTGAAGAAAAAGCTTATAATGCTATTCGCAATTTCGAAGGACCTTCTTATGCGAACGCTAAAGAAGGTGTAGAAGCGAATTATGCAAATGATGTTACAGATGAATTTGTTGAACCTTTCATAGTTGAAGGACAAAATGAAGGTGTTCAAGATGGTGATGCTGTTATCTTCTTCAATTTCCGTCCTGATAGAGCAGCACAATTATCTGAAATATTTACAAATAAAGCATTTGACGGCTTTAAAGTTGAGCGTGTAAATGATTTATTCTATGCAACGTTTACTAAATACAATGATAATGTTGATGCAGAAGTCGTATTTGAAAAAGTTGATTTAACGAATACAATTGGTGAAGTTGCTCAAAATAATAATTTAAAACAATTACGTATTGCAGAAACTGAAAAATACCCACATGTTACTTATTTCATGAGTGGGGGACGTAATGAAGAATTTGAAGGTGAACGTCGTCGCTTAATCGATTCACCTAAAGTTGCTACGTATGATTTAAAACCTGAAATGAGTGCATACGAAGTTAAAGATACATTGTTAGAAGAGTTAGACAAAGGTGATTTAGATTTAATTATTTTAAACTTTGCTAACCCTGACATGGTAGGTCATAGTGGTATGCTTGAACCAACTATCAAAGCAATTGAAGCAGTAGATGAATGTTTAGGTGAAGTGGTTGATAAAATTTTAGATATGAATGGCTATGCAATTATTACAGCTGACCATGGTAACTCAGATCAAGTTTTAACTGATGATGATCAACCTATGACTACTCATACTACAAACCCAGTTCCGGTAATTGTTACTAAAGAAGATGTAACATTACGTGAAACTGGTCGTTTAGGTGACTTAGCACCTACATTACTAGACTTATTAAATGTTGAACAACCGTCAGACATGACAGGTGAATCTTTAATTAAGCATTAGTAAAACTGTAAATGATAAGATGATTTAATATTATTCTTTAATATTAAGTCATCTTAGTATAAATATTTTATTAAATAACAAAAAATAGTTATAATAATTAAGGAATCTAAATTTAAAGGAGATTATTTATTATGCCAATTATTACAGATGTTTATGCTCGCGAAGTATTAGACTCACGTGGTAACCCAACAGTTGAAGTTGAAGTATTAACTGAAAGTGGTGCTTTTGGTCGTGCTTTAGTACCTTCAGGTGCTTCTACTGGTGAACACGAAGCAGTTGAATTACGTGATGGAGATAAATCACGTTATAGCGGTAAAGGCGTTACAAAAGCTGTTGAAAATGTAAACGAAATTATCGCTCCAGAAATCGTTGAAGGTGAATTTTCAGTTTTAGATCAAGTATCAATTGATAAAATGATGATTCAATTAGACGGAACACCTAACAAAGGTAAATTAGGTGCAAACGCTATTTTAGGTGTATCTATTGCCGTTGCACGCGCAGCAGCTGACTTATTAGGTCAACCATTATACAAATATTTCGGTGGATTTAACGGTAAACAATTACCAGTCCCAATGATGAATATTGTTAACGGTGGTTCTCACTCAGATGCACCAATTGCATTCCAAGAATTCATGATTTTACCAACTGGTGCTGAATCATTTAAAGAAGCATTACGTTGGGGTGCTGAAATTTTCCATAACTTAAAATCAATTTTAAGTGAACGTGGATTAGAAACTGCTGTAGGTGACGAAGGTGGTTTCGCTCCAAGATTTGACGGTACTGAAGATGCAGTTGAAACAATCATTAAAGCGATTGAAAAAGCTGGTTACAAACCAGGTGAAGATGTATTCTTAGGATTTGACTGTGCTTCATCTGAATTCTATGAAAATGATGTATATGACTACACTAAATTCGAAGGTGAACATGGTGCGAAACGTAGCGCAGCTGAACAAGTTGACTACTTAGAAGAATTAATTAGTAAATATCCAATCATTACAATTGAAGATGGTATGGATGAAAATGACTGGGACGGTTGGAAACAATTAACTGATCGTATCGGGGATAAAGTTCAATTAGTAGGTGACGATTTATTCGTAACTAATACTGAAATTCTTTCTAGAGGTATTGAACAAGGTATTGGTAACTCAATCTTAATCAAAGTAAACCAAATTGGTACATTAACTGAAACATTTGATGCTATTGAAATGGCTCAAAAAGCTGGTTACACTGCAGTAGTATCTCACCGTTCTGGTGAAACTGAAGATACAACAATTGCTGATATCGCAGTAGCAACAAATGCTGGTCAAATTAAAACTGGTTCATTATCAAGAACAGATCGTATTGCGAAATATAATCAATTACTACGTATTGAAGATGAATTATTTGAAACAGCAAAATTTGACGGAATTAAATCTTTCTACAATTTAGATAAATAATTTTAGCACTATACTAAAATCAATAGAGTTCACGCGTTTGCCTGTCATAGAGTTGAGACTATGACAGGCTTTTTTTAATATAAAATTTTAAATAATAGTATAGAAGTGTAAGATTTAACTTCATTGATGAAACTGATATAATAATCTTGTAATTGAAAGAAGGAGAATTGAAGATGGATCAACAACTTAATCAGTCAAATAAAAGAGAACGTATTACTGGTCAATTGATTGGATATAGTTCGCTTGTATTTTGTATATTATTAATTATCCATAATTTTATTGCTTTAGATGCTCGCACTGCTAAAACACTGTTAACACTAGCACATCAAAAAGCGTCAAGCAGTGCAGTAGATAATATTTTAAATAGTTTTAGATATACAGGTATTATGTATATTCTTGCATATTTAGCTGGAGTGATTGCTTTATGGAATCGACATAAATATCTTTGGTGGTTTATGTTTGCCGTATATGTATCAAATGTATTATTTACACTTGTCAACTTAACAATGGTGTTAAATGCTATTATTGAAACAAAATCGGTTTTATTTATTTTACCTATTTTAATCGTCGTGATTGGTTCAGCAATATTAGCCATATATATGTTAATTATTTCAATTGTACGTAAAAGTACATTTAATCGATAGTATTTGATAACTATATTAAGAATATGTTATAATTCGGAACGTACATAATGAACGGAGGACAATTTTCATGCATACATTATTTATGGTCTTATTAATTATTGATTGTATTGCATTAATTACTGTTGTATTACTCCAAGAAAGTAAAAGTAATGGACTTTCGGGTGCGATTAGCGGGGGCGCTGAACAGTTATTTGGTAAGCAAAAACAACGTGGCGTCGATTTATTCTTGCATAGATTAACAATTGTGTTAGCCATCATTTTCTTTTTAATAATGATTGGAATAAGTTATTTTGGTTTATAAGGTCCGACGATATCAATGTCGGGCTTTTTTATTTATAATAGAGTTAACACATTTTATAAAGAAATCATTATTTTAATATAATCATCAATGCATATTTTTAAGCTATTCAGGGAATAAAATAGATTGATTATATAATGAATGCAGTCTATTAGTACAAAATAAAAAAAGTAATCATATTATAATTTTTGTTAGAGAGGGATAAAAAATGCAAATTAAGTTACCTCAACCTTTCTTTTTCCAAGAAGGTAAAAGAGCAGTCTTACTCCTACATGGATTCACAGGTAATTCCTCAGATGTAAGACAACTTGGTAGATTTTTACAAAAAAAAGGTTATACTTCTTATGCGCCACAGTATGAAGGTCATGCTGCACCGCCAGAAGAAATATTAAAGTCTAGTCCATATGTATGGTTTAAAGATGTACTTGATGGCTATGATTATCTTGTAGAACAAGGTTATGAAGACATAGCGGTAGCTGGATTGTCATTAGGCGGCGTATTTGCATTGAAGTTAAGTTTAAACCGTCCTGTAAAAGGTATCATAACAATGTGTGCACCTGCCGAAGTAAAAACAGAAGGTACAATCTATGAAGGTTTTTTAGAATATGCACGTAATTTTAAAAAATACGAAGGTAAAGATCAAGCAACGATTGATAAAGAAATGGAAGATTTTCATCCTACTGAAACACTCAAAGAACTTAGTGATACTTTAAGTCGTGTGCGTAATGATGTAGATGAAGTCTTAGATCCCATTTTAGTAGTTCAAGCTGAAAAAGATGAAATGATTGATCCTCAGTCAGCAAATTATATATACGAAAATGTAGATTCAGATGAAAAACAAATTAAATGGTATGCAAATTCAGGACATGTCATTACAATTGATAAAGAAAAAGAGCAAGTGTTTGAAGATGTATATGCGTTTTTAGAAGGATTAGACTGGTCTGAATAAATCATAAAAATAATTGATTGAAGAAAGGAGGGGCATGATGAATTTAAAGCAATCCATTGAAGAAATTGTAAAACAACCTGATTATGAACCGATGTCTGTATCAGACTTTCAAGATGTTTTAGGTCTTAGTAGTGCCGACTCATTTAGAGAATTAATAAAGGTGCTCGTTGAACTTGAACAAGCAGGATTGGTAGAGCGAACAAAGACAGATCGCTATCAACGTAAAGTATCAAATAAGAATTTAAGTTCAAAATTAATAAGAGGTACTTTAAGTCAAAATAAAAAAGGCTTTGCTTTTTTACGCCCAGAAAACGAAGAACTTGAAGATATTTTTATTCCACCAACAAAGATTAATCGTGCTTTAGATGGAGATACAGTAATAGTTGAATTACAAAAATCCAGAGGAGAACATCGTGGAAAAGTTGAAGGTGAAGTAAAATCTATAGAAAAACACTCTGTCACACAAGTGGTAGGTACGTATAGTGAAGCAAAACATTTTGGTTTTGTCATTCCTGACGATAAACGTATTATGCAAGATATATTTATACCTAAAGGACAGAGTCTTGGAGCCGTAGATGGTCATAAAGTACTTGTCCAAATCACAAAATATGCTGATGGCACAGATAATCCAGAAGGACATGTGTCTGCTATTCTAGGTCATAAAAATGACCCAGGAGTAGATATTCTTTCAATTATTTATCAGCATGGAATTGAGATTGAATTTCCTGATGAGGTATTAAAAGAAGCGGAATCAGTCCCTGAAGAAATAAAACCTGAAGAAATTAAGGGACGAAGAGATTTAAGAAACGATCTTACAATTACAATAGATGGTGCAGATGCTAAAGATTTAGACGATGCAATTAGCGTTAAACGTCTAGATAATGGCCATACGGAATTGACAGTAAGTATTGCAGACGTAAGTTATTACGTAAAAGAAGGCTCTGCGCTAGATAAAGAAGCTTATGATAGAGCAACGAGTGTATATTTAGTAGACCGTGTTATTCCAATGATTCCACACCGTTTAAGTAATGGTATCTGTTCATTAAATCCTGAAGTAGATCGTTTAACGTTAAGTTGTCGTATGGAAATAAATGAGCGTGGCGAAGTGGTGAATCATGACATATTTGATAGTGTTATTCATTCAAACTATCGTATGACATATGATGCAGTAAATCAAATTATTACCGAAAAAAATACAGAAGTGCGTCAACAATACAGTGAAATTGTCCCAATGTTAGATTTAGCACAAGATTTATCTAATCGACTTATCCGTATGCGTAAACGTCGTGGTGAAATTGATTTTGATATTAATGAAGCAAAAGTGTTGGTCAATCAAGAAGGACTACCTACAGATGTAATAATGCGAGAACGTGGTGAAGGAGAGCGTTTAATTGAATCATTTATGTTAGCAGCCAATGAAACAGTTGCTGAACATTTTAACAAATTAGAAGTGCCATTTATTTATCGTGTTCATGAACAACCAAAATCAGATCGATTACGCCAGTTCTTCGACTTTATTACTAATTTTGGTATTATGGTTAAAGGCACAGGTGAAGATATTCATCCTTTAACATTACAATCTATCCAAGAAGAAGTTGAAGGTCGTTCTGAGCAAATGGTTATTTCAACAATGATGTTACGTTCGATGCAACAAGCACATTATGATGATACAAATTTAGGTCATTTCGGCTTGTCAGCAGAATATTATACACATTTTACTTCCCCGATTCGTCGTTATCCAGATTTAACTGTCCATCGCTTAATTCGTAAGTATCTTGTCGATCACTCTATGAATCATAAAGAGATGCATAAATGGGAAGAAACATTACCAGAATTAGCAGAACATACATCTCAACGTGAACGTCGCGCAATTGAAGCAGAGAGAGATACAGATGAGTTGAAGAAAGCAGAGTATATGATTCAACATATTGGTGATGAATTTGAAGGTATTGTAAGCTCTGTTGCCAATTTTGGTATGTTCGTTGAATTACCAAATACGATAGAAGGTATGGTTCATATTTCTAATATGACAGATGATTATTATCAATTTGATGAAAGACAAATGGCGTTGATAGGTGAACGACATGCTAAAGTGTTTAGAATTGGTGATGAGGTAAAAGTTAAAGTTACTCATGTAGACGTAGATGAACGCATGATAGATTTCCAAATTGTTGGCATGCCATTACCTAAAAATGATAAATCACAGCGTCCTGCTCGTGGAAAAACGATTCAAGCTAAAACGCGTGGTAAATCTTTAGATAAATCCAAAGATAATCATCATAAAAACAAAAAGAAAAAACGTAAACAACGTAAGGGTAAAAATCAACGTCAACGTGATAAACAAAGCTCAACTAAGCATAAACCTTTTTATAAAGATAAAAATATTAAGAAAAAAGCGCGTCGTAAGAAAAAATAATCAGCAAAGAGGTGACATACAGTAATGGCCAAGAAAAAAACAAAATCACCAGGTACGTTGGCTGAAAACCGTAAAGCAAGACATGATTATAATATTGAAGATACCATTGAAGCAGGTATTGCGCTTCAAGGTACAGAAATTAAATCGATTCGACGTGGTAGTGCGAACTTAAAAGATAGTTATGCACAAGTGAAGCGTGGAGAAATGTACATTAATAATATGCATATTGCTCCATACGAAGAAGGAAATCGTTTTAATCATGATCCATTACGATCAAGAAAGCTGTTATTGCATAAAAAAGAGATTATCAAACTCGGCGAACGTACAAGAGAAATTGGATATTCGATTATTCCTTTAAAATTGTATTTAAAACATGGACAATGTAAAGTTTTATTAGGCATAGCTCGTGGTAAAAAACTGCATGATAAACGTCAAGCATTGAAAGATAAAGCAATGAAACGAGATGTTGATCGTGCAATGAAAGCCCGTTATTAAGCATAATTGTTGCTTAATCGGGCTCTATTTGTTATGATAAGTAAAGTTGTTTAAATTAAACTGTATCTTATATTTTATTATATTGCGGGGGCGTTTTTGGATTCGACAGGGGTCCCCCGAGCTTATTAAGCGTGTCGGAGGGTTGTCTCCGTCATCAACACATTCGGTTAAATATAACTGACAAATCAAACAATAATTTAGCAGTAGCTGCGTAATAGCGCTCTGCATCGCCTAACAGCATTTCCTATGTGCTGTTAACGCGATTCAACCCTAATAGGATATGCTAAACACTGCCGTTTGAAGTCTGTTTAGATGAAATTTAATCAAACTAGCATATTGTTGGTTGTCTATTGCTTACCAATATGCGAAATGAATCAATAGACTACACACGTAGAAAGATTTGTATCAGGACCTCTGGACGCGGGTTCGAATCCCGCCGCCTCCATCTCATAGCTTGTAACCTTATTGGTTGCAGGCTTTTTATTTTTATTGCTCCAATACAGCTCCAAATATGCCCCAATAAAAATGCACCCTATAATTAAGATGCAATATTTTTGTATAAAACTATTTCATTTTTATCATTGTGAATTTCAAGGATAATATCATGAATTTTCTCATCTTCACTATAAGTATCTTTCATTTCATTATATTTAAAATATGCTAACTGTCTATTTGTCCTTTGTCCCAGTTATGTTGAGTTTTTATTGATTTTTTTGTTCTAAATCCGTAGAAGCGGTTTATCTTTTTAGGTGGGTTTTTAATAATTAAATTTCCTAGTAAAATCATAAAAATACTTGAAGGAAATAAAAGCATTTGATAACTTCCTTTTTCATGTTTTTGAAGAGCTTCTTTCTTAATATTATATAGAAATAATGTAACGAAAAAAATAATGTAAGTATGATGTTAATAAATTAAAGAATGATGAATACTTTTGACTAACACTAGATATAAGTCAGTTAGTCTAAGACAAAATAGAAATAACGAACTTTTATGATTGGTAAATCAACTGTGGTGATTAAATGTAATGCAATTTATATTTACATTTATGTGATAAATCATTTTGCCTCAAATATACAATGTTTTTAAATTTCAATTATTTATTGTAATAACATTAAAACGTTGATATATTAATGTTTGTAACGTTTTTTTTAATATATATTAGGGTAGTTTTAAAGAAAATAATTTATAATTTAATTGTTTGGAGAGAAGTAATGAACAATCAATCAAAATATTTTCATCATGTAGAACATAGGAAATTTCAAAGTAGTTCAAAAGCAACGCTTTGGTCTTCTTTGATTATTACGTTGATTTTTACAATTGTAGAGTTTGTAGGTGGGTTATATGCTAATTCACTTGCTTTATTATCAGATTCATTCCATATGTTAAGTGATGTTTTGGCACTAGGGTTGTCTATGCTTGCTATTTATTTTGCAAGTAAACCTCCAACGAAACATTATACGTATGGATTTTTAAGATTAGAAATTATTGTAGCTTTCTTAAATGGTTTAGCATTAATTGTTATTTCGTTAGGTATTATGTATGAAGGCATTTTGAGAATCATACATCCTGAATCGGTAGCAAGTGGTATCATGATATTTGTAGCTGTATTAGGTCTTATTATAAATATCATTTTAACACTTATTTTATATAGATCTTTAAGAAAAGAAGATAATGTTAATATTCAAAGCGCATTATGGCATTTTTTCGGAGATTTATTAAATTCAATTGGCGTTATCGTAGCAGTAGTACTTATTCATTTTACTGGATGGGAAATTATTGACCCAATCATTAGTATCATCATTTCTCTTATCATTTTAAATGGTGGATATAAAATAATTAAAAATGCTTGGAAAGTGTTAATGGAGAGTATTCCAGATGGATATGATTCAGATGAAATTATTAATGCAATGAAAAGCGTTGAAGGCGTTATAGATGTGCATGAATTTCATTTATGGAGTATCACTACAAACCATAGTTCATTGAGTGCTCATGTTGTTTTAAGTGATGAATATACTAAATGGCCATATTCAACGGTTAATAAAGTTTCTGAATTGTTGAAAGAAAAATATAATTTAGAACATGTTACACTACAAATTGAAAATATTCATCTTAACCATTTAGATGAAGATTACTTTAAACAATACGAAGAATGATAATTAAATAAGAGTAGAAGCGATGGATAGTAAGAGCGCTTCTACTCCTTATTTTTAGTTTTTATTTATTTTTTTACTATCTACGCGTTCAGAATTGCCTTTAGATTTGTGTGCTTTTGGATTATTTTTTTTATGTGCACTTTCGTTTACATCTTTGACTGTATCATTACTATGACTACATGCACCTAATACTAGAAAGCTTGAAAGTGTTAGTAAGGCTAATTTTTTCATTGTCTCATCCCTTTGTTTTAAGTCGTATCATATTTTAGTATGGCATATTAAATGTAATATTCAATAAATATTTATAAGTTTTAAAAAGAAGTTGAAAATAAAAGGTAGAGCCTCAAAACTCTACCTTTTTTATTATTAATTGTTTATTTGGTTTATATTATTATTCGTATTACCGCTTTGTGTATTTTGAGTTGTATTTGATGTGCTATTTTGATTTACATTATTAATGTTGTTTTTTGTTGTATTAGATTCATTTGTATGATTATATTGAGTACTATTTTGACTATTCTGGGTTTGAGTAGAATTTGTTTGTTTTAAATCATTATTTGCTGAATTCGTCTGATATTGAGATGTGTCTTGTTGGTGTGTTGAAGGTTCTTGGTGTCGTTGTGTAGAATTTTGGTTATTTGTAGTCGCATTATTTTGTTCAGTAGTTGGGTTTTCTTGTTGTGTAGTTGGTGATTCTGATGACTGAATTGAATGTTCTTCTGTGGCGGGTGTGTTTTCTTGAGTGGCAGGAGTGTCCTGAATAGACTCATTTGATGTATCCTTATGATCTTTCTTAGAATTATTATCTTTTTTATTATTATTTTCTTTATTTGTTTTATTATCTTTAGGCTTTTCTTTTTTTACAGGAGTGATGTCACTTTTAGAGGGATTATTACTCTCAATGACTTTATGAATACCCAGTGCAAGCATACTTAATAAGATAATAATAATAGCCATAGCAAGCATTTTTAAGTAATTTTTATTCTTAAAAATAGCAATAATACCAAAAATAATGACTATACATGCGATTAAAAATAAAGTAATGCCTAGATAGAATATAATGTTATCCATAACTGACCTCCATAATTACAACATATCAATCAAATATTACTATAATTATTACATAATAAATATTAATATTTATTTAACATTTTATTATTTTTTTAAAACAATTTAGTTAATAAAATTATTAATATAATAGTGTTATTCATTCGATTTATTGTAAATGTTAATTTCTTCATTTTTAAAATTGATTGAAACATATAACTGGTCATCATATGTATTAATAGGAAGAGACGGTGTATTCAGTTTAAACTCTGATAGAATTTTAAATGAACCATTATTTAAAGGTTCAACTATAGATACATCATTTTCGTTTTGTTGTATAAGTAGATTTCTATTCGTCATATTATTAATTTTCCAATGATTCATGTAAACTCACCTCTATTAAAAATAAAAAGCCTGAAACATACTCAATACATATGTGCAGGCTTTAAAAGTTATATTCATAGTTAAATAAATATATTTATTTAAGACTTTTAAGCAAATATCCTTGAATAGGAATAACTTGAAAAAATTGGATATTTTTAATTAAAGCTTTGTTCAATTTCAGTAAAAGCTTTATTTGTAACTTTAATATTATAAATTCTATCAGACATAATATTACCATCTAGATAGCCATGATCAATAAGAACTTTACAATTTTCTAAGAAATCGCTATATTTTCTATCGCAAAAATAATCATCTTGAGCTGTAATACTATCTTTAAAATTATTTGCTTCTTCCTCTGTTTGACCACTATTTGAACGTTCCATATATAGCTTATAAAATTTTGCTACTGTATATTTTTGTTCGTTAGTTAATTCGTCCATAGAAACGCCTCCTAAACTCATTACTTATATATACCCAATTTAATTTAATTAAAAAACTAAAAAAACGATATTACATTTATTGAGCTTTTTTAATACCTTGATCTACTGCTTCGGCAAATCTATAAAATGTTCTCGTATAATTCTTGGGGGATCGTCTATTATTTTTATCCAAGTTGTTATGTTTAAAAAACAAAGCTCGTTGGCGAGTCGTCAATTCTAGTTGCACTCCTGTATCTTTTTTATCTCTATTAATAATATTATTATTGGAAAGGGCCTCAATTCCTTTAGGCGTTTTTTGTACTGTAAATCCATGATCAGTTAATGAATGACGTAATGTTTGAACCAATTTTTTATCTTGACCACCTACGTAAACAATGGGTTCATCGCCTGCATATCCGTGAATAGATACTGTTTTTGACGAATGGTTGAGCATATCTAATAATTGAGGTTCATCAAAAACAGTAGAAGTAATATGTAGTTGAGCATTATTATCTGAACGTAGACCTTCAAATGAATAAAAATTATATTGACCAATATTTGAAATACGACGAGCGAGTTCAGTGGTTCCAGGTTCAATACTTCCACCATGAATCGCTGTAATTAAGGTATCGCTGTGCTTACGGTGTTTTGTGATTATTTTCCAATCTTTATTTTTTGTTGTATGTTGTTTTAAATCATTAAAGTTAGCATAGTAATCTAAGGATTGATTTTGTTTTAAATCAAAATGTTTATAAAAGTAAAGAAAGAAAAGAATAAATAATATAATAATAAGAGTTAAAAAGATGTAATAAAAAAATCGATAATTTAATTTTTTGTTTTTCATAAAAATAAGTTGTTCCTTTAAATATCATTTCTTAGTATAGAAAAGTATAGCGTAACGCCATAGTCTTTAACTATTAGTATGTTTTTACAAGCTTAAGGCGATAGTCATTATTAAAATTATCAACTAAAGCATATGGAGAGATAATCAGTAAACCATGATCATTTATCGTATCTTTACTTACACCGTATTTATATGCTTGATAAATAATTTTAGTACAATATGTAAAGCGTTCACTTTTTAAATTAAGTGTAACTAAATAAGTTTTATCACTATTTTTATAATGAGCTTTTGCCCAATCAGCTGCTTTTTGACCTGCATTAGGATATTCACAACGATATATTTTAATCCAATCATTTTTTTTAACGCCAAATCGCTGTTTAAATGATTCGAAAGATTCAGTAATAGGCTTATCGCCAGGTCCTTCAATTTGTAAAACAGTATCATGATCTAAAGCAATACTTGAATGTCCAAAGAAACCAAATAATACCGGACCTTTTGTAAGAATAATGTCACCAGGTTGTAATTTGAAATCATTTCCTTTTCCTGAAGATGAAGAAGTGGAACTTATAGATGCATAAGTATGAGAAGGGAACGCGAAAAATAGTAATGAAGTGAAAATAACAAATATAATACGCTTCAATTGAATAGTCTTCAATTTATATCTCCTTAATTGTTTTATAGAGGAATATATAAAAAAGAACAAAATAAGATTGTATTTTGTTCTTTTAAACTCTATTTATAAAATACCAAATATTAGTACATATATCAGTAAAGCAAAACCAAAAATATAAAAGATGACTGTAAAGCCTAAATATGATTCTTTACGTTCTTCTTTTTTAGATTTTAACAATAACCCTAATATAATTGAAGCAGCAACAACAAATATAATACCCAGCCAAAGTAAAATTGTTAAATGTGTACTCATTTGTAAACCTCCCACATTTTAATTAAAAAAAGTTATATATCAGTGGATATATATAATATAAAAAAATGATTAGATTAGTTAAAAAAATTATTTCGCTTATAAGGTTTTTATCCAAAATAGCGGCAATTAAACTGAATGAAATAGTAAGGCCACATATGATTAAACCAGGTATGAGCCAAAAATAATCATCTAACTTAGGAAAATAGGTGACAGTAATATTAAAACCTAGAAATAAAAGGGTAATCATAATATTAATCCAAAATAATTTATTAATATTCATAGGTAGTGTCACCTCTATAACAATGATGTCTTTTTTATCATCATATCACTTCTTTAAAAGAAAGGTAAAACTTTAATTCTTATTAAAAGAATTACTTCGTAAATACACAGAAAAAAAGCTGGCGATTAAACTAAAATATACTCATCGGCAGTCATAAATATGTATGATTACACTAATAAACATATCAATTAAAAGGGAAAATCAGAAAAGTAAATAGAAGAGTATAAAAGTTCAAAAAATCATCACATTTACAGAAAGTTAATATCCGCATAGAATGTTTTTAGTGAATAATTAAAAATAAAGTGTTTTAATTATTTTAATAAAATCAATTAAAACATTACAACTTTTATAAAAATCTAACTTACTGATTTGCTTATATAAATAAACATCACTCATTTAGAAATAATAAGATGATAGGAGATACTGAAATGTTGTAATGTGAGGAGGAAAAAATGACATTTTATGATTTTGTTATTGGATTTATTAATGATGATACACCACTAGGAAGTTTAGCAAACTACATTGTAAATGATCATAAATTTCCCAAAAACGAACGCAATAATAAAGAAATTAGAGCATATGTTATGTCAAATTACGTTGATCACCAACTTATCGAAAGCGCTAATCGAGCAATTAGCCTCTATAAATTAATTTGAATTAGGATAGTACCAATTTTGTTGCTTTAGCGCATTCCATATATCTTTAGTTTTAAAGTTTAATTCATTATCTCTAATTGAAAAAGGTTCTATAATTTCTCTATCTAACCACGAATGAATAAGTTCACTAGGAACTCCATCAAGTAACATTTCTGATTTACTTATTACAAAACATTCCCAATCTAATGAGAGGTTATTAGGATTGACATAATTGTATTGATTATGATCATTCATAATGAACGCTCCTTTATTTATAAAACTTATAATTCATTATACCCCTTATAATGAGAATCAAACGAGTAGTAATTAATTTTTTACCTTTAGTTATTTTTAAGTATAAAAAAATTAAGGTATACTATGTATGGATTATAAAGTGGTGTAAAAGAAAGTTGCCTATATTATTTAAAAAATATATTGAGGTGAATGTAATGAGTAAAATACTCTATTTAATGAGACATGGACAAACTATGTTTAATTTAAGAGGGAAAGTACAAGGTGCAAGTGATTCTCCACTTACTAAATTAGGAATATCTCAAGCGAAGCAAGCAGGTCATTACTTTAAACATAATCATATTACTTTTGACGAAGCATATTCATCTAGTTCGGAACGAGCATGTGATACGTTAGAAAATGTTTTACCTGATCAAGCATATCAACGTAATAAAGGATTAAAAGAATGGAGTTTTGGGCTATTTGAAGGGGATAGTGTTCAATTATTGGATGCAGTTTGGGATAAACACGATATTTTTGGAACTAGACTACGCCCTTTTGGAGGAGAAACGAAAAATGAAGTTGAACATCGTATCGTTACGACATTAAGTAATTTATTAGAGTCCTCTAATGGAAAAACATTCTTAGCGGTAAGCCATGGTACAGCCATTCAGGTTTTTTTAAGAAAATGGATAGGTGATGATATGGCAAATCAATATGTCATTGGAAATTGTTGTATTTTAAAATTTATTTATACACATGGAAAGTTTAAATTTCTCGATATGGTTGATCCTACAATCGATGATGCCAATAAATAAATCATTATCCTGGCTATTTAATATCATAGAGTAGCCAATGAACATCGAAATAAGTATCATCTACTTTAAATGAGTTTTTTTCAATCCCTAAAGTTTCAAAACCAAGTGCAGTGAAAAAAATCTTTGCACTAATATGATTGGACGTAATACAAGTCATTAGTTTTTCAATATGACGAGCCTTTGCATAATTAATCACTTCACAGATTAAATTTTGCAAAGTAATCTCGTCTTTTTTGTCTTTTAAAAAGAGATTTTCTAACATTGCTTTATGTTGTGTGCCTACTTGTTTGAGTTGTCGCAATGTAACACCAGCCACAAGTTTTTCATTTTTAAAATTGCCAAAAATATTACAATACTCTTCTTCTTTAGATAGAATGTGTTTTAAATAATTTGGAGACACATGTTGAAAATAAAGTTTATCCCATGAATAAGTATGTGAATCATTTGATATTAAAGTAATATATTGATTTAAATCATTGTTAGTAAGAATTCTAACTTCTGACATTATACTCACCTCAAATTATCATTAGCATTTAATAATCTATTTATACAAATTAATTGAATTATAAATATTTTATAAACTTTAATTAATAACTATATACATAGAATAGCTTATTTTAAAAAATTATACAAAAAGTGTGAGAATATATAGACATTAAAATAATATCTATCATACATCGATATTTTTAAACTTAATTTTTTAGATAGGAAATGGGCAGGATAGGATTCAATTTGAACTCGTCGTTCAACTCTAGCAATACAGCCCAAAGAACGTAGATGTTTTTATTGAAAGTCTTTATGTTAACTTCTGTACTACTATTGAAATAACTTGATATCAGCTCTTTTCAATTCAATCTTTATCTATCAACATAAAAAAATCCTGAGACATAATGAGACGTCTCAGAATTTTTTAAAATTATAAAATTTAGATTTTAAAGCGTAATACTAATTAGTCAACAACTTGAACATTTAAATCTACATCGATGTTGCCACGAGTTGCTTTTGAATATGGACAGAATTCGTGAGCGTCTTGTAGATATTTTTCAGCATCTTCTTGAGATAATACATTTTTAACTTTTGCATCAATAGATACGCTTAATTTTGGACTTTCAGCATTTGGATCATCTTCTAAGCGTACAGTTAAAGTTACCTCAGGTTCTGCCCCACGAACTTTGTTTTGTTTTAAAATAAGGTCATATGCACCATTGAAACATGAAGCATAGCCAGCTGCGAATAATTGTTCAGGGTTAGTTGCTTTTCCGTCTGCTTGTTGTGGTGGTAATACATCTACATTTATTGCATTATCGTCTGTGTGTACGTGTCCTTTACGTCCACCAACGTTTGTTGCTTTAGTTTCATATTGAACTGCCATTATTATTACCTCCTAAATTCGAATATAATTATTGTATACCCAACTAAAACGTTTTAAATCATGATTTGTAAAAATTAACATGAATTTTAAACATTGGCGAGTGTGACATAAATAGTTTAAAATAATATAAAATTGTAAATGGTAAGAAAAGAAGGGATTATATGGCAGAAGTAAAGGTAGCTGCAACCATAGCACCTCAAGATATAATAGATAATGAAACGTTAAATAGTATAAATGATAATCATGCATATATAGATATCATTGAGTTGCGTATAGATCAATGGGAGAGTCATCATCACGAACATTTAATGAAAAACCTTTCACTTCTAAATGAAATAAAGGGTCATTTCAAAATATTGGTGACATATCGCACACTTTCTCAAGGTGGAAAAGGTCAGTTAACTAATAAAGAATATTTACAGTTAATTGAAACAATTTCCTCAATAGATGCATTTCAAATGATAGATATAGAATGGGAGTCAAATATAGATGTTGAGACGCATAAACGTATTATAGAAAATGCACATCGTCATCAGAAGCAAATAATTGTCTCATATCATAATTTTTTAGAAACGCCACCGTTAGAAGAATTAAAATTCACATATTATAAAATGCTAAAATTAAATCCTGAGTATGTAAAAATTGCAGTAATGCCTAAGGAAAATCAGGACGTAGCAACGCTATTAGAAGCAGTAGCTTACACATCTGAAGCGATTTCTCAACAAGTTATTGGGATATCTATGTCTCGTTTAGGATTAGTGAGCCGAACTGCTCAAGGTGTTTTTGGGGGGACAGTGTCATATGGTTGTTTAGGTGAACCTCAAGCGCCAGGACAGATTCATGTTAAAGAACTAAAAAAACAATTATTATTTTACGAAAACATGTAGTATACATTGAAATGTCATCGATATCCGCGTATAATTGATAATAGTTATCAATATAGAGGAGCGATAATTGTGGAATTACAAGAAGTAATTTCTTTAAGAAGAAGTATAAAGAAATTTAAACATGATATGGTTATTAATGATGAAGATGTATTTAAAGCCATAGAACAAGCTACTGACGCTCCTAATCATGGTATGAGAGAACCGTGGAGAGTTATTCATGTTTCTAAAGATAGATTAGGAGATATGAGTAGAGATATTACACGTTTTGCCTTTCCAAATAGTCCGGAAAAACAAGAAGATCATTATAACGCGGTGACAAATTTAGGAGGTATGTTAGTTTTAGTACTTAAAACTGACCCACGACAACGACAAAATCGCGAAAACTTTTTTGCGATGGGTGCATACACTCAGAATCTAATGTTATTACTCTATGAAAAAGGTATTGGTACATGTTGGAAAACGCCATTGTACATCTTTGAACCAAAAGTAAGAAAAGCATTTGGTATTGCTAAAGATGAAGTTATTGCAGGTTTATTGTATCTTACTGATTTAGAAGAGGTTCCACCTAAAGCAAAACGTAAAAATAAACATTTAATCTCAGAATATTAAAGAAACCACACTCAAAATAACGAGTGTGGTTTTTTAATTATTTATTAAATGTTTCTTTTAAGAATGATTCAACTTGTTCAGGTGATTTTGCATTAGCAGAATGTAAATGGGCATGTTTTTGACCATTTTCAAATATAAGTAAACTTGGGATACCCATGACTTCATTGTCTGATGCTACATCTTCTAATTCATCACGATTTACTGAATACCATTTATAGTCGTTATACTTGTCAACGATTGGATCAATCCACATATCCATTGCTTTACAATCAGGACACCAACCAGCTTCAAATTTTACAATAACAGGTTGTTCACTTTGAATAACTGAATTAAATTCTTCAGTAGTAGTAATATTTTTCATACTTTACACTCCTTTTAGCTTGTTTTATATATTATAACTAATTACTAATGTTTAGAAAAAAATAAAGCTTAAAAAGTAGAGCGTTTATTTAAATAATCTGATATATTTAGAATAAGTTTAAATAGGAGGATAATACTGAATGATTAAATTTTATCAATATCCAAAATGTACAACTTGTAAAAAAGCTGCTCGATTTTTAGATGAGCATGGAGTGAGTTATGAGTCTATAGATATTGTGCAACACACACCTACAAAGCAAGAATTCAAAGAGTTAGTAGTTAAATCAGAAGTGGAAATCAATAAATTCTTTAATACACATGGTGTGAAATATAGAGAACTTGGTTTGAAAGATAAATTAAATGAATTATCTAATGATGAAAAATTAGAACTCTTAGCCTCAGATGGAATGTTGGTAAAACGTCCGCTAGCGGTTTCGGGTGAAAAAGTTACATTAGGTTTTAATGAAGAACAATACAAAGATGTATGGTTATAGAAAGTATAATCACAACTTTTAATATTAATAGTTGAATGAAAACTTACGGTATGGCATCATTAAATTGTAATTATTTTTAGGAGGGGATTTTCGTGGCAGTACCGAGCGAATTCAAATATTCTAAGGAACATGAATGGGTTAAAGTTGAAGGAAATACGGCAACAATTGGTATTACTGAATACGCGCAAGGTGAATTAGGAGACATCGTATTTGTCGAATTACCAGATGTCGATGATGAAATTAATGAAGGGGATACATTTGGTAGTGTTGAATCAGTAAAAACAGTATCTGAATTGTATGCACCTGTTTCTGGGAAAATTGTTGAAACAAACGACGAATTAGAAGATAGTCCAGAATTTGTTAATGAATCACCTTATGAAAAAGCATGGATGGTAAAAGTTGAATTAAGTGACGAAAGTCAATTAGATGAATTACTATCAGCTGAACAATACTCTGAAATGATTGGCGAATAATTTTTTAAAACTCCTTGATATTAAATCTAGGAGTTTTTTATATAATTATATTAATTATCTGTAAATTGTGTTTATATTCATCAATAACGTGAAAAAGTAAATGATTGTTTAATATCGACTTAGAAGGTGGATGAACATGGCAATTTTAAATAAAGTTATCATTGTTGAAGGTAAATCTGATAAGAAGAAAGTGCAACAAGTCATAGCTGAACCTGTAAATATTATTTGTACACATGGTACAATGAGTATCGACAAACTAGACGATATGATAGAAACGTTATATGGAAAACAGGTCTATATTCTTGCCGATTCAGATGATGAGGGCGAAAAAATTAGAAAGTGGTTTAAACGTTATTTAAGTGAAAGTGAACATATCTATGTAGATAAAACATATTGTGAAGTCGCACGTTGTCCCAAAAATTATCTTGCTCATGTATTGAGTAAATACGGATTTAACGTAAAAAAAGAGAAAAAACTTATACCTAATTTAAGTTCTGAAAGGTTAGTACTTGTGAATGAATAATTCTATTAAAATCGAAGACATCAAAGAACACTTTGATAAAGATAAACATTTAATATTTGGATATACTCCTATGTGTGGAACATGTAAGATTTCAGAGCGCATGCTAGATATTGCAAATGATATCGAACAATTACCACTTAAAAAAATTGATTTAAATTTCCATAAGTATTTTAGTGAAGAATATAAAATTATGTCTGTACCTGTACTGTTAATTATGGATAAGGATAAAGAGGTAGATAGAATCTATGCATTTCAATCCGTGCCATATTTGTTAGAAAAGTTAAAAAAATGATTGACGAATTATTAGTACAGTGATAGGATATAAATTAATTAAATAGTGCGAAAACTCTTATCGAGAGAGGTGGAGGGATGTGCCCTACGAAGCCCGGCAACCGTCTATAATGGAAATGGTGCCAATTCACATAAAGTTTAAGACTTTAGAAGATGAGAGAAAGATAATTTTAAATGCTTTCTCATCTCTCTAGATGGGAAAGCATTTTTTAATTACATAAGGAATTTAAGGGAGGCATTTAACGTGATTGAGTTAAATCAAGTTGTTAAACGCTATCACACAAAGAACAAAGATGTACTAGCAGTAGATCACGTTGATTTGAATATAGAATCAGGCTCAATTTTTGGAGTGATTGGGTTCTCTGGTGCTGGTAAAAGTACGTTAATTCGAATGTTTAATAATCTAGAAGAGCCGACTTCAGGGGATATCATTATAGATGGAGACAATATTAACAAACTTTCTAAATCAGATTTGAGAAAAAAACGACAAAAAGTAAGTATGATTTTCCAACATTTTAATTTATTATGGTCACGTACTGTCATTAGTAATATTATGTTCCCACTAGAAATAGCCGGAGTAGCTCGTACAGAAGCAAAAAAAAGAGCTTTAGAACTTGTAGAGTTGGTCGGTTTAAAAGGCCGTGAAAAAGCTTATCCTGCAGAATTATCGGGTGGTCAAAAACAAAGAGTTGGGATTGCTCGTGCATTAGCGAATGATCCGAATGTCTTATTATGTGACGAGGCTACAAGTGCGCTAGATCCACAAACAACGGATGAAATTTTAGATTTACTATTAAAAATAAAAGAAGAAAGAAATCTAACGATTGTGATTATTACACATGAAATGCAAGTGATTAGACGCATATGTGATGCAGTTGCAGTGATGGAAAATGGACGTGTTATTGAGCAAGGTAATGTTGATGAAGTATTTGAAAATCCTCAACATGAGGTGACAAAACGATTCGTGAAAGACGATTTAGACGACGATTTTGAAGATTCAATTAAACATCTAGAACCATTGAACAAAGACGCTTATATTGTAAGATTGAATTTCAACGGTAATAATACCACACAACCTGTTGTATCTGATATTACGCGAATGCAGAATATTGAATTAAATATTTTGGAAGCAAATATTAAAAATACACGTACAGGTTCAATTGGATTTTTAATTGTACATATTCCACATATTAGTGAAGATGGATTTAATACATTTGTAACTGAGTTACATAAACAACACGTAAATGTGGAGGTGATTAAACATGGATAAATCATATGGTGATATCTTCCATGAAATGATTACTATGCCTAACGTGCAATGGCCTGAAGTTTGGCAAGCAATATATGAAACACTTTATATGACTGTAGTGTCAACCATTTTTGCTTTTATCTTTGGCTTAATCTTAGGTGTGCTGCTTTTCTTATCAGCTAAAAGTGATGCACCTGGAGCTAAAATTTTCTATACGGTAGTTTCATTTATAGTTAACTTGTTCCGTGCGATTCCATTTATTATTTTAATTTTGTTATTAATTCCGTTCACAAGTGTATTATTAGGTACAATTAGTGGACCGACGGGAGCACTTCCAGCATTAATCATTGGCGCTGCACCGTTCTACGCAAGATTAGTTGAAATCGCATTTAAAGAAATCGATAAAGGCGTTATTGAAGCAGCATGGTCTATGGGTGCGAATACTTGGACAGTCGTTCGAAAAGTATTGCTTCCAGAAGCAATGCCAGCACTTGTTTCAGGTATTACAGTAACTGCTATCGCTTTAGTTGGTTCAACTGCTATTGCAGGCGTTATTGGTGCAGGTGGTTTAGGTAACTTAGCTTACTTAACTGGTTTTACACGTAACCAAAACGACGTCATTCTAGTGTCAACCGTATTTATTTTAATTATTGTATTTATAATCCAATTCATCGGGGATTGGCTTACAAATAAAATTGATAAACGATAATAGAAAAGAGGACAGATTAAATGAAAAAACTTTTAAGTTTAGTATTAGTACTTACACTGACAGTTGTATTAGCTGCTTGTGGTAAAGGCGGAGACGAAAAAGATAAAAAAATCGTTGTAGGTGCCTCACCAGCACCACATGCTGAAATCTTAGAAAAAGCAAAACCACTTCTTGAGAAAAAAGGTTATAATTTAGAAATTAAAACAATCAATGATTACACTACACCTAATAAGTTGTTAGATAAAGGTGAGCTTGATGCTAACTACTTCCAACACGTTCCTTATTTAAAAACTGAAAGTAAAGAAAAAGGATACAAAATTGAAGATGCAGGTAAAGTTCATTTAGAACCAATGGCTGTTTATTCTAAAAAATACAAAAGTTTAAAAGACCTTCCTAAAGGTGCGACAGTTTATGTTTCAAATAACCCAGCTGAACAAGGTCGTTTCTTAAAATTCTTCGTTGATGAAGGCTTAATTAAAATTAAAAAAGGCGTAAAAATTGAAGACGCTAAATTTGAAGATATTACTGAAAACAAAAAAGATATTAAATTCAATAACAAACAATCAGCTGAATATCTTCCAAAAATCTATCAAAATCAAGATGTAGATGCAGCTATTATTAATTCAAACTATGCTATTGATCAAGGCTTAAGTCCACAAAAAGATTCAATTGTAGTTGAAAAACCTAATAATAACCCTTATGCAAACCTAATTGCAGTTCGTAAAGATCATAAAGATGATGAAAAAATTAAAGCTTTAGTTGAAGTATTACAATCTAAAGACATTCGTGATTTCATCAATGACAAATACAAAGGTGCAGTTGTACCTGCAAAATAATGAATAATAATGCAGTAAAAAACGGTTCACAAACAAATATGTGAACCGTTTTTTTATTTTATATCAATACATTTATTGCAGTCATTTATATTATAAACTTGAATCGTCTTGATATAGTATTCCAACGCCGATACCACCTTGACCCATCGCATATTCAAATTTAACAATTTCTATATATGGATGTTCTTCTATGAATGCATTGACTTTTTTATTTAAACCTTTTTCTGTCATAGCAGTAAAATTAACAAATGTCATAGTTATCATCTCCAATTGGATAAGTAAATTGAACAATGTTATTATAACAATTATTTTAATTAGACAGAAAATATAAAAAAATAACAGAATTTATGTTTATACATGATATGTATTGGGTATGTTAATATTACAAAAATCATTTAAGAATGAAATGTTTAACAAGGAGGAATTTAAAATGGCAGAAGATAAATTTGAACAAGCTAAAGGTAATATTAAGGAAACAGTTGGTAATGCAACTGATAATAAAGATTTAGAAAAAGAAGGTCAAGGCGACAAAGCTTCAGGTAAAGCTAAAGAAGTGGTTGATAACGTTAAAGATAAAGCAAATGATGTTATTGATAAATTAAAAGGCGATAAATAAGTCGTTTTAACTAGAAGAGAACGCATGTGTTAAACACATGCGTTTTTTGTTTATTTTAGAATATTATGTCTGAGTATCATTGTTAGACGTAATCAGTCCTAATGAATAACTTACTATATATCCTATTACTAAAGAAATAATCGAAACAATCCATTCTACTGGTGATTTAGGAATTCCTGGGAATACAGCATAAATTGAACCAATAACAAAACCAGTAATTAAGGCAAATGTTCCAATAAAGTGGTGGGTTAAAAAGTATTTTATAATACGGCTTGAAAATAGAAATCCACATAAAATACCTAAACCAACTACTATTAATATAGGCAGACCGGTAAAGTTAAATTTAGCTAAATTAGCAATAGCTAACATTATTGTTCCATATGCACCGAATACAAGTAGCATAAATGAGCCAGAGATACCTGGAAGTAGCATTGCACTAGAAGCACAAACACCTGCTATAAAATATTTAATAATAAGACTAAAAGATAATTGAAGTGGTAAACTTGATTGCTGTGTGCTAGGATTTAATAACGTTAATGCCACTATAACTATGATTCCTAAAATTAATAATCCATAGTGTTTAGTTGTAAATGTTTTTTTAAAATCTGAAGTTTTTAATAAGTAAGGGACAATGCCTATAATTAAACCAGTAAAAAAGAACATCGTTATTACATGATGATGATCGAGTAGGTAATGAATTAAATTACTAAGTACACCAATCGCTAAAATCATTCCTATTAATATAGGAAGTAAAAATTTTAGACTTGGCCAAAATCGTTTAGAAAACAATCCACTAATGGATGAAATAAAACCATCATATATTCCTAAAAGTAAAGCAATGGTACCTCCACTAATTCCTGGAACTAAATCTGAAGTTCCCATCGCAAATCCTTTTAAAATATTTTTCCATTTGAATGTCATAAAGGTCTCCTTTCTTTATTGAGTTAATACGAATACTACCAAATTTTTAACTTACATTGAAATATTAAGTAGTCAATCATCGTTAATATATAGATGCCTATTGAGAACAGATGCCTTTTGATTATCAGTCGCACTTGAAAATTGAAGTCATTTCGAAACAATTTTGACGAAAATATAATCTTTTTTGTCATTTTAATAAGTTTATATTGGGGACTATTTACGTTATAATTAAGTGTATTAAAGTGTTAGAAGTCTTTTTGACTATAAATTAAAATTACTATAAACTAGTTAAGAAAACTTTATATTTTATGGAGGGAATATAAATGTCATCAACATTGGAAATTAAAGACTTACATGTGTCTATTGAAGATAAAGAAATTTTAAAAGGTGTTAATTTAACAATTAATACTGGTGAAGTTCACGCAATCATGGGACCTAATGGTACAGGTAAATCAACATTATCTTCTGCAATTATGGGTCACCCAAGTTATGAAGTTACTCAAGGTGAAGTATTACTTGATGGCGTAAATATTTTAGAATTAGAGGTTGACGAAAGAGCAAAAGCAGGTCTTTTCTTAGCAATGCAATATCCATCAGAAATTACTGGTGTAACAAATGCAGACTTTATGCGTTCAGCGATTAATGCAAAACGTGAAGAAGGTCAAGAAATTAACTTAATGCAATTTATTAAAAAATTAGATAAACAAATGGATTTCTTAGATATTGATAAAGATATGGCGCAACGTTATTTAAATGAAGGTTTCTCAGGTGGGGAGAAAAAACGTAATGAAATCTTACAATTAATGATGTTAGAACCCAAATTTGCGATTTTAGATGAAATTGACTCAGGTTTAGATATTGATGCATTAAAAGTCGTTTCTAAAGGAATCAATGAAATGCGTGGTGAAGATTTCGGTGCATTAATGATTACACACTATCAACGTTTATTAAACTATATTACTCCTGATAAAGTACATGTTATGTATGGCGGTAAAGTTGTAAAATCAGGCGGTCCAGAATTAGCTAAACGTCTTGAAGAAGAAGGTTATGAATGGGTTAAAGAAGAATTTGGTGCAACTGAATAGGTCATTAAATAATATAAAAACTATTCATAAAAAGAACTGATTGATTTTAAAATGTGGAAATAAACAGTTTATATATCAATTCAGTTACTAAAATTTTTCATCAAGTAGGAGGAAAAAGCATTATGACAACAGAAACTTTAAATATTTCTGAAGCACAACTTGTTGATTATTCTAAAGCACAAAATGAACCTTCTTGGATGACTGAACTACGTCAAAAAGCTTTGAAATTAACAGAAACTTTAGAAATGCCTAAACCAGATAAAACAAAACTAAAAAAATGGGATTTCGATGCATTTAAACAACATCATGTAGAAAGTAAATCATATAATGATGTATCAGAACTTCCTGAATCAGTTAAAAATATTATTGATATAGAAAATTCTAAAAATTTAATTATTCAACATAATAATGATTTAGCTTTCACACAAGTATCAGAACAAGCAAATCATAATAATGTTATTATTGAAGGTTTATCAAAAGCGCTACAAGATCATAGTGAATTAGTAGAAAAATATTTAATGAAAGATGCAGTTACAGTAGATGAACATCGATTAACTGCTTTGCATACAGCATTATTGAATGGTGGCGTATTTGTATATGTCCCTAAAAATGTAGTAGTTGAAGACCCTATTCAATATGTAGTATTACATGACAATGAGAATGCAAGTTTATTTAATCATGCCATTATTGTAACGGAAGAAAGTGCTGAAGTAACATATGTTGAGAATTACCTTTCAACTGCAAGTGGTGAAGGTAATCAAGTCAATATTATTTCTGAAGTGATTGCAGGAGCAAATTCAAACATTACTTATGGTTCAGTTGACTATCTAGATAAAGGATTTACAGGTCACATTATCCGTCGTGGTGTGACGGCAGCAGATGCATCAATTAATTGGGCTTTAGGTTTAATGAATGAGGGAAGCCAAATTATTGATAATACTACTAACTTAATTGGTGATCGTTCAACAAGTGAACTAAAATCAGTCATTGTTGGTACTGGTGATCAAAAAATTAACTTAACATCTAAAATCGTTCAATATGGTAAGGAAACAAATGGTTATATCTTAAAACATGGTGTAATGCGTGAAAATGCTTCATCTGTATTTAACGGTATTGGATATATTAAGCATGGCGGTACAAAATCTATCGCAAATCAAGAATCTCGTGTGTTAATGCTTTCAGAGCATGCTCGCGGAGATGCGAACCCTATTCTACTTATCGATGAAGATGATGTTGAAGCAGGTCATGCAGCTTCGGTTGGTCGTGTTGACCCAGAACAACTTTACTACTTAATGAGCCGTGGTATTTCTCAAAAAGAAGCAGAACGTCTTGTTATTCATGGTTTCTTAGATCCAGTTGTCCGTGAATTACCAATTGAAGATGTGAAACGTCAATTACGAGAAGTCATCGAACTTAAAGTAAATAAATAGATCATTGAGATTTTCAATAAAAGAAAGGTCGTGAAGGTAGTGGCCGAAACTTCATTAAACATACAAGAAATTATTGAAGACTTTCCTATACTAAATCAAAAAGTTAATGGAAAACGATTAGCTTATCTTGATTCAACAGCAACAAGTCAAACACCAGTGCAAGTATTAAATGTATTAGATGATTATTATAAACGTTACAATTCTAATGTGCATCGTGGTGTGCATACTCTAGGTTCTTTAGCAACAGATGGATATGAAAGTGCTCGTGAGACAGTACGACGTTTCATTAATGCTAAATATTTTGAAGAAATTATTTTTACTAGAGGTACGACTGCTTCAATTAATATTGTTGCACATAGTTATGGAGACGCTAATATTAACGAAGGCGACGAAATCGTTGTGACAGAGATGGAACATCATGCTAATATTGTGCCTTGGCAACAGCTAGCTAAACGAAAAAAAGCTACTTTAAAATTTATTCCTATGACTGATGAGGGTGAACTAAGAATCGAAGATGTCAAAGCGACAATTAATGACAATACTAAGATTGTAGCTATTACTCATGTGTCTAATGTCTTAGGTACCATTAATGATATAAAAGCAATTGCTAAGATTGCGCATGAACACGGTGCTATTATTAGTGTTGATGGAGCACAATCTGCACCTCATATGGATATCGATGTTCAAGATTTAGATGTTGATTTCTTTAGCTTTAGCGGTCACAAAATGCTAGGACCGACTGGTATTGGTGTATTATATGGAAAACGTGAACTACTTCAAAACATGGAACCTGTTGAGTATGGTGGGGACATGATTGATTTTGTAAGTAAGTACGATGCAACATGGGCTGACTTACCTACTAAATTTGAAGCTGGTACACCGATTATTGCTCAAGCTATTGGATTGGCTGAAGCTATTCGTTATATCGAAAATATAGGCTTTGATGCCATTCATCAGCATGAAAAAGAATTAACAGAATATGCATATGAGCAATTATCTTCAATTGAAGGATTAGAAATATATGGTCCCCCTAAAGAAAGACGTGCAGGTGTGATCACTTTTAATTTAGCTGATATTCATCCACATGATGTTGCTACAGCAGTAGATACTGAAGGTGTCGCTGTTAGAGCTGGACATCACTGTGCGCAACCATTAATGAAATGGTTAAATGTATCATCTACTGCAAGAGCAAGTTTTTATATTTATAATACTAAAGAAGATGTTGACCAATTAGTAGAAGCATTGAAACAAACGAAGGAGTTTTTCTCATATGAGTTTTAATAATTTAGATCAACTTTATAGATCTGTAATTATGGATCATTATAAGAATCCTCGTAATAAAGGCGTTTTAGATAATGGATCAATGACAGTAGATATGAATAATCCTACTTGTGGTGATCGCATTAGACTAACATTTGATATCGAAGATGGTATCATTCAAGAGGCGAAATTCGAAGGTGAAGGTTGCTCAATTTCAATGTCAAGTGCATCGATGATGACTGAAGCAGTTAAAGGTCATTCATTAGGTGAAGCAATGCAAATGAGTCAAGAATTTACTAAAATGATGTTAGGTGAAGATTATAACATCACTGAAGATATGGGAGATGTAGAAGCATTACAAGGTGTTTCTCAATTCCCAGCGCGTATTAAATGTGCAACCTTAGCATGGAAAGCTTTAGAAAAAGGTACAGTGCAAAAAGAAGGTAAAGCAGAAGGTACAACTGAAGAATAAAATACGCATAGATAATAAATGTTATTCTAAGCACTATGGTGCTGTGACATTTTACACATATTTCTTTTTATGTAGTTTGCATGTTGTTACAATGACTATAGATAGTAGTGAAAAATAAATGATGCGCATATCGTTTTAAATATATTTAAGGAGTGATTGAAATGGCTAAAAAAGCACCTGATGTTGGAGATTATAAATATGGTTTCCATGATGAGGACGTTTCCATTTTCAGATCAGAACGTGGTCTAACAGAAAATATTGTTAGAGAAATTTCTAAGATGAAAGAAGAACCAGAATGGATGCTTAATTTCCGATTAAAAGCTTTAAAACTATTCTATAAAATCCCAATGCCTCAATGGGGTGGTGATTTATCAGAATTGAATTTTGATGACATTACTTATTATGTTAAGCCTTCAGAGCATACTGAACGTTCTTGGGATGAAGTACCTGAAGAAATTAAACGTACATTTGATAAATTAGGTATACCAGAAGCAGAACAAAAATATTTAGCTGGTGTTTCTGCACAATATGAATCAGAAGTTGTATATCATAATATGGAAAAAGAATTAGAAGAAAAAGGGATAATCTTTAAAGATACAGACAGTGCTTTACGTGAAAATGAAGACTTATTTAAAGAATACTTTGCTTCTGTTGTTCCAGCAGCTGATAATAAATTCGCAGCATTAAATTCAGCAGTATGGTCAGGTGGTTCATTCATCTATGTACCTAAAAACGTTAAATTAGATACACCATTACAAGCGTACTTCCGAATTAACTCAGAAAATATGGGTCAATTCGAACGTACATTAATTATTGCTGATGAAGGGGCTTCAGTAAACTATGTTGAGGGTTGTACTGCGCCAGTATATACTACAAGTTCATTACACTCAGCAGTAGTTGAAATTATTGTTCATAAAGATGCACATGTTCGTTATACTACTATCCAAAACTGGGCTAACAATGTGTATAACTTAGTTACTAAACGTACGTTTGTTCATGAAAATGGTAATATGGAATGGGTTGACGGTAACTTAGGTTCTAAGTTAACAATGAAATACCCTAACTGTGTATTATTAGGTGAAGGTGCGAAAGGTAGTACATTATCCATCGCATTTGCGGGTAAAGGTCAAGTTCAAGATGCAGGTGCTAAAATGATTCATAAAGCCCCAAATACATCTTCAACTATCGTATCTAAATCAATTTCTAAAAACGGTGGTAAAGTAATCTATCGCGGTATCGTTCACTTTGGACGCAAAGCTAAAGGTGCGCGTTCAAATATCGAATGCGATACATTAATTCTAGATAACGAATCAACTTCAGACACAATTCCATACAATGAAGTATTTAATGATAATATTTCATTAGAACATGAAGCGAAAGTTTCTAAAGTATCTGAAGAACAATTATTCTATCTAATGAGTAGAGGGATTTCTGAAGAAGAAGCAACTGAGATGATTGTTATGGGATTCATCGAACCATTTACTAAAGAATTACCAATGGAATATGCTGTAGAAATGAACCGTCTTATTAAATTTGAAATGGAAGGTTCAATCGGATAATTTAAGATATAGCTTAAGCTAATAGTTAAAAGAACTAGAATGTTTAACATTCTAGTTCTTTTGTTTTTAAAGCTATGATTAATTATGATGGCGATATTCTACCTTATCTAGTTTAAAACCAGTTAACACAATATATTAGAAGACAAGTAGTTACAAATTAGCTACTAATCAAAAGTGAACGATTTAATAGATTAATTATTTTTACAAATGAATCAGTTATTAACGCAAACTTAGGGTGTTATAGTAGCGATTTTAAAATAATAAGAAAATGTAAAGTTAGTATACAACAAGTGATATATTAATTTTGAATATGGTATCATATATCTGGTGATAAAAATGATTAATATCGGTCTAACTGGATGGGGAGATCATTATTCTTTATATGAAGATCTTGAAAGACAAACAGATAAACTACGTACATATGCGAGTCATTTTCCTGTTGTTGAACTTGACGCCTCATATTATGCTATCCAACCTGAACGTAATATATTGAAATGGATCAATGAAACACCAGATACGTTTCAGTTTATCGTTAAGATTCATCAAGCATTAACGCTTCATTCAGATTATAAAACCTATGCTGATTCACGCTCTGAACTATTTAAACAATTTAGACAAATGCTTGAACCACTGATTGCACATCATAAATTAGCAATGGTCCTAGTGCAATTTCCACCTTGGTTTAATTGTACAGCGCAAAATATAAATTATATTTTGTATGTTCGACAACAGCTAGAAGATATCCCCATGTGTGTAGAATTTAGACATCAATCTTGGTTTAATTCCCAATTTAAAGAACAAACTTTAATGTTTTTAACCGAACATCAAATTATTCATGCGGTCGTAGATGAACCACAAATTAAAGATGGGTCTATACCTTTAGTCAATCGTATAACTTCTAGTACCGCTTTTGTGCGTTATCATGGTAGAAATCAGCATGGTTGGACTAAAAAAGATATGACTGATCAAGAGTGGCGAGATGTTAGATATTTATATAATTATAATGAAAATGAATTAAAAGATTTAGCAAATAAAGTTCAAATATTAGAACAAAAAGCTGAAAAGGTCTATGTTGTTTTTAATAATAATTCTGGTGGTCATGCAGCTCAAAATGCTAAAACCTATCAAGATATTTTAGATATAGAGTATACAGGCTTAGCACCTCAGCAATTAAAATTTTTCTAAGAGGCGAATTATAATGTTTTTAACAATGATTTTATTAGTTTTAATTGGATTATTATCTGCAGTATTAGGTTCTTTAGTAGGTATTGGTGGTGGTATAATTATCGTACCTACTTTAGTGTATTTAGGAGTGAACCATCATCTATTACACGGCATCACTACTCAGATTGCAATTGGTACGTCATCGGTTATTCTTATTGTAACTGGACTTTCTTCATCTATTGGTTATTTGAAAACAAAGCAAGTAGATATTAAAAATGGATCCATATTTTTATTTGGATTATTACCTGGTTCACTTATTGGTTCATTTTTAAGTAGATATTTAACATTAAATTCGTTTAATTTATACTTTGGTATTTTTATGATCTGTGTATCTATTTTATTGATGATTAGATATAAAATTAAACCATTTAAAATATTCGATAAGGAAAAGTATCGTAAAACATACATCGATGCTAAAGGGATGACTTATCATTATAGCGTTCCACCTATGTTTGCCTTCTTTGCTACATTATTTATAGGTGTACTTACAGGTTTATTTGGAATTGGTGGTGGAGCGTTGATGACTCCTTTAATGCTTATAGTATTTAGATTTCCACCTCATGTAGCAGTAGGGACAAGTATGATGATGATTTTCTTTTCAAGTGTAATGAGTTCAGTTGGTCATATTATTCAAGGTCATGTTGCTTGGTCATATTCAATTATTCTAATCATTTCTAGTTATATTGGCGCTCAAATTGGAGTAAAAATAAATCACTCGATTAAATCAGAAACAGTAGTATTATTATTACGCACAGTAATGTTAATTATGGGTGTATATCTAATTATTAAATCGTTTCTATAATAAAACAGGAGGAATTTAAGTGAAGCTTACAATTTTTCATACAAATGACATTCATAGTCACCTTAATGAATATGCACGTATTATGACGTACATGGCTGAACACCGACCTGAACTTCAACACCCTTCACTTTATTTAGATATTGGTGATCATGTTGATTTATCTACACCAGTAACAGAAGCAACTATGGGCAAAAAGAACGTTGAACTTTTAAATGAGGCTCATTGTGATATTGCTACAATTGGGAATAATGAAGGAATGACTATTTCTCATGAAGCATTAAATAATCTTTACAATGATGCACAATTTAAAGTCATATGTGCTAATGTTTTAGACGAAGATGGCCACTTACCTCGTCATATTGCCACTTCTTATATAAAAGAAATAGAAGATGTGCGCTTTTTATTTGTAGCAGCGACGGCACCTTTCACGCCATTCTATCGAGCACTTGATTGGATTGTGACAGACCCATTAGAAGCCATCAAAGACGAAATTGAACAACGCAAAGGACAATACGATGTATTAATAGTTATGAGTCATGTAGGTGTCTTTTTTGATGAAAAATTATGTCAAGAAATCCCAGAGATAGATGTGATACTAGGAAGCCACACACATCATCATTTTAATCATGGTGAAGTCAATAATGGTGTACTTATGGCAGCAGCAGGGAAATATGGATATTATCTTGGAGAAGTGAATTTAACGATTGAAAATAAAAAAGTAGTTACTAAAGAGGCTACATTACATCCAGTAGACACATTACCAGTGGTTAAAACACAATTTGATGAAGAAGGAAAAGATTTGATGAAGAAGGCGATTATTAATAAACCAGTTTCTTTATCTAGTAAAACAAATGTGATTACAAAAACGACTTATTTACTTGCAGAAAGTGTGTATGAGTTTACAAATGCAGATTGTACAATTATTAATGCTGGATTAATTGTTAATAGTGTTGAGAGCGATCAACTTACTGAATACGATATCCATACTATGTTACCTCATCCAATCAACTTAGTTCGTGTACGTTTGAAAGGTTCTGAATTGAAAAAGGTAATCTTAAAAAGTCAAAAGCAAGAATATATGTATGAACATGTCCAAGGATTAGGATTTAGAGGTGATATTTTTGGTGGTTATATATTATATAAATGTGGATTTATTCAATCAGAACATCGCTTCTTTGTAGATGGACAAGAAATAGAAGATAACCGTACCTATATATTAGGAACTGTAGATATGTATACATTTGGAAGATATTTCCCATTATTAAAAGGAACATCGATTGATTATTTAATGCCTGAATTTTTAAGAGATATCTTTAAAGAAAAATTAATTCATATGCATCATTCTTCTTAGTACACAAATGTTCATAGTTATGTCTTAATTTTATAAGTTATTACATTTTAATTTAATGTAAATTTCGTTATAATAGTTGAAGATAGATTAAACAGGAGGGTATGTGTTGTTATGGCTACTAAAAATGAAGAGATTTTACGTAAACCAGATTGGTTGAAAATAAAGCTAAACACTAATGAAAACTACATCGGCCTCAAGAAAATGATGCGTGAGAAAAATTTACATACAGTTTGTGAAGAAGCAAAATGTCCAAATATACATGAATGTTGGGGAGCTAGACGTACGGCTACATTTATGATTTTAGGTGCGGTATGTACAAGAGCTTGTCGTTTCTGTGCAGTAAAAACTGGCTTACCTAATGAACTAGATTTAAATGAACCAGAACGTGTTGCAGAGTCTGTAGAACTAATGAATCTTAAACATGTTGTTATCACAGCTGTTGCACGTGATGATTTAAGAGATGCAGGATCTAATGTATATGCAGAAACGGTTCGTAAAGTACGTGAACGTAATCCATATACGACAATTGAAATTTTACCGTCAGATATGGGTGGGGATTATGAAGCACTTGAAACACTAATGGCTTCAAGACCTGATATTTTAAACCATAACATTGAAACAGTACGTCGTTTAACTCCAAGAGTTCGTGCGCGTGCGACTTACGACAGAACATTAGAATTCTTACGTCGTTCTAAAGAGTTACAACCTGATATTCCAACTAAATCAAGTTTAATGGTAGGTTTAGGTGAAACATTGGAAGAAATTTATGAAACAATGGATGACTTACGTGCAAATGATGTTGATATTTTAACAATTGGTCAATATTTACAACCATCACGTAAACACTTAAAAGTTGAAAAGTATTATACTCCATTAGAATTTGGTAAATTAAGAAAAATTGCAATGGAAAAAGGATTTAAACATTGTGAAGCTGGTCCAATGGTACGAAGTTCTTATCATGCTGATGAACAAGTAAATGAAGCGGCAAAAGAAAAACACCGTCTTGGAGAAGAACAGTTACAACAAAAATAATATTAACCCAAAAATTTAAAATAAACTTTCTGTTAAGTGATATTGCATAATGAAGTCATATTATCTTGTGAAACAATAATATGAGTACATAAAGTCAATTAACAATGTTTATTAATAGATAGATGCTAAAACTTAGATTGCTCTTTTTCTTTAAAATAGGCAATCTAAGTTTTTATTATAATTACAATTAAAGGTGACTTATTATGATTAAAGTTAATCAACAGTATTTTGAATTAATTGAAGATTATAGAGAATGCTTTGACGAAGAATTATTTGCTTCAAGATATTCAGATATACTTGATAAATATGATTTTGTAGTTGGAGATTTTGGTTATGATCAATTACGTTTAAAAGGATTTTATAAAGATTCAAATAAAAAAGCTGAAATTTCAAAACGTTTTTCAACCATTCAAGATTATATTTTGGAATATTGTAATTTTGGTTGTCCATATTTCATAGTGAGACATATTAATGATAATGAACGATTAGAACTAGATAGTGTAGATGAAGTAGAGGATAAATTACATGATGTTAAAATAAAACCAACAATACAAGCTACGCAATCTACTGAAAAAAAGAATAATAAATAATGAAAGGTCAAAACAATGTATATTTTGTAAATATCATTGTTTTGACCTTTCATTTATTGAATAACTTGATTTAGATATTCAATGATTTCTTCGCTTTCTTCTTGAGACACACCTAATATATGAGCAATATATCCTTCTTCTTCAATATCATCTGTGCCTATGATGCCAAATTTATTAGTTTGAAGATTTAATACCAGTGTTTTACCGTAATGACGATCGGTCTGAATAAGCATTAAATCATAGCGACTATGTTCACCTACAAATCCTACGAATTGTGCTTGCGATTGTTCCTCATCATCGTACAGAAACATATCTATCATATCAGTCATGCTCCTTTATTTTTAATATGTGAAATTAGTATAACGACAAATGATGCATGATGCAAAACTATGATATGATAATAATAATAAGAGGTGACAGATATGTATTTTGTAGATAAAGATAAATTAGCACTTAAAATAAAATATTTAAATCAGCTTATTAAGAATTATGAAACAAATAAATCAAATCATTATGCATTTGAACGTATTGCGCAAATGCTAATTGAATCATCGGTAGATATTGGAAATATGATTATTGACGCTTTTATTTTGAGAGATCCTGGTAACTATAAAGATGTTATTGATATTTTAGAACTTGAAGGGGTGATTTCCAAAGATACACAGAACCATATTAATGATACAGTTGAAATCAGAAAACAGTTTGCACATCATTATACAGAATTAGAAGTTGAAACACTTGTACCATTATTTGACACCTCAATACCGTATTATCGACAATTTGTTAAAGAAGTTACTCAATTTCTAGACAAAGAAAATGTGCCAATTACCGCTTTTGGAAAGGGAGATTATTCATAATGAAAAATTATAAAGGTTATTTAATCGATTTAGATGGAACAATGTATATGGGTACAGCAGAAATTGATGGTGCTGCTCAATTTATCGATTATTTGAACAAAAACGATATTCCTCATTTATATGTTACTAATAACTCTACTAAGACGCCTGAAGAAGTAACAGAAAAGTTAAAAGAAATGAAGATTGACGCTAAACCAGACGAAGTAGTTACTTCTGCTCTAGCTACGGCAAATTACATTGCAGAAGAAAATAGTCAAGCTAGCGTGTATATGCTAGGAGGTAATGGTTTAAGAACAGCGTTAACCGATGCAGGTTTAACCGTAAAAAAAGATGAGAATGTAGATTACGTAGTTATCGGTTTAGATGAAGCAGTCACATATGAAAAACTTGCAATAGCTACTTTAGCAGTACGTAAAGGCGCAAAATTTATCTCTACGAATCCAGATGTCTCAATTCCTAAAGAAAGAGGCTTCTTACCTGGAAATGGAGCTATTACAAGTGTGGTTAGTGTATCTACTGGACAACAGCCACAATTTATCGGTAAACCAGAAACCATCATCATGCAAATTGCTTTAGATATTTTGAAACTCGATAAGTCTGAAGTGGCTATGGTAGGAGATTTATATGATACAGATATAATGTCTGGTATTAATGTGGGGATGGATACGGTACATGTACAAACAGGTGTAACATCTTATGAAGAAATTCAAACTAAACAACCAAAGCCAACCTATTCATTTAAAGATTTAAATGAGGCTATAGCTGAATTAGAAAGTAATACTAATTAATAAAAATAATTTCTATGATAACTTCTTATTACTTAAATTGATAATATGAGTAATAAGAAGTTTTTATATCTAACAGTTTTGTTATGCTCTATGTAATTGTGATATGTAACCATTAGTACTAATATATAGAATATCAAAGATAAGAATAAGGACATATCGGATAAGATAGATACATATTTAACACTCACTAATTATTATATAAAATAAATTTGATATATAATTAATATTTTTATATAATAAAGTGTAAAAATAAAAGTGCGATATAATATTTCTTGATAGTAAGATAACTTTACTAAATATAAAATAAGTAGAATTGTTCTTCAAAATAAATAGCAATGTTTGTGAGGTGCAATATTCAATTGAAAGAAACTAAAAAAATAAGTGTTTTTTATGAAAAAGCAAAACCATATCTACTGACTATTCTATACTTAGCAATTTTTATAGCTTTGTATCTTATATATGGTTCAGGCGATACACATAATAACTTTATATATAACGAATTCTAGTAAGGAGTCAAAGGATGACAGATATTATAAATTTAATTAATGATATTGGACAAAAAAATCCAGATCGAGTAGCTATTAGACATAAATCAGATGAGTTAACGTATCGTCAACTTATAGAAGAATCTAGTAAGCTAGCACATTATTTGCAAGATACAAATAAGCCATTAATCATCTATGGTCATATGTCACCATATATGATAGTTGGAATGATAGGAGCAATCAAAGCAGGATGTGGCTATGTCCCAATTGATACGTCAGTTCCAATAGAACGTGTAGAAATGATTATGAATAAAGTAGATCCAACATTTATTTTAAATACAACTGATTCAAGTGTGAATCAACCAAGGAAAGAACTTACAATCGAAGATATTAAACATTCTGATTATCCTATTGTTTTTGATAGTCAAATGGATAAAACAGATGTTGTTTATACTATATTCACTTCTGGTTCTACAGGTGAGCCTAAAGGTGTGCAAATTGAGTATGCGAGTTTAATAGAGTTTGCAGAATGGATGGTCTCATTAAATGAAACAGATAATCATCAGGAGTGGTTGAACCAAGCACCATTTTCATTTGATTTATCTGTAATGTCAATTTATCCATGTTTAACATCTGGTGGAACACTTAACTTAGTAGATAAAGATATGATAAAAAAACCGAAGTTATTAAATGAAATGCTTGTTCAAACGCCAATTAATGCTTGGGTATCAACACCATCATTTATAGAAATGTGTTTATTACTTCCTAACCTTAATGAAAAAGATTATCCAAGTTTAAATCATTTCTTCTTTTGTGGAGAAATTTTACCGCATAGAACAG
This sequence comes from Staphylococcus sp. HMSC072H03, assembly GCF_001809305.1. Lineage (NCBI taxonomy): Bacteria > Bacillati > Bacillota > Bacilli > Caryophanales > Staphylococcaceae > Staphylococcus > Staphylococcus sp. HMSC072H03. The sequence continues at coordinate 232,061 of NZ_KV796883.1, forward strand.
CTAAAGCACTTGTTGATAGATATCCAAATGCAATTGTTTATAACACATATGGACCAACGGAAGCGACAGTTGCAGTTACGGGTGTAAAAATCACACCCGAGATTTTAGAATGTTATAATCCACTTCCAGTAGGTGTAGCAAGACCGAATACTACACTATCAACAACTGATGAAGGTGAGCTTGTTATTAAAGGAACAAGTGTGAGTTTAGGATATCTAAAAAACAAAGAAAAAACTGAAGCAGTATTTAAGTTTGATAATGGCGTTCGTATTTATCACACGGGTGATAAAGCTATTGAAAAAGATGGTTATTGGTTTATCCAAGGACGTATCGATTTTCAAATAAAATTAAACGGCTATCGCATGGAACTAGAAGAAATTGAAACACAACTAAGACACTCAAAATATGTTAGAGAAACCGTTGTTGTACCAATTTATAAAAATGGAAAAGTTGTGTATCTTGTAGGTGCTATTGTACCTACTGAGAAAGTGGATAATGATTTAGAGATGACCAGAAACATTAAAAATGAATTGAAATCTCGCTTACCTGAATATATGATTCCGAGAAAATTCGTTTGGATGGAACAACTTCCATTAACATCAAATGGAAAACTTGATCGTAAACAAGTTGCAGAGGATATTGACACATGATTCCTTATGGTACGTTTACCTTCTTCTTAGTCGCATTTATCGTTCTTTTACCAGTCATCATACTCGGATTTTTAGGTAAGCGAAGCTATGTATACAATGGAATAAGTACAGCGATTATGATTGTGATTATTTTCTCTTCAGATACATACAATTTATTTGGACAGAAATATTTAAGTGTTCAATTAATCAGTTTTGTAATTTATTTAATATGGCAAGTATTGTTAATCATGTGGTATTACAAATCACGACAAAAAAATAATACTTTTATTAAATTTTTAATTGTTATGATTTTATCTATTTTACCTTTAGCACTTGTTAAAATATTACAAAGTTCATGGTTAGGTGGACATCAAATACATTTCCATGAACATAAGTTAATTGAATTTGTCGGATTCTTAGGAATCTCATATGTTACTTTTAAAAGTGTACAACTTATAATGGAGATTAGAGATGGTTCTATTAAAGAGATTAAAGTGGGTAAATTGATTCAATTTATTTCATTCTTTCCAACAGTATCTTCAGGACCAATCGACCGTTATAAACGTTTTGTCAAAGATGATAAAAAAATACCAACTGGTGAGCAATACAGAGGTATGGTAGTTAAAGCGATTCATATGATTATGATGGGCTTCTTATATAAATATATTATTGCTCATTTAATTAATGTATATGCAATTATGCCATTATTAATGCATTTACATGGTTTTACTCATAAATGGTTATATATGTATGCCTATAGCTTTTACTTGTTTTTTGACTTTGCAGGTTATAGTTTATTTGCAGTAGCAGTGAGTTATCTATATGGCATTAATACACCACCAAACTTTAAACAGCCGTTTAAAGCACGTAATATTAAAGATTTCTGGAATAGATGGCATATGTCATTATCATTCTGGTTTAGAGATTGTGTTTATATGAGAACATTGTTCTATATGTCTCGTAAAAAATTAATGAAGAATCAATTTGCAATGTCAAATTTTGCCTTCTTCTTAAATTTCTTTATTATGGGTGTATGGCACGGATTAGAAGTATTTTACATTGTTTATGGTATTTATCACGGTTTAATGTTTATCGGATATGGATATTATGAACGTTGGAGAAAGAAACATCCACCTCGCTTTCAAAATGGTTTTACTATAGCATTAAGTGTTATTATCACATTCCATTTTGTAGCATTTGGATTCTTAATATTCTCAGGAAAATTAATTTAAAGGGAGAAATAAATGATGGAATTTAGAGAACAAGTTTTAGATGTATTAGCTGATGTAGCAGAAAATGACGTAGTTAAAGAAAACCCAGATGTTGAGATTTTTGAAGAAGGAATTATTGATTCATTTCAAACAGTTGGATTATTATTAGAAATTCAAAATAGATTAGGAATTGAAGTATCAATTATGGATTTTGATCGCGATGAATGGGCAACTCCTAATAAAATTGTTGAAGCTTTAGAAGAATTACGATGAAATTCAAACCATTTTTACCAATTCTTATTAGTGGAATCATATTTTTAGCTTTTGTATTAATGCCTGCGAGTTGGTTTACTGGTCTCGTTAACAATAAGACACTTGCTGATAATAGAACGTCACTAACTGATCAAGTACTTAAAGGTACGCTCATTCAAAATCAATTATTTAGTAATGATAAATATTATCCACTTTATGGTTCAAGTGAGTTAAATAAACGTGATCCGTTTAATCCTGCGATAGCAATGCATCATCGAAAAAATACAAAGCCTGTATTCTTAGTTGGTACGGGCGGTAATACAGATTTAATTAATGCTATTGAATTAGCGGGTCAATATGATCAACTTAAAGGTAAAAAGATGACATTTATCATTTCACCACAATGGTTTAGTACACATGGCGTTAATGATATGGATATGGCTGCGCGTACGACACCAAATCAAATCAATCAGATATTTCAACAAAAGGATATGCCTTCAGAGTTAAAACAACGCTATGCTAAACGATTATTAAAATTTAGAAGTGTTCCTAATAAGGAATATTTAAAAGAATTAGTAAAAGATCCAAGCAACCCAAAAGGTCGTTATATTTCTAAGTTTAAAGAAAGTCAACTTCTTAAAATTGAGGCAATAAAAACATACTTTTCATTAGATAAATCACCATTAACTCATGTACACTCACTTACATCACCCAATGATTCTTGGAAAAACATGAGTAATAAAGCAGTGCAACTTGGTGAAAAACGTTCTACTTCTAATAGTTATGGTATCCGTAACGAATATTGGAAAAAACTAATGCATAAAAAGCCAATGAATCGTCGCCAATATGAATTTAAAATGAATTCACCAGAGTTTAAGGATTTATCTTTACTAGTAGATACAATGCATCAAGCAGGTGCTGATGTACAATATGTTATTCTTCCAGTAAATGGTAAATGGTACGATCATTTAGGTATTCACCGTTCAACACGTGAACCTGTCTATAAAAAAATACATAAAACTGTTGTTGGACATGGTGGGAAAGTGTATGATATGTCAAATAAAGACTATGAAAAATATGTATTAAGTGATGTGGTACATGTAGGTTGGAAAGGTTGGGTATACATGGATCGTCAAATTGAAAAACATATGAACAATCATCAAACTCAATTCTAAATAGCAAAAAAAAAAGACACCCTACTCTGATTAAATACTGAGGGTAGGGTGTCTTTAATTTATATCGTTAGAAAACTTGTTCTACTTCTATAACGCCTGGTACTTCTTCGTGTAAAGCACGTTCTATACCTGCTTTTAATGTAATAGTTGAGCTTGGGCATGTTCCACACGCACCATGTAATTGTAATTTTACGATGCCATCTTCTACATCGACTAATGTACAATCTCCTCCGTCACGTAATAAAAACGGACGTAAACGTTCAATAACTTCGGCTACTTGATCAAACATTGTTGCATTCTCAGTAGGCATGAGATATGTCTCCTTTCAAGTAAAATACTTCATAAACTTATTATTAATTTATTATAATAGATAAAGAAAGAAAAATCTATAAAACTAAACGGGGGATTAATATATGACAAAAGTAAGTGTTGTTGTTTACGGTACGGATGTAGTGTGTGCTAGTTGTGTCAATGCACCAACTTCTAAAAATACGTATGAGTGGCTAAAACCATTATTAGAAAGAAAATATCCTAATATTCATTTCGAATATACATATATCGATTTTCAAAAAGAAACTGAAAATTTAAGTGATCATGATCAACAATATATTGAGCAAATTGAAAATGATGAGTTGTTTTACCCGCTTATTACAATGAACGATGAATATGTGGCTGACGGTTATATTCAGTCAAAAAAAGTGACTCATTTTATAGATCAATATATTATAAATAATTAATGCAAAGTGGAGTATTCGATTTTTTATAAAAATGAGGGGAAGCGTGAGATGATGAATTGAAATTAAATTCTGTCCCGCTTCCCAGTTGTGTTTATCCATTATGATATTTATATAGCCATAAAACACCTGATTTTAATATATGCGCTAAACGTCCTGTAACTGTACGATCCATAATATAGGCAAACCCTTTTTTCTCTCCTAGAGAACCTAAGAAACCTTGAACTTTTAATTCAGGCATTTTTTCAGGAAGTGGTTCATGATTCCATTGTTTTTTTAGTACATCGGCAATTTGATCCCCCTGTACTTCTGCTAATTGAGCACTTGGCGCATGTGGTAAAGCTGCGCAATCTCCAACTACATAAACATTTTTATAAGTCGGTACTTGATGATATTGATTAACGATAACGCGACCACTTTTATTAGTATCAATAGGCAGTTTCCTTACAATTTCAACTGGTTGAATACCTGCTGTCCATACTACAATATCAACAGGTTCTGGTGTACCATTATTATAAATTGTTCCTTGCTCAACTTTATCAATCAATGAATTAGGAACCACGTTTACATTATTTTCGCGGAACCACTTCGCAATATAATTACTTAATTTTTCTGGAAAATTTCTTAATATACGAGGTCCACGATCATATAAAATAATTTCTAAATCTGTGCGACTTTCACGTAGTTCACTTGCTAATTCAATGCCACTCAAGCCAGCTCCTACAATTCCAACACGCGCTCCTTTAGGTAACTCGCTAATACTATGAAACGTTTCACGGGCTTTAGAAAGCGTTTGAATACTATGCGTGTATTCTTTAGCTCCTGGAACATTATGATATTTATCTTCACAACCTAGTCCGATAATCAACTCACTATAATCTACTTTAGTTTGTCCTACCGAAACAATTTGGTTATCTAAGTCGATATCACTTATTTCTCCATAAATTGTATTTACGCGATGTGAATTAGGAAAATTCATTCGCACATCACTATCAGATTTTGTGCCTGCAGCGAGCGCATAGAATTCAGGTTTTAAACCATGAAACGGCATTCGATCTATAAGAGTTAATGTGTATTCTTGAGGAAGAACATCTGGAAGAATGCGCGACATAATACGCATATTACCATACCCTCCACCAAGCAGAACTAAATGTTTCATATTATGTTACCCCTTTACATTAAAATATCAATTGTCTATGTAGTATTAATGTCAGACCTTTATAATGTCAGACTGTATAAATAAAGTATAGGTTCAATAATAAGTGATTCAGCCTATTTTAACGCTTATTTTTCATTTATTGTCCCCTAACAAATAAATGAAAGATTAATATAATTTTATTATATATGTTTTTAATAATAACGACAAACGAATGTAAAATGTTATTGCAAAATACAATTAGTTAAAAACCATAGCAATGCAACATATAAAGAGATTTGTTATAATAATATAATTAAATTAAAAAGAAGGTGAAGTATGTTTCCATTAGTCGAATTCTGTATATCGAATATGGCCAAAGGCGGAGACTACGTTTACGATAAACTCGAAAGTGATCCTGAGGTAGATGTGTTAGAATATGGATGTCTCAATAATTGTGGTTTATGTTCTTCTGGGTTATATGCATTGGTAGATGGAGAAGTCATAGAAGGGGATACACCTGAAGATTTGTTAAACAATATTTATAAACACATAGAAGAAAATGATTTTACAAACTTATTATAGGAGTGATTAGAAATGCCAACAGTAACACTTACTGAAGCAGCAGCTTATGAAGTAAAAGACATGTTGAAAAGTAATCATATGGAAAACGGTTATTTAAAAATTAAAGTGAATGGTGGCGGATGTACAGGTTTAACCTATGGTATGTCTGCAGAAGAAGCTCCAGGATCAAATGATGAAGTATTAGAATATTATGGATTAAAAGTTTTAGTAGATAAAGATGATGCTCCCGTACTGAATGGCACTAAAATTGATTTTAAACAATCACTAATGGGTGGTGGATTCCAAATCGACAATCCAAATGCAATTGCATCATGCGGATGTGGCAGTTCTTTTAGAACAGCAAAAGTAGCTGGACATCCTGAAAATTGTTAAGTTTCATATTTTTAAGTTAATACAATATAGTAATAATAAATTTAAATAATCGTTCTGTTGTTGCTTGAAAATATGATATAAAAACTATAAAATTGGAAGTGGATTAAATTTTGTCTTTTTTGTGAATAAATGTTCACAAAAATGGATATAAAAGTGTTGACTAAGACTATAAATGGGGATGAACAAATAGGTTAAGTTCAAAGTTTTTCGAAACAATTAGTATTTTTACAATACTATTGTATTATAAAAATACTACGTTTCAACATGTTCTGAAACTTGTAGCCTTTATCTACATTTAAGAAAAAATACGAAAGCTTAGGTGAATGAAATGGCACAGAATCGTAAAAAAGTACTTGTATTAGGTGCAGGATATGCAGGTTTACAAGCAGTTACTAAATTACAAAAAGAAGTATCTGCAAATGAAGCAGAAATCACTTTAGTTAACAAAAACAAATATCATTATGAAGCAACTTGGTTACACGAAGCGTCAGCTGGTACTTTAAATTATGAAGATTTAATTTATCCAATTGAAAGTGTAATTGACAAAAATAAAGTCAACTTCATCAATGCAGAAGTAACTAAAATTGATAGAAACGCTAAAAAAGTAGAAACTACTCATGGTATTTTTGAATATGATATTTTAGTTGTTGCTTTAGGATTTGAAAGTGAAACATTCGGTATTAACGGAATGAAAGAACATGCGTTCCAAATTGAAAATATTCATACTGCTCGCGAATTATCTCGTCATATTGAAGATAAATTTGCGAACTACGCTGCATCAAAAGAGAAAGATGAAAATGATTTAGCAATTTTAGTAGGTGGCGCTGGATTTACAGGTATTGAATTCTTAGGTGAATTAACAGACAGAATTCCTGAATTATGTAATAAATATGGTGTAGATCAAAATAAAGTTAAAATTACATGTGTTGAAGCTATGCCTAAAATTTTACCAATGTTCTCAGAAAATCTTGTAAATTATGTAGTTAATTATTTAGAAGAACGTGGCGTTGAATTTAAAATTGGTACGCCAATCGTTGCTTGTAATGAAAAAGGTTTCAAAGTTAAAACAAATGATCAAGAACAACAACTTGAAGCCAATACTGCAGTGTGGGCTGCTGGAGTTCGCGGTAGTCAACTTATGGAAGAATCATTCGAAGGTGTAAAACGTGGTCGTATCGTAACTAAACAAGATTTAACAATCGATGGTCATGATGATATCTTCGTTATTGGTGATGTTTCTGCGTTTATCCCAGCAGGTGAGGAACGTCCATTACCAACTACAGCTCAAATTGCTATGCAACAAGGTGCACATGTTGCTAAAAACATTGAAAATATCTTAAATGGTCAAGCTACAACTGACTTCGAATATATTGATCGTGGTACAGTTTGTTCTTTAGGTTCACATGATGGTGTAGGTCATGTGTTTGGTAGAGACATCACTGGTAAAAAAGCTGCGTTCATGAAGAAAGTGATTGATACACGTGCAGTATTCAAAATGGGTGGCGTTGGCTTAGCATTTAAAAAAGGTAAATTCTAAGTTAATAAATTAAATATTTAATCATTAAGGAGTGAGACAGAAATCTGTGAAACAAAATAGATTTCAATATCTCACTCCTTTATTTTAAAGGAGAGTTATATGATACATTTTAATTATGATTCGAATAAAATGACCGACGTTATTATTCTAGGAGTACCCGATCATCTTAATCAAATTGGAAAGATCACGTACAAAAATAGTGACCTTACACAAACTATTGAAAATTACCGACATCGTCATATTGTAAGTAGTCAATTAGGAAAAACATCTTCGACTATTTTATACATAAATAATGAACCTAAACGTTTAATTACGGTTGGACTAGGAAATTTGAAAACATTATCTTATGCTTCATTTTTAAAAGTATTTGGTACACTTTTTCAATATCTAAAAAAAGAGCGTGTGACAGAAGCAAATGTTCTTTTTGATACATTTAATTCAAAACAAATTGACAAAACAAGTATTGCAGAGATTTTCGGATTACAAAGTAGACAATCGATTTATGAATTTAACAACTATAAATCTAACAAATCCACACCATATCAACTGGAATTATATATAGAATCATCTAATAGTGATGAGGATACAAAAAATATAAAAGCAGGGTATTTGATTGGTGAATCGGTGAATATAGCACGTGACTTTAGTAATATGCCTCCCAATATACTTACTCCAGAATACTTTGCAAGTGAAGTAGCACATCACTTTAAATCGTCTTCTGTTTCAGTAGATATTAAAAATAATGACACATTGTTATCAGAAGGTTTTGGTTTACTACATGCTGTAGGTAAAGGATCTACTCACCCTCCTGTTGTTATTACTTTAACGTATCATGGAACAGATAAAAATGAAGCACCTATTGCATTAGTTGGGAAAGGGATTACATATGATTCTGGTGGCTATAGCATCAAATCTAAAATGGGTATGCAAACAATGAAATTTGATATGTGTGGTGCTGCTAACGTTGTAGGAATGATTGATGCTGCGTCTAAATTATCTTTACCAGTAAATATTGTAGGTGTCATTGTCTCTGCAGAAAATATGATTAGTCAACAGGCTATGAAACCAGATGATGTATATACTGCCTTAAGTGGTGAAACAGTAGAAGTTTTAAATAGCGATGCTGAAGGCCGTTTAGTTTTAGGAGATGGCGTATTTTATGCAAATCAATTTCAACCACGTTTAATATGTGATTTTGCTACTCTTACAGGTGCTGCTATAGCGGCATTGGGAGAAGATAAAGCTGCTTTATTTAGTTCGAATGCAGATGAAGATATGAAACACATTTTAAAAAGTGCTAGAGAAGTTGATGAATTCGCTGTTGAATTACCTATTACTCAAACTGAACAACAATTGATTCGTAATACAGAGGTCGCTGATTTAGTGAATCATACAAATGGACAAGGTAAAGCCTTATTTGCTGCAGCTTTCGTTACGCATTTTAGTGAGCAAACACCACATATTCATTTTGATATTGCAGGTCCTGCAACGATTAATAAAAATAACTATAAAGGTCCTAAAGGTCCGACAGGAAGCATGATAATGACCATTGTGAATTGGTTAAGACAATCAATATAAAATGGATGTTAGAAATGAATATACATTCATTGTGAGGCAAAATAGATAAATGTCTGAGGTACATTGATACCTTAGACGTTTATTTTTTTAAAATACTATTATATTAGGCGTTGACAACCGCCTAACTACTTGATATTATTAATCACATAATTATACACTTTAGTTCGGTAGAGTGATAAAGGATGTGAGTATAATGTTTAATGCTGTAGTTATTGCCGTAATATTAATGATTATATTATGTCTCTTAAGACTGAATGTTATCATTAGTTTATTTATTAGTTCACTTGTAGGTGGTCTAATATCGGGCATGAGTTTAAACAAAGTAATTAGTGTATTCGGTAAAAATATTGTAGATGGTTCGGAAGTGGCATTAAGTTACGCTTTATTAGGGGGCTTTGCAGCACTGATATCATATAGTGGCATCACAGATTATTTAGTAAATAAAATTATTCGTGCGATTCATACTGAGAATAGCCGCTTATCAAGGATTAAAGTAAAAGTGATTATTATTTTAGTATTACTAGCAATGAGTATTATGAGTCAGAACTTAATTCCAGTACATATTGCATTTATACCAATTGTAATTCCACCATTACTTAGTCTATTTAACGATTTGAAAATTGATAGACGATTAATTGGTTTAGTTATAGGATTTGGTTTATGTTGGCCATATGTTTTACTACCTTATGGCTTTGGACAGATTTTCCACCAAATTATACAAAGTGGATTTCAAAAAGCTCATCATCCTATCGAATTTAATATGATTTGGAAAGCAATGTTAATTCCTTCACTTGGTTATATTGTCGGTTTAGTGATTGGGTTGTTTGTTTATCGTAAACCACGTGAATATAAGCAAGAGGTACTTAAAGATAATGGAGAAGAAATAGCAGAAATTCGGCCATATGTATTAGTTGTTACGATTGTTGCTATTTTCGCTACTTTCTTAGTTCAAACATTTACGGATTCAATGATTTTTGGAGCATTAGCAGGAGTGCTGATATTCTTTATTTCTGGTATTTATAAATGGAATGAATTAGATAGTCAATTTGTAGAAGGAATAAAAATAATGTCATTTATTGGTGTCGTTATTTTATCAGCTAACGGTTTTGCAGGTGTCATGAATGCTACTGGTGATATTGAAAAATTAGTTTCTAGTTTAACTGAGATTACAAATGGACATAAATTAATTACTATTATTGCAATGTATATTGTCGGCCTTATTGTTACGTTAGGCATTGGATCATCTTTTGCTACGATTCCAATTATTGCAGCTTTATTTATACCACTAGGTTCATCTCTTGGTTTAGATAATATGGCATTAATTGCTTTAGTAGGAACAGCTGCTGCACTTGGAGATTCTGGTTCACCAGCAAGTGATTCAACACTTGGACCCACAGCAGGTCTTAATGTAGATGGTCAACATGATCACATTAGAGATACATGTATACCTAACTTCCTTTTCTATAATGTTCCATTGATGATTTTTGGTACAATAGCTGCAATGGTATTATAGAAAAAAAGAGGTGACAACATGTCTAATTTACTTGAAACATTTGATATGAAAATCGAAACAGTAGATGAGGGAATAGTTGTAATTTCCATGCCAGTCACTGATAAGGTTAAACAACCCTTTGGCTATCTACATGGTGGTGCAAGTATTGCATTAGGTGAAACAGCTTGTTCATTAGGCGCTGCCCATTTAATTGATACGAAACACTTTATCCCATTAGGTTTAGAAATGAATGCCAATCATATTCACTCAGTAAAAGAGGGACGCGTGATTGCTACCGCTTCTATTATTCATAAAGGTCATACGACACAAGTATGGAATATAGAAATTAAAAGTGATCAAGATAAATTAATTAGTATCATGAGAGGTACAATAGGGATTAAACCATTAAAATAACAAATTATAAAATACTAGCCTGTAGAAAATATTCATCTACGGGCTAGTATTTTATATTTATGATACTTCTCTATGGTGATTTATTCTTTGAAATACGCTATAAATTCTTTGAGCTGCTTCTTTACCTCCCATGATATTTCTAGCAAATGGACCAAGTTCTAAATCAGCTAGTCCACCAGCAACAAATAAATGAGGTAACCATTCTAATTCATGTGTGATTTTTGGAAATCCACAAGATAGGAGGGGGGCATTAGCATTTTGAATTAGAGATTGTATCATGGGTTGCTGCAAAATTGAAGACTTAAATCCAGTTGCTAAAAGTATGTAATCATATGGGATATTTAAATTTTCAGTAATAATTTGATGCGATTTTAAGTCCTTAATCTCTTCTTTATGTATAATAAGTCTTTTATTTTGAACATATTTCTTTAAGCGTAAATATAACTCGTGAGGCATTGAACCTTTATGTCTTTCTGTTAACACTGTTTGAAGTTTTTCTTCATGTGAAGAATGATTTAAAAAGGCCTTCATTTTTTTTGGACCTAGCCCACCAGGATCAGCATCAAAATGTTGAATATCTATATTTTTATTCATCCATAAATGAACGATTTTATTCTTATCTAATTTTAAAAGCTTTAATGTTAAATGAGCAGCTGAAATACCACTTCCAATGACATGAGATGATTGTGAAAATAATTGAGAATTAAAATGATCACTAAATATATGACATACATCTTTAGCTTGAGTAAATGCGGCAGGGACAAAAGGTTCATTATGACATCCTTGTGCTAAAACAACACAATCAGTTTGAATGACAGAATGATGACTTGTTGTAATACTCCATCCTCTTTGATTTTTTTCAATGCGTTGAACATAACTTTGAATATAACTTTGATTTAGATGGTAGTTATGTATTTGAGCATGTGTGTGATCCATAAACATCTCTGTTTGAGATCTTTGATAACGACCAAAAGTTGGATTAATATACTAATTCATTTTTGCAAATTTTTTTAAATGAAATGGGTCAGGATGAATATGATGTACAATAGGTGAACGTAAGTAAGGCATAGCAATTCTATTTGTGCATTTATGAAATTGTTCGCATAAAGAATCATGAGGGTCGATAATTGTAAGATTTTGGATGGACATGCCTACTTCACATAACTTAATTGCTATAGTGGTTCCTTGTATACCGCCACCAATAATAGTCCAATGTATAATAAAACCCTTTTAAAACGTAATTATTACGATTTATAATAACATAAAACTATCTTTTTCAAAACAAAAAATCGAAGCACTTTAAGAAAGTACCTCGATTTTTATCAAATTATATTTTCTTATTGTTAAATTCATCTTTAAGTTCATCAATTTTTGTATCTTTAGTATAAGGCGTTTTATTATTATATGATGCTTTCATCATTAAATGGCTAGAAAGAGGGCCAGTAATCAAAATGAAAATAATGCCGAATATCAGTTGCATATTGGCGTATCCTTCTGTTCCCATAAAATATAAAAACGTTCCAAATAATAAAAATATAGCACCTAATGTTGCAGATTTACCTGCAGCATGACCGCGTGAATAGACATCTTTTAAACGAATAATACCAATAGCAGTAATTGCACTTATCAATGCACCTAAGATAATGAAAATGATGGCTAAACTAATGATGATTTTTGCTATCACGTTCAATCACCTTACCTTTATCTATAAATTTAGAGAATACTGCTGTACCTAAGAAAGCTAAAATACCAATAAGTAAAATAACTACAAGTAAGTATTGTGAGCCGATAAATACACTATATAATGCAACACACGCCATCAATTGTAAGCCAATAGCGTCTAGTGCAAGGACGCGATCAGGTAAAGTGGGACCTTTAATAATACGAATAAACATTGCTAGCATCGATAATACTACGACAATTAAAGCAATAATAATAATTGTTTTTACCATTAAGCTTCGCCCACCTCTCTCACTACTTTTTCAAGTGATGATTTAATGCTTTCAATTTCTTCTTCTTTCGTACTAAAGTCAATTGAGTGAATGTATATTTTAGTTCTATCATCACTAATACCTAAAACGACAGTTCCTGGTGTTAAAGTGATTAAATTAGATAATAAAACAATTTGCCAATCATGTTTTAAATCTGTGTGATAAATAAAGAAACCAGGTTGATTTTTAAGTCTTGGCTGTAACACAATTTTGGATACATCAATATTGGCTTTCATTAATTCTATAAAAAAGACAACAATCAATTTAATGACTTTATAAACTCTTTTTAAATAAAAACTACCAGGCAATACTTTTTTAAATAAGTAAACAAGCCCAATTCCTATTAAAAATCCTAGTAAAAAGTTATTAAATGTATAACTGCCGCTTAAAAACATCCATATAATAGCTAATATAATATTTAACACAAATTGAAGAGCCATTAGTATCTACCTCCTAATACACTTTTAATATAAACATTAGGATCATAGAAAGATTTAGCTGCTTCTGATATAAATGGATAAAGTGCATCAGCAGATAAACCAAATAGTACAGTAATGATAACTGCAATTACTGAAACGATTGTTGCTTGTTTTACATTTACATTGTTATTCATTTTATATCCCTTAGGTTCACCAAAGAAACCATGTAGGAAAATACGAATCACAGAATAGAGTACGATTAAACTTGAAAGTAATACGATAATTGCACTGATATAAAATCCTTTTTCAAAAGCGGCTTTTACAATAAAGTATTTTCCATAAAACCCACTAAATGGGGGAATACCAGCCAAGCTTAAAGCTGCAATAAAGAAAGACCAACCAAGTATAGGATATGTCTTAATTAAACCACCGAATGACTTAAGATTTGATGTTTTGGTAATTTGATACATGACACCAATAATTAAGAAAAGTGCAGTCTTAACTAACATATCGTGAATGGTATAATATATAGCACCCATAATTCCTAATTTACTCATCATAGCAACACCAACGAGTATGACACCTACTGCAATCATAATATTATATAAAATAATTTTTTTAATATCATAATAAGCAATGGCACCAATGGATCCAAATATAATCGTTAATAGTGCTAAGAATAAAATAGTATAGTGAGAAAAACTCATTGTGTTATGGAAAAAAAGACTAAGTGTTCTTAAAATAGCATAGACGCCAACTTTAGTTAATAAAGCACCGAAGAATGCAATGATAGCAAAAGGTGGCGCATAGTATGATCCAGGTAACCAAACATATAATGGAAAAACACCAGCTTTAGTTGCAAACACAAAGATGAACAAAATAAAGACAATACTTAATAATCCTTGATGTGAATGAGATAATTCATTCAGTTTTACGCTAATGTCAGCCATATTTAAAGTGCCGACGATTGAATATAAGATAGCAACAGCAATAACGAAAAATGTCGATGTTACAACATTAATAAGTAAATATTTGACCGTTTCTTGAAGTTGAATACGTGTACCACCTAATACAAGCAATGCATAAGATGACATTAAAAAGACTTCAAAGAATACGAAAAGGTTAAAAATATCTCCAGTAGTGAAAGCACCAATAATACCCACTAACATAAAGACGATTGAAAAATGAAAATAGTAACGCTCTCTATCGATTCCGGCAGTTGAAAAAGAATAGATCGTAATGAGCAGAGTAATGATAATACTCGTTACAATCAACATTGCCCCTAACGTATCTAATAAAAAGATAATACCATATGGGGCTGGCCAAGAACCTAATTCTACTTTAAGAGGACCAAATTTACTAACATTAATTAAATTAATCATCGCTACAATCAAAGTTAAAACTAAACCTATCAATGTGACCGCACGCTTTAATGGATAGCGTTGACCCAAAAAGATAAGAATAATAGCGGTAATGATTGGTATAACTAATGTAAGAACAACCATATTAGTTGCTATCATCACTAGGCACTCCTTTCATTTGTTCTATGTTGTCTGTGCCTAATTCTTTATACGTTCTAAAAGCTAAGACTAAGAAAAAAGCAGTAGTTGCAAATGCAATAACAATTGCAGTAAGTATTAATGCATGAGGGATTGGATCTACATAGTGATGAATATCTTTTTCATATATTGGCATTTCACCATGTTTCAATCCTCCCATAGTAATTAAAAATAAATTTGATGCATGTGTAATCAGCGTTGTTCCCATAATAATACGTATTAAACTTTTAGATAAAACGAGATAGACACTGATTGATGTAAGTATGCCACATACAATAATCATAATAATTTCCACTATTCGTTCTCTCCAATCGTTATAATAATAGTCATTACTGTACCAATTACTGCACACATAACGCCAAAGTCGAAGAACATTGGTGTATTCATATGAACAGAGTGTAGAAGTGGTAATGGAATATTAAATTCTGTATGTGTAAAGAAACTTTTTCCGTAAAACCAACTTGCTATCGGCGTACTTACACAGAATAATAAACCAATACCAATTAAGATTTTAAAATCCCAAGGAAAGATTTTACGCATCGTTTTTATATCAAATGCAATCATAATAATGGTTAAAGCGGTTGATAGAAGCAATCCACCAACAAATCCTCCACCTGGTGTGTAATGTCCTGCTAAAAATAAAGTAATACCAAAAAGAGCAATTAAGAAAGCAATAATTACAGCTGAATACTGAAACATTAAATTGTTATTTTGTCTATTCATTGCTTTCCACCTCACTTGTTTTGTTACGTTTACTTCGTAATTTAATCATCGTGTAAACTGCAAGACCTGCAATACCTAATACAGAAGATTCAAATAAGGTATCCATACCACGGAAGTCTACGAGAATAACGTTAACCATATTTTTACCATGTGCTAAGTCATAAACATGTGCCTTGTAATATTCTCCAATAGAAGAAAAATGTCTATTACCATAAGCGATAAGACCTAATATTGTCACTACCAAACCAACACCAATAGAGATGATAGCATTCGTTAATTTAAATGATGTTTTTTCATTATAGCGATTTAAGTTAGGCAAGTGATAGAAACATAATAGAAATAGACCCGTTGAGATAGACTCAACAACAAATTGTGTTAAAGCTAAATCAGGTGCCTTAAAGAAAACAAATAAAATTGATACTGCATAGCCAACAACACTAAGCATAATAATACTAAATAAACGAGATGTTGCTGTAACAACTAAGAACGCTGAGATAGTAAGTATTATGATAATAATCATTTCATAGATGTGAATTGTATTTATATTTTTAAAATTAAAGCTAAACGGCACCCTCACTAATGTGATGAGTGTTAACACAATTAATGTACCAAAAATAAAGACTAAACTATCACGTACATACCCATTAACATAATAATTAGTTAGAGAAGCGGAATGATTTGGTAACCATTTGCCAGTAGTATCATACCAATAATTTAATTTTAAGTTGTCTGGTTGTGCTTTTAATAAACGAATCCAGTAATTGAACGTAAATAATAAGATAATACCTACAATCCAAATCGTTAAAGTAGAGATGAACGCAGGAGTAATACCATGGAACATATGGAATTCTGCATGTACGGTTGATATTCCACTTATGGCTTTAGTAGCTGGTTCGATTATAGAATGTGTTAATAGTCCAGGGAATAGTCCAAAAACAACAACTAGCGTTGCTAGAATTGCTGGTGAAATTAACATTAATAATGATGCTTCATGTGCTTTCTTAGGTAATAAATCAGAATGATATTTACCAAAGAATACATGTAGTACGAATTTAATTGAATATACAAATGTAAATATACTACCTACAATCGCTAAAATTGGAAAAATAATACCTAGAGTATTTAAACTAAATAGAGGCGTGTGTGTAGCTTCTATCATAGCCTCTAAGAATTTTTCTTTTGATAAGAAACCATTAAATGGTGGCACACCTGCCATACTTAATGCTGTAATTACAGTAAGAGTAAAAGAAATTGGCATGATAGTAAGTAAACCGCCCAATTTTTTTACATCACGTGTGCCTGTCACATGATCAATGGCACCTGTAATCATAAATAATGCACCTTTAAAGGTAGCATGGTTAATTAAATGGAAAGCAGCTGCTGTAAAACCAGCGATATATAATTGACTGTCACTACCTTCAAAATGATAACTTATAGCTCCAATACCTAGCATAGACATAATCATTCCCAATTGTGAAACTGTAGAAAATGCTAGAATCCCTTTCAAATCTTGTTGTTTCGTTGCATTTAATGAAGCCCAAAATAGTGTGATTAAGCCTACTAAAGTAATAGTCCATATCCATCCTTCTGATATCGCGAATAATGGGGTTAAACGTGCAACAAGATATAACCCTGCTTTAACCATTGTAGCTGAATGTAAATATGCACTGACAGGAGTAGGTGCCTCCATTGCATCAGGTAACCAAATGTAAAATGGCACTTGTGCAGATTTTGTGAAAGCTGCTAACATAATTAAAACCATTGCAAGTGTAAAGAAAGAACTGTCTTGTATTTGAGATACATGATGGATTAAATAATGTAGACTTAATGATTGTCCTGCAAGTGAAATTAAGATTAATCCACCAAGTAAACTAAGTCCTCCAAATACAGTGATAATCAGTGACTTTTGTGCTCCATATATAGAAGCTTTCTTTTCTCTCCAAAAAGAAATGAGTAAAAAACTTGAGAATGAAGTTAATTCCCAGAATAGATATAAGATAATGATATTATCTGAGAGTACGACGCCTAACATTGCACCCATAAACAGTAATAAATAACAGTAAAAATTCCCTAATCGTTCAGATTTATCTAAATAACCGATTGAATAAAGAACTACTAAACTTCCAATGCCAGTTATAAGCAAACTAAAGAGTATGCTTAAGCCATCAAGATAAATATCAAAATTCATGCCGATATGTGGCATCCAATTGAAAGTTTTTATTACTGTATTACCTGATTGAGTAGTTGAAATATAAGATAAAAAATAAATAAATAAGACAACAGGAACAGGTAATACAAACCATCCTAAATGAATCTTTTTAAAGAAACGATAAAGAATTGGAATAATGAGTGCGAATATTAACGGTAAAAGTACCGCAATATGTATCAAACTCACTATATTTTCCTCCTTCAAAAATTGTTATAAATTTTATTATACATCAATCAATTTATTCTGAAAAACTGTGAAAAGATGTAAAGTCAGCAATTTTACTTATCTTGTTAAATAGGAAGAAAGACGTAAAATGGACTAGAAAAAATTTTGTTTATATTGGATAGAATAGTCTTTTTTTAGACTGTTTAAATTGTCTAATGCCAATTTTGCGTATTCTGTGTGTTGTTGTTTTAATTCGTTTTCCATTTTAGTAATCGCTTGTTGTAAAGAATCTTCATATTTCATCTCTTCTACATTAAAATCTCTCAATTGTGAACGTGTTGCATAACGTTTTTCATAATGGCTTAAAGCACGTCTTTCATGAAAAAAAACACCTTCAGTTTCACCAGGATGATGTAAATCTCCTTGTTTAGGATGTTTAATGACTTGTTCAATTTGTACTAAAACTTGATGATCGCTATCTTCTTTAATCGTTACACCATAAGTACCTGTTTTGTGAGAGAATCGATATAACATGCTATATTACTTCCTTTCAAATATGTTAATATGTATCTATATCATCATAACATGAATGGAGAATTTAAATGACTAACTATCCACAGTTAAATAAAGAAATACAAGATAATGAAATTAAAGTAATTATGCATACAAATAAAGGAGATATGACATTTAAGCTGTTTCCTGAGATTGCTCCAAAAACAGTTGAAAATTTTGTGACACATGCAAAAAATGGATATTATGACGGCATTACATTCCATCGTGTCATTAATGATTTTATGATTCAAGGTGGAGACCCTACTGCTACTGGTATGGGAGGAGAAAGTATTTATGGAGGTTCATTTGAGGATGAGTTTTCATTAGAAGCATTTAATTTATATGGTGCACTTTCAATGGCAAATGCTGGTCCAAATACAAATGGTTCACAATTCTTTGTTGTTCAAATGAAAGAAGTACCAGATACAATGCTTAATCAGCTTGTTGATGGCGGTTGGCCTGAACCAATTGCTAAAGCTTATGCAGAAAAAGGTGGAACACCTTGGTTAGATCAAAAACATACTGTGTTTGGTCAATTAATTGACGGTGAAACTACATTAGAAGATATTGCAAATACTAAAGTAGGGGCACAAGATAAGCCTGTACATGATGTGGTTATTGAATCTATTGATGTAGAAGATAAAAAAGCTTAATTCATCAAAGAAATATCATTAAATAAAAAAAGGTGAGCGTAAACTGTTTTAAATAAGACATTTATGCTCATCTTTTTTTATTAAAAACGAACTTTTTAATGTAAATTTATGAAGAAGAAATATAAATTTCTAAAGAAATTAATTTTTTATTAGTTTATCGTTAGTCCAAGTATGGGATTTATGCTATTATTAATATGTTAAGAAAAACGAAATAAGGGGTTATCAAGTTGAATACTCACTATAAAGAAGGTCAGCATATTAAAGTGCGTGTGACTGGAATTCAACCGTATGGCGCTTTTGTTGAGACCCCTGACCATACTGAAGGACTTATCCATATTTCAGAGATTATGGATGATTATGTCCATAATCTAAAAAAATTTCTATCAGAAGGTCAAATTGTAAAAGCTAAAATCCTTTCTATAGACGATGAAGGAAAGCTTAATTTGTCACTTAAAGATAATGATTACTTTAAGAATTATGAACGAAAAAAAGAAAAACAGTCTGTATTAGATGAAATTAAAGAGACAGAAAAGTATGGGTTTCAAACGCTTGAAGAACGCCTACCGGTCTGGATTAAGCAGTCTAAACGTGCAATTCGTAATAATAATTGAATGACTGTCAACACGCTAAAACGTTACTTTTTTAAGTAACGTTTTTTATTATGTCAATATATTGCTAAATTTAAAAAGATGGTTAATGCATATAAGCATAAAAGTAGAGACATAAAAATGTTCATGTTATAGTTTGAAAATAATAAAACTAAAAGATTTAGAAAGGAATTACTTATGAATAATAAATATAAAAAATTATTTGAAACTGTTACATTACCCAACGGTGTATCATTAAGAAATCGCTTTGTACTTGCACCTTTAACACATACATCATCAAATGATGATGGTACTATTTCAGATGTCGAAATTTCTTACATTGAGAAACGTGCCAAAGATGTAGGTCTTGCAATTAATGCTGCAAGTAATGTAAATGATATTGGTAAAGCCTTCCCAGGCCAACCATCTGTCGCACACGATTCAGATATCGAAGGTTTAAAACGCTTAGCGACAGCAATGAAGAAAAATGGCGCAAAAGCATTAGTACAAATTCATCATGGTGGTGCACAAGCTTTACCTGAATTGACTCCTAATGGAGATGTTGTGGCACCAAGCCCCGTTTCAATGAAAAGTTTTGGTCAACAACAGGAACATCATGCAAGAGAAATCACTACTGAAGAAATCGAACAAACAATTAAAGATTTCGGTGAAGCTACACGTCGCGCCATTGAAGCTGGATTTGACGGCGTAGAAATACATGGAGCGAACCATTACTTAATTCATCAATTCTTCTCTCCATACTATAATCGTCGTGAAGATGAATGGGGAGACCATTTAAAATTCCCACTTGCAGTGATTGATGAAGTATTAAAAGTTAAAGAAACTTATGCAAATAAAGATTTTATTGTAGGTTATAGATTATCACCAGAAGAAGCAGAATCACCTGGTATTTCAATGGAACACACAGAAAAATTAATTAAAACAATTACAAAAAAAGCGATTGATTATGTTCATATTTCAATTATGGATATTCATTCACAAACACGTGAGGGTAAATATGAAGGAGAAGAACGTCTAAAACTTATCCATCAATGGGTAGATGGACGTATGCCAGTCATTGGTATAGGTTCTGTATTTACTGCTGATGATGCTTTAGATGCAGTAGAATCGACAGGCATTGAACTCGTAGCATTAGGTCGTGGAATTCTTCTAGATTATAACTTTATCCATAAAATTGAAGAGGGTAAAGAAGAGGAAATTATCTCATACTTTGATCCAAATCGTGAAGATAAACATGCGTTACCACCAAATTTATGGGAACAATTTAATAAAGGATTTTATCCGTTACCTCGTAAAGATAAATAATTAATAAAATATGAAATAGTATGGTAGTGAGACAGAACTCATAATGAATTTTGTCCACTACCTTTTTTATTAAGAAAAAAAGGTTTATATTAAAATTTTAGCTAATAGAAATAATTTACTTGTAAAATGATAAGAGGATATGTCATTATCTTTGTAAGGGCTTTCATAAATGGATTTAGAGAGACTTTAATGTTTTAAAATAGAATTGCGAAAGCCAGTAAATATAGTGATTAGTTTTAATATAACAATAAGCAAAGGGGAGATATTATGACTAAATCTGAAAAAATTATTGAACTAACAAACCATTACGGTGCTCATAACTATGTGCCGCTACCAATTGTTGTTTCAAAAGCAGAGGGGATTTGGGTTACTGATCCAGAAGGTAATAAATATATAGATATGTTATCAGCATATTCAGCAGTTAACCAAGGTCATCGTCATCCAAAAATTATTCAAGCATTAAAACATCAAGCAGATAAAGTGACACTTGTCTCTCGTGCTTTTCATAGTGATAACTTAGGGGAATGGTACGAAAAAATTTGTAAATTAGCTGGTAAAGATAAAGCACTACCAATGAATACAGGTGCTGAAGCAGTTGAAACAGCCTTAAAAGCTGCACGTCGTTGGGCCTATGACGTTAAAGGTATTGAACCAAATCAAGCTGAGATTATTGCATTTAATGGGAACTTCCATGGTCGTACAATGGCCCCTGTGTCTTTATCATCTGAAGCTGAATATCAACGTGGATATGGTCCTTTATTAGATGGTTTTCGTAAAGTTGACTTTGGCAATGAAACACAATTAAAAGAAGCAATTAATAAAAACACAGCAGCTGTTTTAGTTGAACCTATTCAAGGCGAAGCAGGCATTAATATTCCTCCAGAAGGTTATTTGAAAACCATTAGAGATTTATGTAATGAACATAATATTTTGTTTATCGCCGATGAAATTCAAGCTGGATTAGGACGATCTGGAAAATTATTTGCATGTGATTGGGATAATGTTAAACCGGATGTATATATTTTGGGTAAAGCGCTTGGTGGAGGCGTCTTACCAATTTCAGTTGTATTAGCAGATAACGAGGTGCTTGATGTATTTACACCTGGTTCTCATGGTTCTACTTTTGGTGGCAATCCGCTTGCTTGTGCAGTGTCAATTGCGGCTTTAGATGTCATTATCGATGAAAATTTACCAGAACATTCAAATGAACTAGGTGAATATTTTAAATCAGAATTACAAAAGATTAATCACCCTGCAATTAAAGAAGTTCGTGGACGCGGGTTATTCATTGGTGTGGAATTACACGAAAGTGCAAGACCATTTTGTGAAGCATTGAAAGAAAAAGGTTTATTATGTAAAGAAACCCATGATACAGTAATTCGTTTTGCACCACCTTTGGTTATTACTAAAGAAGAATTAGATGAAGCATTAAATCGAATTAGAAGTGTATTTAAGTAAATAGATATGACGTAATATGGCATGATTTAATTTCTTTAAAAAGTATAGGCGTGTTACAATACTTATGAAAGCGAAAACATTTGTGAAAAAAAAGAGGCGAAAGTGATTATGACTGAGAATAATAATTTAGTGACTTCTACACAAAGCATCATTAAAGAAGCATTGCATAAATTGGGATTTGATGATGGTATGTATGATTTAATTAAAGAACCATTAAGATTCTTGCAAGTACGTATTCCAGTACGTATGGACGATGGTACAGTTAAAACATTTACTGGGTATCGTGCACAACATAATGACGCTGTAGGTCCTACTAAAGGTGGCGTTCGTTTCCATCCTGATGTAGATGAAGAAGAAGTCAAAGCTTTATCGATGTGGATGACTTTAAAATGTGGCATTGTCAACTTACCTTATGGTGGAGGTAAAGGTGGTATTGTATGTGATCCACGTCAAATGAGTATTCATGAAGTAGAACGTTTATCACGAGGATATGTACGTGCAATTTCTCAATTTGTAGGACCAACTAAAGATATTCCTGCTCCAGATGTGTTTACAAATTCTCAAATTATGGCTTGGATGATGGATGAATATAGTGCTTTAGATAAGTTTAATTCTCCAGGTTTTATTACTGGTAAGCCAATTGTCTTAGGTGGCTCACAAGGACGTGATCGTTCTACTGCTCTTGGCGTAGTGATTGCTATTGAACAAGCTGCTAAGCGTAGAGGAAAAGAAATTAAAGGGTCACGTATTGTGATTCAAGGCTTTGGGAACGCTGGAAGTTTCTTAGCTAAATTTTTAAATGATATGGGTGCTAAAGTAGTTGGTATTTCAGACGCATATGGTGCATTACATGATCCTAATGGCTTAGATATCGATTACTTACTAGATCGTCGTGATAGCTTTGGTACTGTAACTAACTTATTTGAAGATACAATTTCAAATAAAGAATTATTCGAACTTGATTGTGATATTTTAGTACCGGCTGCAATTTCAAATCAAATCACAGAAGATAATGCACACGATATTAAAGCTGACATTGTTGTAGAAGCGGCAAATGGACCAACCACTCCAGAAGCTACACGTATTTTAACTGAACGTGATATTTTACTTGTACCCGATGTATTAGCAAGTGCAGGTGGCGTGACAGTATCTTATTTTGAATGGGTACAAAACAACCAAGGTTATTACTGGTCAGAAGATGAAGTCAATGAAAAATTACGGGAAAAATTAATCGAGGCTTTTGACACTATTTATGAATTAGCTCAGAATAGAAAAATTGATATGAGATTGGCAGCTTATATTGTAGGAATTAAACGTACCGCTGAAGCAGCACGCTATCGTGGATGGGCGTAAATATAACTATTAAAAATGAAACTCCCAATGATGAGAAATATATACTCGTCATTGGGAGGTTTTTTTATAGAGTGATTTAATTAATAAAATTACTCGTTTGGGATAGTAGCTTTATATTTATCAGCAAAATTTGTAAATAGACCGTCAATACCATATTGATTTAAACGTTGCATATCTGTAGTTTTATCTACTGTATAAGGATGAATTAGGAAACCTAAATCTTTTAAATGCTTAGTGTTTTCAGCACTTAAACTAGTATAATCTGGGCCGACATCTATGGCATATGAGCGATAGTCGTAAAACGTTCGCCAGTTAAGTTGGTCATCCAATTCGAATGATCTTGATTACGATGTTTACTAATCGCTACTGACGTATATTTATTTTGTGATTGATTAAACTGTTGATGTGTTGCAGCAGAATTAGAAGTAGTGCTATAGTTGTTATGATTATTATTTGCTTCTACTGGATTATGTAATGTTACTAAACCGATAGTGGCTATTGCTAAACTAGATATCATTGCTTTTTTAGAAACCTTCAAAAAATTCATCCTCTCAGTTCAATTTAAAAATACATTAAAACTTTAGCAAAGAGAAGAAATTTTTAGAATAATTTTTTCAAAATTTTAGCAAAACTATTAATTTATTAACAATAAATATAGAGAAAGTTAAAATAATTAAATTAAATTTAACTAAAAAATGAGTCTTGCCAATTTACTTTATATTTATATGTAATTTTACATTGAAATACTTA
>NZ_KV796883.1:257019-339901 GCF_001809305.1 Staphylococcus sp. HMSC072H03
ATTTATATGTAATTTTACATTGAAATACTTAAAAAAATAAGGCACTTTCGTATAATTTAATAAACATCACTAAACTAAATTAACGAAGTGCCTTATGTATAAAGATTCTAACATGACTTAACTTACTCTACGAAAGGAAACTTCAGTACTTATTCTTACAAGTGATGTGATCTTCACAAAATCAAAAACTTTCTTATAAAACGATTAAGCGATTTAGAGTTAATCCTCAAGTAGATGCTTTATTAGAATCTTTATTTATTCGATTCATAGTCATTTAATAATAGTATTCATTATTGTTTTAAAATATTTTCTGCAACGTTTAATTGATGACGCACAGCATCTTGGCCTGTAGAACCATAACTTTTTCTTCTATTTAAACAATTTTCTGGTTTTAAGTAATCATATACATCTTCTTCGATTTTATCATTTAATTCTTGATAATGTTCAAATGGTACATCTAATAAATAGATGCCTTGTTGAATACATTCAAAGACAATTTTTCCTACAATTTCATGTGCTGTTCTAAACGGTACATTCTTATCTACTAAATAATCTGCAAGTTCTGTTGCATTAGAGAAATCTTGATGCACTGTTTCATTTAAACGATTTGTATTAACTGTTAACGTATTAAGCATGCCTTCAAAAATACGTAATGAACCTTTAATCGTACGAACTGAATCAAATAAACCTTCTTTATCCTCTTGTAAGTCTTTATTATATGCAAGAGGCAATCCTTTCAATGTGACAAGCATACTCATTAAATGTCCTGTCGTACGTCCCACTTTACCACGAATGAGTTCAGCCATATCTGGATTTTTCTTTTGAGGCATAATAGATGAACCAGTAGAAAATGCATCGGATAGTGTAATAAATTTCGCTTCATCCGTAGACCAAAAAATAATTTCTTCCGCAAAACGTGATAGGTGAGTCATTGTTAATGATATATTATGCAATGTTTCAATAATGTAATCACGATCACTCACTGCATCAAGACTATTTTCATAAATATATTCAAAACCAAGTAATTCTTGAGTTTTATGTCTATCGATAGGATGTGTAGTGCCACTCAATGCTGCAGCGCCAAGTGGAGATATATCAATACGTTTTAAACTATCTGCAAAACGTGTATAGTCTCTTTCTAACATCCAAAAATATGTCATGATGTGATGTGCGAAAGAAATAGGTTGAGCACGTTGTAAGTGCGTATAACCTGGCATGATCGTGTCTACATGAGATTTTGCTAAAGTTAAAATAGACTCTTGGAATGAACGAATGAGTGCTTGAATCTCAATGACTTGTTTTTTTACATAGAGATGTAAGTCTGTTGCTACTTGATCATTTCTACTACGACCTGTGTGTAATTTGCCACCTGGATCTCCAATGCGTTGTATCAGTTCATGCTCGATATTTAAATGTATATCTTCTAAAGCATGTTTAAATTCAATATTATGGTTATGAAAATCTGCTTGTATATCTTTCAAACCTTTTACAATGGCATTTTTTTCTTCTTCAGAAATAATGTTTTGGTGTGCAAGCATTGTTGCATGTGCAATACTACCTTGAATATCCTCATCTAAAAGCGTTTGGTCAAAGTCAATAGAAGCATTAAACGCATCTACCCACTCTTCAGGTTGTTGTTGAAAACGACCTCCCCATGCTTTATTACTCATTACTATAACCTCCATGTAAATAAGCATTTACTTGTGTTGGTAGTCCATAAATATCGATAAAGCCGACTGCAGCTGATTGATCAAAAGCATCTTCTTTAGTATAAGTTGCTAACTTTTCATCATAAAGTGTATAAGGCGATTTTCTACCATTAACAATAGCATTACCTTTAAATAATTTAACTCTGACATCTCCTTCAACATATTGTTGAGTGCTATCAATGAATTGCTTTAGACTGTCTGTTAAAGGTGAGAACCATAAACCATTATATGTTTGTTCAGCAAATTGTTTTTCAATGACCGGTTTAAAATGCGCTACATCTTTAGTTAATGTTAATGTTTCTAAAGATTTATGAGCTTTTAATATCACTTCAGCACCTGGCGTTTCATATACTTCACGTGATTTTATACCAACTAAACGATTCTCTACGTGATCGATACGTCCGATACCATGTTTACCAGCTAAATCATTTAATGTTAGAATTAGCTGATCTAAATCATAGTCTTTATGGTTAAGTTGAACAGGAACACCATTTTTAAATGATAAGATAATTTCATCTGGTGTATCTGGTGTATCCTCTAATTCAGCAGTTAAATCATATGCATCTTTCGGTGGAGCAGCATATGGATCTTCTAAAATACCACATTCATTTGCACGACCCCATAAATTTTGATCGATTGAATAAGGTGAATCATGATTAATACTTACAGGAATACCATGTTTGATTGCATAGTCGATTTCTTCTTCACGACTCCAGCCCCACTCTCTAACAGGAGCAAATGTTTTCAAATTAGGGTTAAGTGCTTTAATTGCTACTTCAAAACGTACTTGATCATTACCTTTACCAGTACAACCATGTGCAATACCGATTGACTTTGTTTGTTCAGCAATTTCTACTAATTTCTTCGCTATTAACGGTCTTGAGAGCGCAGATACTAAAGGGTAACTATTTTCATACATTAAATTTCCTTTTATTGCATAACTTACATAATCTTCACTAAATTCCTTAGTTGCATCAATAATATGACATTCGATGGCGCCCATGTCTAATGCTTTAGAATAAACAACATCTAAATCTTTACCTTCGCCAACATCTAAACATACTGCCACTACGTCATATCCTTTATCTATAAGCCATTTAACGGCTACACTAGTATCTAATCCACCTGAATAAGCTAAAACAATTTTATCTTTCATATTGTCACCTCAAAGTTTTCTGAAAATTGATATAATTCTATACTAACAGATTTATTATGAAAATAAAACCATTTTTTTACATATTTATACAAAATAAAGATAATTAGAATATCATTAATCATCTATTGTTATTTCTATATTTATTGAATATTACTACAACTAAGGAGTTTATTGCTGTTTCGATTGTGTATTCATTACAAGGTAAGGTAATTCAATGATTCTAAAAAAAACAGACTATTTTTTGAATAATTGAACTTGTTCATTGAATAGATAACTTAAAGTTAGTAAAATGAAACTAATTCATAAACATTGGAGGATTTATAAATGACTCATATTCAATTAGATTATGGAAAAACGTTAGAATTTTTTGGTCAACATGAACTTGATCAACAAAAAGATATTGTAAAAACAATTCATAAAACGATTCATGAAGGTACAGGTGCTGGAAGCGACTTTTTAGGTTGGGTAAATTTACCTGAAGATTATGATAAAGAAGAGTTTTCTAGAATTCAAAAAGCAGCAAAACATATTCAATCGAATTCAGATGTATTGGTGGTTATCGGAATTGGCGGTTCATATTTAGGTGCACGTGCTGCAATTGAAATGCTTACTTCATCTTTCCGTAACAGTACAGAATATCCTGAGATTGTATTTGTAGGAAATCACTTATCTTCAAGTTATACACAAGAATTAGTGAATTACTTGTCTGATAAAGACTTTTCAGTAAATGTTATTTCTAAATCAGGAACAACGACTGAGCCTGCTGTAGCATTTAGATTGTTTAAACAATTAGTTGAAGAAAAATATGGTAAAGACGAAGCAAAAAAACGTATTTTTGCTACAACTGATAAAGCAAAAGGTGCATTGAAACAATTAGCAGATAATGAAAGTTATGAAACATTTGTTGTACCTGATGATGTAGGTGGTCGTTATTCAGTATTAACTGCAGTAGGATTATTACCAATTGCAACTGCAGGTATTGATATTAAAGCAATTATGAATGGGGCAAATAAAGCTCGTAAAGAACTATCATCTGAAAATTTAGAAGAGAATATTGCATATCAATATGCAACAATTCGAAATGTTCTTTATAGTAAAGGTTATACAACTGAAATGTTAATTAACTACGAACCATCTATGCAGTACTTTAATGAATGGTGGAAACAGTTATACGGTGAATCTGAAGGTAAAGACTTTAAAGGTATTTATCCTTCAAGCGCAAACTATACTACTGATTTACATTCATTAGGTCAGTACGTTCAAGAAGGACGCCGTTTCTTATTTGAAACTGTTGTAAAAGTAAATCAACCTAAACATGATATTACAATTGAAAAAGATGATGACGATTTAGATGGCTTAAATTATTTAGCTGGAAAAACAATCGATGAAGTTAATACAAAAGCATTTGAAGGTACGTTATTAGCTCATACTGATGGTGGCGTTCCTAATATCGTTGTGAATATCCCACGTTTAGATGAAGAAACATTCGGTTATGTTGTTTACTTCTTTGAATTAGCTTGTGCGATGAGTGGCTATCAATTAGGTGTTAATCCATTTAACCAACCTGGTGTAGAAGCTTATAAACAAAATATGTTTGCTTTACTTGGTAAACCAGGTTATGAAGATAAGAAAAAAGAATTAGAAGAACGTTTATAATATCAACATAAATTTAAATAAAATGATAGTTTAAAGCCTAGGACATGATGAGCTGTCTTAGGCATTTTTTATATATTGGCAGTCAATGACTCAATTGAATATATACTTATATCAATCTTTTTCAACATACTAGACTTTCATAAAAAGAAGTTTTTGTTTAACGTAAGATGGGGTCAAGAGAAGGAAACTGAATTCGTTTTGAATTCAGTCTCACTCTCTTTTAAATGATTAATATGACTAATGTTAAATCTGTTATCTAGTACTTGTGACTGATTTCTTATTGAATTAATAGTTTTTTTAAGAAAAGAGTGTAAAATAATTTTATACTCAATAGAGAATGATGAAATTTCAAGAAAGGATTTGATGATATAGTGTTTCATCAAATTGAACATTGGTTTAATGTGTTACAACAATTAGGATACTTTGCAGGTTTTATTATTCTCTATTTAAGAGCTATGATTCCTGTTTTTCCTTTAACTCTATATGTCATCTTAAATGTTCATGCTTATGGTTTTATTACAGGAACCATTATTAGTTGGTTAGGGATCGTCGCTGGGACATTTACTGTATTTTATTTTTTTAGGAAATTCGTTGATGCATCTTTTATGCAAAGAGTTAAAGCAAAAAAAGGTGTGAAAAAACTTACACATTTTATAGATAAACAAGGACTTGTTCCTATTTTTATATTAATGTGTTTTCCATTTACACCTAATACAGTAGTAAACTTTGTAGCTAGTTTTTCTCATATTAAAATGAAGAATTATTTTATTATTTTATTATTTTCAAAGTTTATTTCCATCTCATTTTTAGCAGTGATGGGTAGAGAAGTGACTACATTTTTAACCCATCCTATAAGAGCAATTATTTTAATTATTGTTACTATAGTCATATGGTTTATTGGAAAAAGAGTTGAAAAACATTTTATGGGAACACATGAGGAGTGACATTTTGCGTCGAATTATAAGTACGAGTATCTCCATTATTTTAGCAATTATTTTTGTGATATTTATCCAAAATTTTTTACTAAGAAGTGCAATTGTTCATACTAATGAGATGGCCCCCACTCTAAATAAAAATGATTATATAATGATTAATAAATTGAAAGTGACATTTAATTTATTAAATGAAGGCGATATTATTATGTATCGTCATCATGATCAAATTCATTTTAGCCGTATTATTGGGAAAGCAGGCGAATCGGTAGAAATAAGGCATGGTAAATTATATAAAGATGATAGACAAGTGAATAAATATTATGCTAAAAATAGAGATATTAATGATTTCGCATTACGAGATTTAGAAAATACTGATGGGGATATTATTCCACCTGACTCATTTTTAGTGTTGAATGATAATAGTAATACATTAACTGATTCGAGAAAATATGGATTAATTAAAAAAAGTGATGTTATAGGAAATGTATGTCTAAGGTATTATCCTTTTAGATCATTCAACTATGAGTTTAATAAATAGATGAGGTGTTATATTTGAAAAAAGAAATAACAGAATGGATTGTTGCGATAGCTGTAGGCTTATTGCTCGTATGGCTTGTAGTCACTTTTGTTGCCAAATCCTATACAATAAAAGGCGACTCTATGGATCCAACATTAAAAGATGGACAACATGTAATGGTTAACATTTTAGGTTATAAGGTAGGAAACATAAAAAAAGGAAATGTTATTGTTTTCCATGCTAATAAATCTGATAACTATGTTAAAAGAGTGATAGGCGTATCAGGAGATAGTGTGACATATAAAAAAGATCAGCTATATGTTAATGGAAAAAAAGTAAATGAGCCTTACTTAGACTATAATGAAAAACATAAACAAGGAGAGTACATTACAGGATCTTTTGAAACTAAGGATCTTCTTAATGCTCATCCTAAGTCTAACGTTATTCCTAAAAATAAATACTTAGTATTAGGAGATAATCGTGAAGTTAGTAAAGATAGTAGAGCGTTTGGATTAATAGATAAACAACAAATCGTCGGTAAAGTATCATTTAGATTTTGGCCACTAAATGATTTTAAATTTAATTTTAATCCAGATAAGTAGGATATCAATTTAAAAATGAAAGTAGAATGTCAATTCAGGTGAATTCACATTCTACTTTTATTTTATCTACTTTACTTTTTAAGAACGTATGTTCCGTGGTAAAATGAGTTTAAAGGAGTGTGTAGATAATGGAATTAAATACATATCTTGGAAGAGCTGGTACCGGTAAATCGTACCATATGATTAAAAATATTAAACAACAAATGAAAGAAAATCCTCTTGGAGATCCTATCATTTTGATTGCACCTACCCAAAGTACGTTTCAATTGGAGCAATCTTTCGTAAATGATCGAGAGTTAAACGGGAGTTTAAGAACGGAAGTTTTACATTTTGAACGTTTGAGCTATAGAATCTTTCAAGAACTCGGAGGATTAACTGAAACACGTTTAACTAAAGCAGCTATTGAAATGATGATATTCAATATCGTTCAACAACACAAATCAGAAATGAAATTATATCAATCTCAAGCAGATTATTATGGTTTTAGTGAAAAATTAAGTGAACAAATCCAAGATTTTAAGAAATATTCTGTAACACCTCATCAACTTGATTCATTTTTAGAAGATAATGAATTACAAACAAGAACCCGACATAAACTAGAAGATATTTCGCTTATTTATCATTATTTTGAAGAACGATTAAATGGAGAATTTATTACCGCTGAAGACAGTCTTAATTATTTTATTGAAATAATGCACAAATCTGAGTGGATTAAGCATGCTGATATTTATATAGATGGATTTTATAACTTTTCAACACTTGAATATCAAATTATTAAAGCATTAGTACAAAATGCTAAACAAGTTACTATATTATTAACTACAGATGGTAATGAAGATCACTTTAGTATGTTTAGAAAACCTTCTGACGTACTTATTCACTTAAAAGAAATTGCAAATGAATTACATATACCTTTAAATGAACATTATTTTACAACACCATATCGTTTCAAAAATAAAGATTTATTACAATTAGAACAACAATTTGACGCACTTCAAGTTAATCCAACTCAATCACATGGTTATATTGATTTACTTGAGTCATCGAATATGAGAGAAGAAGTTAATGAAATAGCACGACGTATTATTAAAGATACACGTGATAAACACTTTAGATATCAAGATATTGCAATTTTATATAGAGATGAAACATATGCCTATCTATTTGAATCTATTTTGCCACAATACGATATTCCTTATAATATTGATACTAAAAAATCGATGACACATCATCCTATAATGGAAATGATACGTTCTTTATTAGAAGTTATCCAAAGTAATATGGGGCTTAGTCCAATGATGAGACTATTTAAAACCAATATTTTATCTCATCAATTTAAAAATAGTAGTTACTTAATTGATCTATTAGAAAACTTTGTCATTGAACGAGGTATTTACGGTAAAAAATGGTTAGATGATAAATTGTTTAATATCGGTAATTTTACAAAAATGGGACGTAAAGAGCATCAATTAACTGAAGAAGAAAAAGAAGCATTTGAAGACGTCATACGCTTAAAGGATGATGTTGTAAATAAAATACTTCGTTTTGAACAAGCCATGCTTCACTCTAAAAATGTTAGAGATTATGCAACTGCATTTTATGAAACAATGGAAGCTTTTGATTTACCTAAATATTTAATGGCTCACCGTGATGAACTAGATTTAAAAGGGGACCATGAGAAAGCAGAAGAAATTGACCAATTATGGAATGGATTAATACAAATACTAGATGATTTAGTCACAGTATTTGAAGAAGAAGAAATGAGTTTAAATCGATTCTTAGAAGTATTTGACATTGGACTTGAACAACTCGAATTTGTAATGATTCCTCAAACATTGGATCAAGTGAGCATAGGGACTATGGATTTAGCAAAAGTTGATAATAAAAAACACGTTTATATGGTTGGGATGAATGATGGAGTGATGCCACAGTCCATGTCATCTTCAAGTTTAATCACTGATGAAGAAAAACGTTTGTTAGAGGAACAGGGAAGTGTTGAATTAAGTCCAACCTCTGATATCTTACAAATGGATGAAGCATTTGTATGCTACATTGCTATGACACGTGCATGTGAACAAATGACTTTTTCATATAGTCTTATGGGGATGCAAGGAGATGAAAAAGAGAAAAGTCCATTTTTAAATCAGATTCAAGCATTGTTCAGTAATTTGGATATCCAAAATATTCATTATCTGCATCATGCTTATCCTCTTACATTAATGGAACATCCACATCAAACTAAAATTCATTTATTTGAAGCATTGAAATCGTGGTTGGAAGAAGAAGCGGTAGCAGATACGTGGCTTGATGCTTATAAAGTTATAAGTGAAAATGAAGAATTAAATGACAGTATAAACTATTTATCAACAGCATTAACATATGATAATGAAACCATTCAACTCACACCACAATTGTCAGAAGCATTATATGGAACGTCTATTAATGCTAGTGTTTCACGATTTGAAGGTTATAATGATTGCCCGTTCCAACATTATGCTACTTACGGTCTTCGTTTAAATGAACGTACCAAATATCAACTTGAAAGTTTTGATTTAGGTAATATTTTTCATAATGCTTTAAAATATATTTCGGATAAAGTAAACGGAGAATTTAGTCAACTGGATAATCAGAAAATCCATGCACTTACAGAAGAAGCTCTACAACATGTTTTACCACAAGTGCAATTTAATTTAATGGATTCCAATGCATATTATCGTTATGTATCTAAACGTATAGGTGTCATTGTTGAAAGTACTTTAAAGGCACTTCGTTATCAAAATGAGAATACAAAATTTAGACCAAAACGTTTTGAAACTGCTTTTAGAAAGAAACCAAGAACTGAAGAAGAATTGATTGCACATCCCTTAATGACGACACAAGGGATTCCGATTCATATTCGTGGACAAATTGATCGTATCGATACTTATACAAAAAATAATACAAGTTTTGTAAATATTATTGATTATAAATCATCTAATCATAGCGCCAATTTAAATTTGAAAAAAGTTTATTATGGTAAACAGATGCAAATGATGACGTATATGGATATCGTATTACAAAATTCAGAGCGACTTGGTTTAAGTTCAGAGGTTAAACCAGGTGGATTGTTATATTTCCACATTCATGATGAACGTTTGAAATTTGAAAAATGGGGCGATTTAACTGAAGAGGCATTAAATAAGAAAAATATTAATCAAGCTATTCTAAAAGAATATAAATTAAAAGGATTAATCAATAGTGATGCTGAAGTTATCGATGCTATGGATATAAGACTTAACGAGATATCTAAATCAGATATTGTACCCGTGACATTAAAAAAAGATGGAGGTATTAGTGCACGGGGAAGCCAAGTTGCTGATGAAACAACGATTCATAAATTTATTCAACACAATAAAAATAATTTTATTGAGACTGCTTCAAATATTATGGATGGTCATACAGAAGTAGCTCCACTTAAATTTGAAGACAAATTACCATGTGAATTTTGTAGTTTCCAGTCAGTATGTCACGTAGATAGCCTTATTGATAGTAAACATTATCGCCATGTAGATGAATCGATTAATCCAATTCAAGCAATTCAAGAGGTCGAATTAGAAAGCGGTGAGGACAATGAATAATATTCCGATAAAACCTAAAGACGCACAATGGACGGATGCACAATGGAACAGTATATATGCAAAAGGACAAGATATACTAGTTGCAGCAGCTGCTGGCTCAGGAAAAACAGCTGTTCTAGTTGAACGTATTATTCAAAAAATCTTAAGAGATGAAGTAGATGTTGATAAATTACTTGTAGTAACATTTACGAACTTAAGTGCTAGAGAGATGAAACATCGTGTAGAACAACGTATTCAACAAGCTTCATTAGAGGATCCTAAGAATGAACACTTAAAAAGTCAACGTATAAAAATACATCAAGCTCAAATTTCTACACTGCATAGTTTTTGTTTAAAGGTGATTCAACAACATTATGATGTTATCCAACTAGACCCTAATTTTAGAACGATTAGTGAAGTAGAAAACGTACTTTTATTGGAGCAATCAATTGATGAAGTACTAGAACATCATTATGAAAATCCTGATATTGAATTTTTGACTTTAGTCGAACAACTATCAAATGATAGAAATGACGAGGGATTTAGAGAAATGTTAAAGCGATTTTATTATTTTAGTATAGCTAATCCTTCACCATTTAAATGGTTAGATTCATTAGTTGATCCTTACGAGAATGATGAGAAGCAACAAGACTACCTTAAAGAATTAAAAATACTTGCAGAAATATATATGAAAGCAGCATTTGACTCACTTCTTGAAGCAGAAAATCTTTTATCCTATTGTAATGCTGTTGAAAAACATTTAGAAGTTGTCCAAAGAGAGAAAATGATATGTCAAAGCATATTAGAAGATGGTGTTTTGAATAGAGATGCACTTCTTAATCATACACCTGAAAAATTTCCACAAATGTCATCAAAAATAAAAAAAGAAAATGAAGATTTAGAGACACTTGAAGATATTAAATCTTTCTATAAAGAATATAATGAAACCATTCAAGATGTAAAAAATAAATATTTAATGCGGTCAGTAGATGAACTTAAAGACGATATGAAACAGTTAGCGCCTCGGATAAAATATTTAGTTCAAATCATTAAAGATATCATTAATGATTTTGCTAAGAAAAAACGTAGTAGAAATGTACTAGATTTTGCAGATTATGAACATTTTGCTTTACAAATATTAACAGATGAAAACGGGATGCCTTCTACTATCGCTAAAGATTATCGTCATCAATTTGAAGAAATACTTATTGATGAATATCAAGATACCAATCAGGTACAAGAGGCAATTATATCTACTATCAAACGTGGTGAT
This sequence comes from Staphylococcus sp. HMSC072H03, assembly GCF_001809305.1. NCBI lineage: Bacteria > Bacillati > Bacillota > Bacilli > Caryophanales > Staphylococcaceae > Staphylococcus > Staphylococcus sp. HMSC072H03. Next base: position 268,464 of record NZ_KV796883.1, read on the forward strand.
GAATTAGATGGCAACTTATTTATGGTGGGAGACGTAAAGCAATCTATTTATAAGTTTAGGCAAGCGGATCCTACATTGTTTATGAGTAAATATCATCGATTCACTAAAGAAGGGCAACAAACGGGACTTCGAATTGACTTATCTAATAACTTCCGCTCAAGAAAGGAAGTACTTTCAACGACTAATTATCTTTTTGATCATATGATGGATGAAGCGGTTGGAGAAATTAATTATGATGCCGATGCGCGTTTATATTTCGGCGCTCATTATTATCCAGAAAAACCAATGCCGCTCGAATTACATGCGCTGATTAAATCTGAAAATGAGGACACAGACTTAGATAGACAGGAACAAGAAGCATATTATGTAGTTGAACAAGTAAAGCATATCCTTGACAATAAACTCGTTTACGATGCGAAAAACAATGCCTATCGTAAAGCAACTTATAAAGATATTGTTATTTTAGAACGTGGAATGAGTAATGCTAGACGTTTGCAAAAAGTATTTAAAGATAATAATATTCCGTTCCATGTTAATAGTAAGGAAGGTTATTTTGAACAAACGGAAGTACGACTAGTACTATCGTTTCTTAGAACGATTGATAACCCATTGCAAGATATTTATCTAGTTGGGTTAATGCGCTCTGTTATTTATCAATTTACTGAAGATGAACTTGCTGAAATTCGAGTAGTCAGTTCAAATGATGATTACTTTTATCAATCAATTTTACACTATATAAAATATGATCAAGCTAACACACAATTAGTTGATAAATTACGTCGTTTTATTGAAGATATACATTTATATCAAGATTATGGGCAAACACATCCTGTGTATCAGTTAATTGATAAGTTCTATAATGATCATTATGTCATTCAATATTTTAGCGGACTGATTGGTGGTAAAGGCAGACGTGCTAATCTTTTTGGATTGTTTAATAAAGCAATAGAATTTGAAAACTCTACGTTTAGAGGACTTTATCAATTTATAAGATTTATCGATGAATTGATAGAGCGTAAAAAAGATTTTGGTGAAGAAAATGTGATAGGACCTAATGATAATGTAGTTCGAATGATGACAATTCATAGCAGTAAAGGTTTAGAGTTTCCATATGTTATTTATTCTGGTCTTTCTAAGAATTTTAATAAAGAAGATATTCGGAAACCTTTAGTATTAAATCAAAAATATGGTTTAGGAATGGAGTACTATGATTTAACAGATAATATTTCTTATCCATCACTTTCATCTGTAGTTGTTAAATCGTTAACAGAAAAAGAATTAATTTCTGAAGAGATGCGTTTAATGTATGTGGCATTAACTCGTGCAAAAGAACAGCTCATTCTAATCGGAACGGTAGATAAAGAAGAAAAGTTAAGAAAGTATGAACGTTTGCCTATTTCAAATCAACTCATTGCACTTCATAAAAGATTATCAGTAGAACGACCTTTTAATCTGGTATATAGTATTTTAGCGAAACACTTATCTCAATCTATCACATCCGATTATCAATTTGAGACATCTATCAATCAATTAGATGACAGTTTGAAACCATATGTAGATTTGAAAATCATTCATTTTGATGAATTATCTTTAATAAGTGATTCAAATGAGACATTACATCGAACTATCAATGATATTGAAGAAGAGGCTCCGAATAATAAAGAAAACGAACAACAAATGATTCATCAATTAACGTTTAAGTATCCATTTATAAAAAATACTCAAAAGCCATCAAAACAATCTGTATCTGAATTAAAACGTCAATTAGAAACTAAAGAAGATGGAACAAGTTACGATAGAGTAAGACAATATCGCATTGGTGCTTATACTTATGAACGTCCTAAATTCTTAAGACAAGAAAGAAAACGTAAAGCTAATGAAATTGGTACATTGATGCATACCGTTATGCAGCATCTTCCATTTAGAGAACAACGATTAACTGAAATAGAGTTAGATGACTATATTCATATGTTAATTGATCAACACATTATTGAAGAAGACGCTAAAAAAGATATCCAATTTGAAAGAATTATGGAATTTATTCGTAGTGACTTATATATGAAAATTGCACAAGCTGATGAAGTATACAGAGAGCTACCATTTGTAGTTAATCAAGCACGTGTAGATGAAATACCAGATTTAGATGAAGATGTCTCCATTATCCAAGGTATGATTGATTTGATTTTTATTAAAGATAATCAATATTATTTTGTAGATTACAAAACAGATGCTTTTAATCGAAGAAGAGGGCTGACGGATCAAGAGATTGGAATACAATTACGTGATAAGTATAAAATTCAAATGAAATATTACAAAAACACCTTAGAAACAATACTAAATAAAAGAGTGAACGGCTATTTATATTTCTTCCAATTCGGTGAGATGAGCATTGAAGATGCTTTATAATATCAATCTTATTTTAGAAAAGATGCGTCAAATTTCTAAAATTTCAGACATATATATTTGTTATTTATTAATAATTAAAGTTATAATATGAAATAAGATATAGATGAGGAGTTGATAATGAATGAAATTTTTATCATTCAAATACAATAACGCTGAATCATATGGCGTTAAAGTAAAGCGTGAAGACGCTGTATGGGATTTAAAACAAATTTTTGCTGAATTTGGTGAAGGAGACTTCCATCCACAAACGTTACTTGAAGGTTTACAACAAAACCAAACACTTGATTTCCAAGAACAAGTACGTAAAGCAATAGTAGCTGTTGAAAATAGTGGAAAAGCAGATCAGTATAAATTCTCATTTAATGATATTGAATTTTTACCTCCTGTAACACCACCGAATAATGTTATTGCTTTTGGTCGTAACTATAAAGATCATGCCTCTGAGTTAAATCATGAAGTGCAACGTTTATATGTGTTCACTAAAGCAGCTTCTTCTTTAACTGGTGATAACGCAACAATTCCAAATCATAAAGATATTACAGATCAGTTAGATTACGAAGGTGAATTAGGAATTGTTATCGGTAAATATGGCGAAAAGATTCCTAAAGGCTTAGCATTAGATTATGTCTATGGCTATACTATCATTAATGATATTACAGACCGCACTGCTCAAAATGCACAAGATCAAGCATTCTTATCTAAAAGTTTAACAGGTGGTTGCCCAATGGGACCATATATTGTTACTAAAGATGAATTACCTACTCCAGAAAATGTTAATATTGTCACTAAAGTGAATAATGAAATTCGCCAAGATGGAAACACTAGTCAAATGATTAATAAAATTGATGACTTAATTCAAGAAATTTCTAAATATGTTGCTTTACATCCTGGTGATATCATTGCAACCGGTACTCCAGCGGGTGTAGGAGCTGGATTACAACCACCAAAATTCTTACAACCAGGTGATGAAGTTAAAGTAACTATTGATAACATTGGTACTTTGACAACTTATATTGCCAAATAATAATGCTAGTTATGTTTAAAAGGAGAGAAGCTAAGGCTTCTCTCCTTTTTAAATTTTAATACTTAAAAAGTGGAAATATGTTATGATAATTAAAAGAAAGTGATTATAAATATTGGAGGTAATCAAGTCTTGTTACATATGCATATTGTGAGTTGGGTTTTAACCATTGTGTTATATATTATTGCATTTTTACACATTTCAAAATCACAGGGGCCAACACCAACTTTTAAATCATTACATATGGGGCTTAGAGTCTTTATGCTCCTTACAATATTCTCAGGATTTTGGGAATTAATTGAAGAGTTTATGGCAGCGAGTCATGGTGAAGGTGGCAACCACATGCTTCTTACTTTAAAAATGTTATGTGGCTTAGGTGTTGTTGCTTTAATGGAAGTATCATTAGCTAAAAGAAAAAAACATGCACCTAGTCATGGCTTATTTTGGGCAACAATTATTTTAATTATTATTACTATGGCTCTTGGAATTATCTTACCATGGGGTCCATTATCTAAAATGTTCGGTTTAAGTTAAGTAAAAAGAATCGTTTGAGTGTCTACTCAAACGATTCTTTTTATATATTGCGTGCTTTGTAACCAATCATATTGATTAAATCTTTAGGATGACTATAAGGAGGCGCATAGGCAACTTCAAATTCAGCCAATTCATCTACTGTAAGTTGATTCATCATAGCCATTGATAAAATATCAATACGTTTATCGGCGCCTTGTTTTCCAACTGCTGCGGCGCGTATTAATTGTCTATTGTCTTTATTAAAATAGACACGTAAGTGTAGGGGTGTATTACCTGGGTAATATCCTGCGTGTGCACCAGACTTAATTTCAACCATCTCATAATTAAATAGACTTAATTCTTCAGGTTTTATTCCTACGCTCGCAAAAGTGTAGTCAAAAAATTTTACAATATTTGAACCAAGAAAACCTTTAAATGTAATATGTTTATTACCTGAGAGTTGTTCTGCTATAATACTTGCTGCACGATGAGCACCCCAAGCTAAAGGTACTTGAGCATTCATATTTACATGGCGATAATGTGAGGTGATGACATCACCTAGAGCATAAATATCAGGTATATTTGTTTTAAAGCAATCATCAACAGGAATAAAACCTTGTTTATCTATATGAATATTTGATGAACGTAAAAATGATGAATTAGGATGAGTTCCTATACCTTCAATAATGATATCGAAATCTTCATGTATACCAGATTTAAAATAAACAGTATGCGCTTGAATTGATTCAATTTCTTCATTTAATCTATATGAAATGTTTCTTTGATCAATTTCGCTAAAAATGGCTGCATTCATATCTTGGTCCATTAATTTATTGACTTTATCTGAACGATGAATCCATGTCACATCAAGACCACGTTGATAAAGGTTTTCTAATACTTCTAATGAAATGTAACCAGCACCGACAACTAATGCTCGCTTAGCTTTATGACGAGAAATATATTGATCGATTTGGTCCATATCTTCTGCATTTCTTAGAGTGAAAGTAAAATTATTAGTAAATCCAAGAGTATTCGCACTAGCGCCAGGACTTAAGATTAATTTGTCATAAGTTTCGTCGAATGTTTCGCCTGTTTGATGATTTAATACACGTACGACATGTTGTTGGTCGTTTACTTCAATTACTTCATGATGTGTTTTAACTACAATATTTTTCTTCTCTTTAAAAATGTCTGGTGTAATAGGCAATATTTGATGACGATCAGAAACGAGATGTCCAATATAGTAAGGTAAACCACAATTAGCAAAACTCATATCTCGATCTTTTTCAAAAATGATAATGTCGCTTTCTTTATCTAAGCGACGAATTTGACTTGCACATGTTGCGCCCCCAGCAACAGCACCAACTATAATAATTTTAGACATACATATCCTCCATAACTAAGAAGTAAACAAGTGAGATACAATTATAATTTTTAGAATCTTACTTTAAGTACTCTCATTTTTATTATTGATAAGGTATTTCTAGTTTGAAAAATTCATTTAGGTAACGCCCAATTCCATCTTCGTTATTGGAATAAGTGATATGATTAGCGATATGTTTTAAATCATCTAAACCATTGTCCATAGCAATTCCGTATTGAGCATATTTAATCATTTCTAAATCATTATCTTCATCTCCAAATGCAATAATATTAGAAGAATTTATATTTAAATATGATTTAACATAGTCAATGCCACGAGCTTTACTAATACCTCGTTTTACGATTTCAATAACAGGAAAAGGTGCACCCCAACGACGATGTTCAATATTTTCAGCATAAAAACGAGTTAACATTTGTTTAATACGTGTGATATTTACTTCTTCAGCTTCCACTAATATGGAAGTTGGAGATTCATCAAGTTTTTCTAATAAATTGCCTGTTTGGATTTTAGGATTGCCCATTGAAAAACCTTCAAATAATCGAGGATCATGGTCATTGATAAAGACACTGTCTCTCACTTCAGCAATAATGTTTGTAACATTAGCTTTTTGAAGTGCCTCTATAATACTTCTAGCGATATCTACATCTAATACCTCATGTTTGGTTTCAAAGTCATCTGCTTTTGGATGATGAACGTAGGCACCATTAAAATTAACAATAGGTGTATTCATATTAAGTTCATGATAATATATTTGGCTTGCACGATAAGGACGTCCAGTTGCAATCATCAAGTAATGACCTTGTTTTTGTAAGGAAGTTAAAACTTTTTTTGTATAATCACTAATTTCTTTATTATCATTTAATAATGTTCCATCTAAATCTAAACAAATTAAATAAGGTTTCATAAATATCTCCTTGCATTACAGTTCATAAATATTAGTTTATTTGTATCATAGCATTTTATTGGCGTTTTGTCGGATATTTGATATATTAGTGTAAAGATAATTATTGAGAGGTGATACTAATGGAAGAAGCATTAAAAGATAGTATCCTTGGCGCTTTGGAAATGGTAATTGACCCTGAATTAGGTATAGACATTGTTAATTTAGGTTTAGTATATAAAGTAAATGTTGATGATGAAGGATTATGTACTGTAGAGATGACACTTACATCTATGGGCTGTCCACTTGGACCACAAATCATCGATCAAATTAAGACAGTATTAGCCGAAATTCCAGAGATTCAAGATACAGAAGTTAATATTGTTTGGAATCCGCCATGGAATAAAGATATGATGTCTAGATATGCAAAAATCGCATTAGGCGTTGGATAAATTTAAGTGAGCTCGACAGCATTAATTGTATGAAGCTCTTTATTATGAAGAGCTTCATATAATATTTAATAGAGAGTAGGGGATGAATTTTTCTTCTACTCTCTTTTTTAATATATAAGAATGTGACAATTTTATTTTTAAATGAGTAAAAAAGAAATGACACAATTGTAATATAAATTGAATTTACTTCTAGGTTATACTACAATACATAAGACTTATATCTTAAGAAAAGTATAATTTTCAACAATTAAGAATTAATCAATGAAAATGAATTTATATTTTATTTAATTGTATATCAAATTTTCAGTCAACTTAGTATAAAACACAGAATCATATTATACAGTGTATTAAATTCATAGACTATAGAATGACCAATCATACATACAAATTTCTATAATTAACTTTATTGTTATTCTGATTTTAGTGCTTTTATATCTAATGAATTTATTGAAAATTTATTATTTAATAGGGAAAGAATGTGAACAATGAAACAAAATTTAGAAAAGGGCGTTCATGATAAAATAAAAATGCGCTATATGCCTGGTTTAGATGGTCTAAGAGCAATTGCCGTATTAGGCATCATTATATATCATTTGAATAGAAAGTGGCTAACTGGTGGTTTTATTGGCGTAGATACTTTCTTCGTCATTTCAGGATACTTAATTACAAGTTTACTTTTGAGAGAGTATGAAGAAAAAGGAATTATTAATCTTAAACAATTTTGGATTAGACGCATAAAACGTCTACTGCCAGCGGTGATAGCTTTATTAATAACAGTAGGTATTGCGACCTTATTATTTGAACCTCAACAAATTATTAGAGTTAAACATGATATTATTGCGGCGTTATTTTATGTTTCAAATTGGTGGTATATCGCTAAAGATGTTAACTATTTTGAACAATTTTCATTCATGCCTCTTAAACATTTATGGTCTCTTGCTATCGAAGAACAATTTTATTTATTTTTCCCATTCGTTTTAGTGATATTATTACTTACGATTAAAAAATATCGTAATGTGACACTTATATTTTGGATAGTATCATTGGCCTCTTTATTAGAAATGGTCATTATATCACAACCAAATGTGGGATATTCACGTGTTTATTTTGGTACAGATACTCGTTTACAAACATTATTATTAGGCGTCATATTAGCATTTGTTTGGCCACCATTTAAATTAAAAGCTAATCCACCACAACGATTACGTCGTGCAATAGATGGTATTGGTATAGGTAGCCTACTTATCTTAATTATTTTATTCTTTACAGTTAATGACGATAGTGATTGGATATACAATGGTGGGTTTTATTTGATATCTTTAGTGACATTATTTGTTATTGCAAGTGTCGTTCACCCATCTACAATGATTGCTAAATTTTTAGGACATCCTTTGTTAGTGTATATCGGAAAACGTTCATATAGTTTATACTTATGGCATTTCGCCGTCATTAGTTTTCTACATATACATTTTGTTGATGGTCAGTTACCAATATATGTATATATCTTAGATATACTATTAACTGTGGTGTTTGCGGAATTATCTTATCGTTATATTGAAACACCATTTAGACGTGAAGGATTAAGTGCATTTTCTTTTGACCGATTACGTAAACCTAAATTTATAAGAACAATCGTTACTATCATAGCTGTGATTCCATTGTTATTAATATTTATGGGTGCATTTGATCGATTTGGAAAAGATGAAATTGCAAATAAAGCAAACAGTTTTAATACAAGTACTGCTGATAAATATTTAGTCAAAATGATGCCCGGTGAAAATATTAAGTTAAATGGACAAACAAGTAAGAGTGAGAATAAAGATAAAGTTTACACAAATATCAGCCCATTACTTATTGGCGATTCAGTTATGGTAGATATTGGTGAAGAATTTAAATCTCAAGTTCCTAAAGCAACTATAGATGGTAAAGTAGGTCGTCATTTACAAGAAGCCCTGATAGTTGCAAATAATTATACTAATTATAATAAACCATCAAATCAAGTTGTATTAGAACTTGGTACAAATGGAGATTTTACTCAAGATGAGCTTGATCAACTTATTAGTAAATTTGGTAAAGCTAAAATATATTTAGTTAATACAAGGGTACCGAGAAGCTGGCAAGATAATGTAAATAAACAACTTTCAGACGCAGCTAAGCGACATAAAAATGTTGTTTTAGTAGACTGGTATAAACGTTCTGCCGGTCACACTGAATATTTTGCATCTGATGGTGTGCACTTAGAACATAGTGGGGTACAAGCATTATCGGATGAAATACTAAAAAATATGACTAAAAAATAAATAATTAAAAAGGATTAACTAGTTGAGGATGCTCACAAAGTTAATCCTTTTTTAGCATTTAAGAAAAAATTAAGGTAACAATGTTTAAATAGTAAGGTAATATGATAAGTAATGAATGAAACGTAAATGAATGCTTGATATGATAGGATTTATTGAATTGTTAAAAAGATGAGTAAAAGTGTTGATTAATTAGTAAAGAAGGTCTATAATGTAATTAAGGTCAAAGAAAGTCAAAGTCAAACGAAGAAGTATTTGACCATACTCTTATACAAAAAGTAGGGGTGAATACATTTGGATATCAATCAAATGACTTATAAAGTACAAGAAGCTTTGCAAAAAGCAATTGAATTAAGTAAAGAAAATGAATTACAAAATATTGAAATTGAAGCAATACTAAAAGGAACTTTAGAAGAAGACGAAAGCTTGTTTAAAAGTATTTTAGAACGTGCAAATATAGACACTGATCAACTAAATCAAGCGTATAGTGAAAAATTAAAACACTATCCATCAGTACAAGGTGATAATGTTCAATATGGACAATATATTGGCTCAAAAGCAAACGAATTATTAAATAAAGCTGAGTCATATATGAAAGAATATGAAGATGAATATATCTCAATGGAACATATTTTACGTGCTGCTATGGACATTGATGAAACAACACAACAATTTGTAGGAAATAAAGAAGAAGTAGTCAAAGAAATTATTACTAAAGTTAGAGGGGGAAATCATGTGACTTCACAAAATCCAGAAGTAAATTATGAAGCTTTAGAGAAATATGGTAGAGATTTAGTAGAAGAAGTTCGCCAAGGCAAAATGGATCCAGTTATTGGTAGAGATGAAGAAATCCGTAATACCATTCGAATTTTAAGCCGTAAAACTAAAAATAACCCAGTATTAATTGGAGAGCCTGGTGTAGGTAAAACTGCAATTGTAGAAGGATTAGCACAACGTATTGTGCGTAAAGATGTGCCAGAATCATTGCTAGATAAAACTATTTTCGAATTAGATTTAAGTGCATTAGTTGCAGGTGCAAAATTTAGAGGTGAATTTGAAGAACGTCTTAAAGCAGTACTTAAAGAAGTGAAAGAATCAGATGGACGTATTATCCTATTTATTGATGAAATTCACATGTTAGTTGGTGCTGGTAAAACAGATGGTGCAATGGATGCTGGTAATATGTTAAAACCAATGTTAGCTCGTGGTGAATTGCATTGTATTGGTGCTACAACATTGAATGAATATCGAGAATATATTGAAAAAGATTCAGCCTTAGAACGTCGATTCCAAAAAGTAGGTGTAAGTGAACCTGACGTAGAAGATACAATTTCAATCTTACGTGGTTTAAAAGAACGCTATGAAGTTTATCATGGTGTGCGTATTCAAGACCGTGCTTTAGTAGCAGCAGCAGAATTATCAGATCGTTATATTACTGATCGATTCTTACCAGATAAAGCAATTGATTTAGTCGACCAAGCATGTGCCACTATCCGAACAGAAATGGGATCAAATCCAACTGAATTAGACCAAGTTAATCGTCGTGTTATGCAATTAGAAATTGAAGAAAGTGCATTGAAAAATGAATCAGATAATGCAAGTAAACATCGATTAGAAGAATTACAAGAAGAACTTTCAAATGAAAAAGAAAAACAAACGTCATTACAATCTCGTGTAGAACAAGAAAAAGAAAAAATCGCGAAAGTTCAAGAAAAACGTGCTGAATTAGATCGTAGTCGTCAAGCTTTAGAAGATGCGCAAACAGAAAGTAATTATGAAAAAGCGGCAGAATTACAATATGGTACGATTCCACAATTAGAAAAAGAATTAAAAGAATACGAAGAAGCTTTCCATGATGAACAAGGCGATAATGAACGCATGATTCGCGAAGTTGTTTCTGATGAGGAAATTGGAGATATTGTAAGCCAATGGACAGGTATTCCAGTTTCTAAATTAGTCGAAACAGAAAGAGAAAAATTATTAAACTTAAGTGATATCTTACATGAACGTGTCGTAGGGCAAGATAAAGCGGTAGATCTTGTGTCAGATGCTGTAGTGAGAGCACGTGCAGGTATAAAAGATCCTAATCGTCCAATAGGTAGTTTCTTATTCTTAGGTCCAACTGGTGTAGGTAAAACAGAATTAGCTAAATCACTCGCTTCATCACTATTCGATTCTGAAAAACATATGATTCGTATTGACATGAGTGAATATATGGAAAAACATTCTGTTTCTAGATTAATTGGTGCGCCTCCTGGTTATGTAGGCCATGATGAAGGTGGTCAATTAACTGAAGCGGTAAGACGTAACCCATATTCAGTTATTCTACTCGACGAAGTTGAAAAAGCGCATAGTGATGTATTCAACGTGTTACTTCAAATTTTAGATGAAGGGCGTTTAACTGATTCTAAAGGTCGTAGCGTAGATTTCAAAAATACAATTATTATCATGACAAGTAATATCGGTTCACAAATATTATTAGAAAATGTTAAAGATTCTGGTGAAATTACTGAAAGCACTGAAAAAGCAGTTATGGATAGTTTACATGCATTCTTTAAACCAGAAATCTTAAACCGTATGGATGATATTGTATTATTTAAACCATTATCTATAAATGATATGAGTATGATTGTAGATAAAATTTTAACTCAATTAAATATTCGATTAATGGATCAACGTATTTCAATTGAAGTATCAGACGAAGCTAAAAAATGGTTAGGTGAAGAAGCATACGAACCACAATTTGGTGCTAGACCACTTAAACGTTTTGTACAACGTCAAATTGAAACACCACTCGCTCGTATGATGATTAAAGAAAATATGCCAGAAGGTACAAAAGTAAATGTTGATCTTAACGATAGTCAAGAATTAACATTTGATGTACAAAAACCTTTAGCTGAATAGTATATAAAAAGGCATTGGAAAGCAAAGCTTTCCAATGCCTTTTCTTATTATTAAACTTGTTAAGAGCGTTATATTACTCCAAACCGTAATGCAATACCATTTAGACGTCTCTATTCCCTTTACGAGCGAAATCATTAGGTTTAATCATAGCACTTAAAATGGCAATAGCAATGGTAATGATGATTGCAATAATAATTGGTTTAATCACATCTAAACTACCGCCACCATTTAAACTATTAAGTACAAAGTTAACCATTTGTGTTAAGATTAACGCCCAAATAAAAGTTACGAGGTATTTCATATATATGACCTCCAATTTATATATATTATCATTTTAAAGTAAAGTGAATTATTTGTATAGTATTAGTAGAGAATGTATAAAAATTTGTACCAATTTTTATATGAGTTATTGACTCGTGACTGTTTAACAAAATCGTTTAAGAAAGTTTAACTACTTGAGTTAGATTTAAAAAGTATGTTAAATTAATACCTGGTATTAAAAAATGAAGTGAGAAGGTGTACGTTCATGAACGTAGGTATAAAAGGTTTTGGTGCTTATGCGCCTGAGAGAGTAGTCGATAACGCCTATTTTGAAGGTTTTTTAGATACGTCTGATGAATGGATTTCAAAAATGACTGGTATTAAAGAAAGACGTTGGTCTCGTGACGATCAAGATACGTCAGACTTAGCATATGAAGCAAGTAAGAAAGCAATTGAAGATGCTGGTATTAAACCGAATGATATAGATATGATTATTGTAGCTACAGCAACTGGAGATATGCCATTTCCATCTGTAGCTAATATATTACAAGAAAAATTAGGTACTGGTAAAGTGCCTACTATGGATCAACTTGCTGCATGCTCAGGTTTCATGTATTCAATGATTACTGCAAAACAATATGTTCAATCTGGAGACTATAAAAATATTCTAGTAGTGGGTGCGGATAAATTATCCAAAATCACTGACTTAACTGATCGTTCAACTGCTGTATTATTTGGAGACGGTGCAGGTGCAGTAGTCATTGGTGAAGTCTCAGAAGGACGAGGTATTATTAGCTATGAAATGGGCTCAGATGGGTCAGGTGGAAAATACTTATATTTAAATAAAGAGACTGGTAAACTAGTAATGAATGGACGCGAAGTTTTTAAATTCGCTGTAAGAATTATGGGCGAAGCGTCTACACGTGTAGTTGAAAAAGCTGGTTTAGAATCTGATGATATTGATATGTTTATACCACATCAAGCAAATATCAGAATTATGGAATCAGCACGTGAAAGATTGGGTATTGAAAGAGAAAAAATGAGTGTTTCAGTTAACCGTTTTGGAAACACGTCAGCTGCTTCGATTCCTTTAAGTATTCAACAAGAGTTAGAAAACGGAAGAATTAAAGATGATGACACTTTAGTACTCGTAGGTTTCGGTGGCGGCCTAACATGGGGCGCTATGGTAATCAAATGGGGTAAATAGGAGGATTTAATGTATGACTGAAAACAAAAGAGTGGTAATTACAGGCATGGGTGCATTATCACCTATTGGAAACGATGCCCAAACAAATTGGGAAAATGCCTTAAAAGGTGTCAATGGAATTGATACAATTACACGCGTTGATACTGAAGAATATAACGTTCACTTAGCAGGTGAATTAAAAGACTTTAATATTGAAGATCATATTTCGAAAAAAGATGCGCGTCGCATGGATCGTTTTACACAATATGCAGTAGTAGCGGCAAGACAAGCTGTAGAAGATGCTAATTTAACTATCAATGACGATAATGCTAATCGTATCGGTGTATGGATTGGTTCAGGTATTGGTGGAATGGAAACATTTGAAGTTGCACATACAATACTGAAGAATAAGGGACCAAGAAGAGTTAGTCCTTTCTTTGTTCCAATGCTTATTCCTGACATGGCTACTGGCCAAGTTTCAATTGATTTAGGTGCAAAAGGACCTAATGGTTCAACTGTTACTGCTTGCGCCACAGGTACAAATTCTATCGGTGAAGCATTTAAAATCATTCAAAGAGGTGCTGCTGATGCTATGATTACTGGGGGTACTGAAGCACCTATTACGCATATGGCACTTGCAGGATTCAGTGCAAGTCGTGCATTATCAACAAATGATGATAAAGAAACAGCTTGTCGTCCTTTCCAAGAAGGACGTGATGGATTTATCATGGGTGAAGGCGCTGGTATCTTAGTCATTGAATCATTAGAATCAGCACAAGCACGTGGCGCACAAATTTACGCTGAAGTTGTAGGATATGGTTCAACTGGAGATGCTTATCACATTACTGCACCAGCACCTGAAGGCGAAGGTGGTTCTCGTGCAATGCAAGCGGCTTTAGATGATGCAGGTATTGAAGCTAAAGATATTCAATACTTAAATGCACATGGTACAAGTACGCCAGTAGGTGACTTGTATGAAATTAAAGCGATTAAAAATACATTTGGAGATGCAGCTAAAAACTTAAAAATTAGCTCAACTAAATCGATGACAGGACATTTATTAGGTGCTACTGGGGGAATTGAAGCAATTTTCTCTGCATTATCTATTCGTGACTCTAAAGTTGCACCGACGATTCATGCAGATTCACCAGATCCAGAATGTGACTTAGATATTGTTCCTAATGAAGCACAAGATTTAGAAATTGAATATGCAATGAGTAATAGTCTAGGTTTCGGTGGACATAACGCAGTATTAGTATTTAAAAAGTTTAAAGATTAAAAATTAAGTTAAGAGTAGAAAACCATGCAATAATATGCATGGTTTTTTTACGTTTATAGAAAAATTGAAATAAGAATAGTCAAAATGAAGTAAAATGCACATAGTATTAGAGCAGGTAGTAACCATGTTGAAATGGTATAATGCTCTTTTTTTACTTGTTTTGGATTGAAAAAGTCATCGTTCTCTAAAGTTTTTTTCTTAGAGCGAGAAGCGAGTTGATAACGCATGCGTCTAAAACCAAAACTTGTAGCATCAAATATACCTTCTTGTACAAGGAGAATTAAAAATAACAATATAAATAATACAAGTGATATATAAAATAAGATATCAACAAATGAGACAAAGGAATGTTGAGTTACGAACATCCAAAGTAAAAAAGTACATATAAGTGGCAAAAAGAGCCATATAAACCAAGTTTTAATATTGTTCATGTATACCTCCAACTTTCTTATCCATATAGTCTAATTTACTGTAAACTTACTATAAATAAAATCTAAAATATATATTCTTTTAAATAATATATATAAAAATTACACTTATATTAAGAAAATGTAAAATTATATTGCAATTTTATGAAAAAAGAATATATAATATGTATAAATATTTCTGAAAATTTTGAAGGGAATGTTAATTTTGAATATTTAGTAAAGGGGGACTGTATGATGACGCGATATATATTAAAACGTTTGGGATATATGATTTTATCGTTATTTATTATCATCACAATTACATTTTTCTTGATGAAAATGATGCCTGGATCACCATTTAATGATGCTAAATTAAGCGCTGAGCAAAAAGCAATTTTAAACGAAAAATATGGATTAAACGATCCAGTAGCAGTGCAATATCTTCATTATTTAAAAAATGTAGTAACTGGGGATTTTGGCTATTCGTTCCAATATCATAATCAACCAGTTTGGTCATTAATTAGACCGAGATTGATTCCTTCTATGGAAATGGGTATTACTGCAATGATTATTGGAGTGATTTTAGGTTTAATTTTAGGCGTAGCAGCTGCTACGAAACAAAACACTTGGGTAGACTATACAACTACTGTTATTTCAGTTATAGCAGTATCAGTACCTTCATTCGTCTTAGCAGTACTATTACAATACGTTTTTGCAGTACGTTTAAGATGGTTTCCAGTGGCAGGATGGGAAGGATTTTCAACTGCAGTGTTGCCTTCCTTAGCATTATCAGCAAGTGTAATGGCCACAGTAGCTCGTTATATTCGAGCTGAAATGATAGAGGTACTAAGTTCTGATTACATATTATTAGCAAGAGCTAAAGGTAACTCGCCGATAAGAGTCCTTTTTGGGCATGCATTAAGAAATGCATTAATTCCTATTATTACAATTATTGTTCCAATGTTAGCCGGTATTTTAACAGGGACTTTGACTATTGAAAATATCTTTGGTGTACCCGGTTTAGGGGACCAATTTGTTAGATCGATTACAACAAATGATTTCTCAGTTATTATGGCTACTACAATTTTATTTAGTACATTATTTATCGTTTCAATTTTTATCGTAGATATTCTTTATGGTGTAATTGATCCAAGAATCCGTGTACAAGGAGGTAAAAAATAATGCCTGAAAATTTTAATAAACCATTTGATGATCATTCAAATGCAGCGATGTCACATACCTCTGAGGGAGCGGTTGGGACGGATTTTGTTATTAGAGAACTCGATTTAAATAAAGAACCAGAAATACAACGTGAAAGTAAAAACTTCTGGCAAGATGCATGGACACAGTTGAAAAGAAATAAACTAGCTATTGTCGGTTTGATTGGACTCATTTTAATTGTCATTCTTGCATTTGTAGGACCAGCATTTAGTAAACATGATTATGCCGAACAAGATGTTACTAGACGAAATTTACCTGCTAAAATTCCAGTACTAGATCAAGTACACTTTTTACCTTTTGATGGAACAGGAGCAGATGGTAAGAGCGCTTATAAAGAAGCGGGCGTGAAAGAAAACTTTTGGTTTGGTACAGATCAATTAGGTCGTGATCTTTGGACTAGAACATGGAAAGGTGCTCAAATTTCATTATTTATTGGCATTGTAGCTGCTGCACTAGATATCTTTATAGGGGTCGTTTATGGCGCTATTTCAGGATTTTTTGGGGGTCGCGTTGATAATGTCATGCAACGTATTTTAGAAATTATAGCATCAATTCCTAACCTTATTATTGTTATATTATTTGTATTGATATTTGAACCATCTATTTGGACGATTATTTTAGCTATGTCTATTACCGGATGGTTAGGTATGAGTAGAGTAGTGCGTGGTGAATTTTTAAAACTAAAAAGTCAAGAATTTGTAATGGCTTCAAGAACATTGGGAGCTTCAAAATTCAAATTAATTTTTAAGCATATTTTACCAAATACATTAGGTGCCATTGTAGTAACATCTATGTTTACTGTACCAAGTGCAATTTTCTTCGAAGCATTTTTAAGCTTTATTGGTATAGGGGTACCTGCACCGAAAACATCACTTGGTTCACTCGTAAATGATGGACGAGCAATGTTGTTAATACACCCACACGAATTATTTATTCCAGCTACAGTATTAAGTTTATTAATTTTATTCTTTTATTTATTTAGTGACGGATTACGCGATGCATTTGATCCAAAAATGCGTAAATAACAAGGGAGGCAAAATCTATGTCAGAAAGAGTGTTAGAAGTCAACAACTTGCATGTTTCCTTTGATATTACTGCCGGGGAAGTGCAAGCGGTTAGAGGAGTAGATTTCTTTTTAAATAAAGGGGAAACATTAGCGATTGTCGGAGAATCAGGTTCTGGCAAATCTGTAACAACAAAAGCAATTACAAAATTATTCCAGGGTGATACAGGGAGAATTAAAAAAGGGACAATTAATTTTTTAGGGGAAGATTTAGCAATTAAATCTGAAAAAGAATTAAACAAACTTCGTGGTAAAGATATTTCTATGATATTTCAAGACCCTATGACGTCATTAAATCCTACGATGCAAATTGGTAAGCAAGTCATGGAACCTTTAATAAAACATCGTCATTATAGTAAATCTGAAGCAAAGAAACGTGCACTTGAGATTTTAAATTTAGTAGGACTGCCTAATGCAGAAAAAAGATTTAAAGCATATCCCCATCAATTTTCTGGGGGACAACGTCAAAGAATTGTTATTGCAACTGCCTTGGCATGCGAACCTAAAATTTTAATTGCAGATGAACCAACGACAGCACTTGATGTAACAATGCAAGCACAGATTTTAGATTTAATGAAAGAATTACAACAAAAAATTGAAACATCTATTATATTTATTACACATGACTTAGGGGTAGTAGCAAATGTGGCTGATAGAGTGGCTGTTATGTATGGTGGGCAAATGATTGAGACTGGACATGTCGATGAAATCTTCTATGATCCAAAACATCCATATACATGGGGATTATTATCTTCAATGCCTGATTTAACGACAAGTAACGAGACAGAGTTAATTGCAATTCCAGGTACCCCGCCTGATTTATTACATCCACCAAAGGGTGATGCATTTGCAAGACGTAGTCAATATGCACTAGACATTGACTTTAAGGAAGCACCACCATGGTTTAAAGTATCGCCTACTCATTATGTGAAATCATGGTTGTTAGACGAACGCGCCCCAAAAGTTGAACCGCCGGAAATGGTGAAAAAGAGACAACGTCAAATGTCTAATAATTACGACAAACCACGTCGAGTAGAAAGGGTGTCGTTCAATGGAGAAGAGTAAAGAAGTATTATTAGAAATAAAAAATGTGAAGCAGTATTTTAATGAAGGCAAACGTAATGAAGTTAGAGCAATAGAAAATATTTCATTTAATATTTATAAGGGAGAAACATTGGGGTTAGTAGGAGAATCTGGATGTGGGAAATCTACAACTGGAAAAGCAATTATTAAACTAAATGATATTACAGATGGTGAAATTCTTTACGAAGGACAGGACATCCAGAAGATTACTAAAAGAAAAGAGTTATTAAATTTCAATAAGAAAATTCAAATGATTTTTCAAGATCCATATGCATCTTTAAACCCACGTCTAAAGGTCATGGATATTGTAGCAGAAGGTATTGATATTCATAAGTTAGCAAGTAATAAAAAAGATCGTAAACGTCGTGTATATGATTTGCTAGAAACAGTAGGTTTAAGTAAGGAACATGCGAATCGTTATCCTCACGAGTTCTCTGGTGGACAACGTCAACGTATAGGAATTGCTCGTGCGTTAGCTGTAGAACCTGAGTTTATTATTGCGGATGAGCCTATTTCTGCATTGGATGTGTCTATTCAAGCTCAAGTAGTGAATTTAATGCTGAAATTGCAAAAAGAACGAGGTATTACTTTCCTATTTATTGCCCATGATTTATCAATGGTTAAATATATTTCTGATCGTATAGCAGTAATGCATTTTGGAAAAATTGTAGAATTAGGAACGTCTGACGAAATTTATTATCATCCTTTACATGATTATACTAAATCACTGTTATCTGCGATTCCTCAACCTGATCCTGATAGTGAAAGAACAAGAAAACGAATTGTGTATGAAGAAGATGAATCTAAAAATGCAGAACGTAGACTGCAAGAAATTAGACCTAATCATTACGTTTTTGTAACAGATGAAGAAGCAGTACGTTTAAAAGAACAAGATCAAACTCATCTTCAACATAATTAAGTCTGAGGAAGGGAGGACAAGAATGTGAAGAAAAAATATAAATATTTAACGCTATTAGTTATTGTCACTTTAATACTATCAGCGTGTAGTAACAAAAAAAGTTTATATTCTGATGAAGGACAGGTATTCAGAAAAATAATTACTCAAGATATAACTACTTTAGATACAGCTCTTATTACAGATGCTGTTTCTAGCGATGTTGCTGGTCAAACTTTCGAAGGATTATATTCAATAGATAAAAATGATAAAGTAACTTTAGGTGTAGCAAAAGAAACACCACAAAAAAGTAATGGTGGTAAAACTCTGACTATCAATTTAAGAAAAGATGCAAAATGGTCAAACGGAGATCCTGTAACAGCGCATGACTTTGTTTATGCATGGAGAAAAGTTGTAGATCCAAAAACCGCCTCTGAATTTGCATATATAATGAGTGATATAAAAAATGCAGATTTAGTTAATACTGGAAAAAAACCATTAAATTCTTTAGGAATCAAAGCGTTAAATAAATATAAACTTCAAATTGATTTAGAAAGACCGGTACCGTACATAAATGAATTACTTGCTTTAAGTACTTTTTATCCACAAGATGCTAAAATTGCCAAAAAATATGGTAAAAAATATGGAACGAATGCTGAAAGAGCAGTTTATAATGGTCCATTCAAAGTTACTAATTGGCAGGTAGAAGATAAAATACAATTGGTTAAAAATAATCAATATTGGGATAAAAAAAATGTCAAATTAGATAAAGTAAATTATAAAGTTTTAAAAGATCAACAAGCTGGCGCTTCTTTATATGATACTAATTCAATCGATGATACAATCATCACGTCTGAACAAGTTGATAAATATAAAGGCAGTCAAGAATTAAACTATCGTTTAACTGCTGGTACTTTTTATATTAAAATGAATGAAAAAACAGTGCCTGAATTTAAAAATAAAAATTTGAGATTAGCTATTGCACAAGCTATCAATAAAAAAGGGTATGTAAAAACTGTTTTAAATGATGGGTCTCTTGCTTCAAATAATTTCACGGGAATAGGTACAGCGAAGACGCCTGACGGTAAAGACTTCGCAAGTACGGTTGAGTCTCCTTTAAAATATAATCCTAAGGTAGCAAAACAAAATTGGGAAAAGGCAAAAAAAGAATTAGGTAAAAAAGAGTTTGCATTTACAATGAATACGCAAGATACACCAGCTTCTAAAATAGCTGCAGAGTATATTAAATCTCAAATTGAATCAAACTTACCAGGCGTTACATTAAAAATTAAACAAATGCCATTTAAACAAAAAACCACTTTAGAATTAGCTAATAATTACGAAGCGACTTATTCAGGTTGGAGGCCAGATTATCCTGATCCAACAGCATTTTTAGAAACAATGACTAAGGATAATGCGCAAAATAATACTGATTGGGATAACAAAGAATATAACAGGCTTTTAAAAGAATCAAATAGTTCATTGTTACGTGAAACAGAAAAAAGAAATGAAGCGCTACAACGTGCGGAAAGTATCTTGCTTCATGATGCACCAGTAGCTCCTGTTTATCAAAAAGGTGAAGCACACTTAACTAATCCACAGGTCAAAGGATTACAGTATCATAAAATCGGTCCAGATACTACATTGAAACATGTATATATCGATAAATCAATTGATCGTGAAACAGGAAAAAAGAAAGATAACTAATTAAATATTCAAAAAAGTAATCTCAAGTTATAATACTTGGGGTTATTTTTATTTAAAAATTTAAATAAAATAATTATCAGAAAATTCTTAAAATATATTTGTTAAATTTTATTTTAGAAGTAAAATAAGAAAAACATCATAGAATATACAGGAGGCTTGATATTAATGAAAGTAATTGGAAAGTATTTAATTCTTTTATTAGTAGCAATATTAGTATTGAGTGGATGTGGAAAAGGCGGAGGAAATTCTAAAGACGCTACTACATCTAAAACCGAAACATCTAATCATAAGGGTGGAGTATTAAATGTAGCTCTAAATGCTGCACCTTCAGGAACTTTATCATCTTTATTAAGTTCTGACGCTTCGGACTCATCAGTAGAAAATTATTTTAATGAGGTACTTATTAAACTTGATAAAAATTTAAAACCTAAGCCATATATTGCATCTTGGAAAGACATTGATCCAGGCAAAAAAATTAAATTTTCAATTAAAAAGGGAATTAAATGGCATGATGGTAATGAATTAACGATTGACGATTGGATTTATTCTTTAAATGTGTTAGCAGATAAAGATTATAATGGAAATTATTATCCAGTAGTTGAAAATATCGAGGGATCTAAAGAAAAACATGAAGGCCAAGCAGATTCAATTAGTGGTATTAAAAAAGTAGATAAATACACTATGGAAGTGACTTTCAAAGATAAAAAAGTTAATTATCTAGAAAGTTTCTTTGCTGGACCTTTATTAAGTAAGAAATATTTAAGTGATGTTCCTGTAAAAGACCTAGCTAAGTCAGATAAGGTTAGAAAACATCCAATAGGTATTGGACCATACAAAGTTAAAAAGGTAGTTCAAGGTGAAGCGGTACAATTGGAAAAATTTAATGACTACTGGCAAGGAAAACCAGGGTTAGACAAAATAAATTTAAAAGTAATTGATCAAACACAAATCGTTAAAGCTATGAAAAATGGTGAAATCGATATGACTGATAGTACTACTGGTAGTATTGCTCAAGAAGCTAAAAAATCAGGAGATGGAAAACTTAAAGTATTGTCAACTCCAGGCACAGATTATGCAGTAATAGGATTTGTATCTCATGATTATGATAAAGATAAAAATAAAACTGGAGCAGAACGTCCAAAATATAAAGAAAAAGAGCTTAGACAAGCAATGTTATATGCAATTGATAGAAAAAAATGGATAAAAGCGTTTTATCAAGGATATGGTAAAGAACTAAATAGCTTTGTACCATCAATTCATTGGATTGCAGCTAATCAAAAAGATTTAAATGACTATAACTATGATCCAGAAAAAGCTAAAAAAATATTAGATAAATTAGGATATAAAGATAGAAATGGTGATGGGTTCAGAGAAGACCCTAATGGTAAACCATTTGAAATTAATTTAAAACACTATTCTGGATCAAATCCAACATTTGAACCTAGAACTGCAGCAATTAAAGATTTCTGGGAAAAAGTCGGTTTGAAAACGAATGTGAAAATGGTGGAATTTGGTAAATATAATGATGACTTAGCTCAAGCTTCTAAAGATATGGAAGTTTACTTTAGAACATGGACAGGTGGTTCTGATCCAGATCCTTCTGATTTATATCATTCTGATAGACCACAAAATGAAATGCGTACTACAGATAAAACTTCTGATAAATTATTAGATGATGCATTGGATTTCTCAAAAGTAGGAAATAATGATAAAAAACGTAAAAAAATATATCTAGAATGGCAAAAACATACTAATGATACACTACCAGCATTACCTATTGTTCAATTAGACACTCTAACTGTCGTTAATGACAAAGTGAAAAATGTGGACATTAAAATAGGATCAGATATGGATTTATATAAATTAACCAAAGAATGATTAGGATAAACCTCGACTTTAGTCGGGGTTTATTGATTGGAGTAAGCGATGGATAAATATTTATTAGAAATTAAAGATTTAGAAACTTCGATTAAAATTGAAAATAAATGGTATCCGACAATTGATCAGATATCTTTAAACTTAGAAAAAAATGAAATATTAGGTGTTGTGGGGGAATCGGGTTGTGGAAAATCTATACTTAATAAATCGATTATTAGATTATTGCCTGATAGAATTTCAAAAATAACAAATGGAAAAGTCATATTTGATAGTAAAGATTTAACGAAAATAACAGAAAAAGAATATCAAAATATTCGTGGCAAAGAAATAGGTATGATCTTTCAGGAACCAATGACTGCATTAAACCCAGTTTTTAAAATTAAGGAACAAATTATTGAACCTATAATTTTACATTTAAAAAAGAATAAAAAAGAAGCATATCAATTAGCAAAACAGTTATTAGAAGACGTTGGTATAGCAAGAGTAGAAGAAGTATTAAATAGTTATCCCCATCAACTATCAGGTGGAATGCGTCAAAGAGTGATGATTGCTATTGCAATTTCATGTAATCCTAAATTATTAATTGCAGATGAACCTACAACTGCCTTAGATGTTACGGTTCAAGCACAAATTCTAGATTTACTGAAGAAATTACAACGAAAAAATAAAATGTCTATTATTTTAGTAACTCATGATTTAAGTGTTGTATCTGAATTTTGTGATTCAGTCATGGTCATGTATGCTGGCCAAATTGTTGAATATGGAAATTTGAAAGACGTAATAGTGAATCCTAAACATCCATATACAAAAAAATTATTAAATACAATTCCAAAATTAGATGAAGATACTGAATATCTTGAAGTTATAGAGGGACTAGTTCCAAATATAACAGAATTTAATAATAAGCAATGTCGTTTTGTTAATAGATGCCCTAAAAAAATGAATATCTGTAGTCAATGCGAACCCAGGATCCTAAATATAAATAATAGTAAGGTACGTTGTCATCTATTTAATGATTAGAAAGGAAAAGAAATATGGATTACATCTTAGAAATACAGAATTTAAAAACATACTATTCTATTAAAAATGGTCTTTTTAAAAAGAATCAATATGTAAAAGCGGTAGATAATATCACATTAAAAATAAAAAAAGGACAAACATTTGGTTTAGTAGGTGAATCAGGTTGTGGGAAATCTACTCTTGGTAAGTCTGTTGTACGCTTAGAAAATATAACATCTGGCGATATTAAAATATGCGGTAGAAGTATTACTAAACTTAAAGGTAAAGAATTAAGAAATGCACGCAAAGATTTTCAGATGATTTTTCAAGATCCTTATGCATCTTTAAACCCTATGCAAATGGTTGGTGATATTGTAGGTGAGCCCTTACTAAATTATCATCTTGTAGATAAAAAGAATTTGAAAGATGAAGTACTATACTTATTAAAATGTGTAGGTATGAGCGAAGATGCATATTATAAATATGCTCATCAATTTTCAGGAGGACAGCGTCAAAGAATTGGAATTGCTAGAGCTTTAGCAATACGACCTAAGTTAATTGTTGCAGATGAACCTGTAAGTGCATTAGATGTATCAGTACAATCACAAGTTTTGAATCTATTGAAAGATTTACAGAAAGAATTTAGTCTCAGTTATCTCTTTATAGCACATGACTTAAGCGTTGTGAAACATATTAGTGATGTCATAGGCGTAATGTATCTAGGTCATTTGGTTGAAATAGCGGATAGCCATGAACTATATACTCATGCTTATCATCCATATACTAAAGCACTTATATCTTCAATACCACAATTTAATAAACAAAAATCAAATAGAGTTATTTTAAATGGAGAATTACCTTCTCCAAGTAATCCACCACAAGGATGTCCGTTTCACACTAGGTGTCCAATAGCAAAAAAAATATGTTCAGAAAAAAGACCTAAATTAAAAGAAATTAAGCCTAATCATTATGTTGCTTGTTTCTATAGCGAAGGAGGAGAGTGAAGTGCTAAGACTTATAATAAAAAGATTTTTATTAATGATTCCTTTACTGTTTTTGATATCTATAGTGGTATTTAGTTTAGCAATCATTCAACCTGGTGATCCATTTACAGGACAATATAATCCTCATATTAAACAAGAGGCAATTGAAGCTCAAAAAGAAAAATTAGGTCTTAATGACTCAATTCCTAAACAATATATTAGATGGGTAAATAATGTGACTCATGGTAATCTAGGAGAATCAATTAAATATAAACGACCAGTACTTGAATTAATAAGTGAACGTATACCTAATACAATATTATTAGGGACAGTTTCGTTAATCATTACATACATATTATCTTTTATATTAGGGATTATATCTGGTAGATATGCCTATACACTAAGTGATTATACAATTCAAATATTCAACTATATTATGCTAGCTATTCCTTCATTTATAGCAGGTGTTTTTGCAATATATTTATTCGCATTTCAAATTCCAATATTTCCTTTTCAAGGTTCTGTTGATATTAATTTAGAAGAAGGAACGTTTAGTTACTATATAAGTAAAATATATCATACGTTATTACCTGCTTTAACATTAGGTTTGTTATCTACTGCTGGTTATATTCAATACCTTAGAAATGATATTATTGATAATTCAAATAAAGATTATGTTCTAACAGCGAAAGCTAAGGGTTTATCAACTAATAAAATTTATAATAAGCATATTTTACGAAATTCACTTATTCCTATAATTACATTTTTAGGGGCAGATATTGTAAGTATTTTAGGTGGCGCAGTAATAACTGAAACTATTTTTTCATTTAATGGTATAGGAAAATTATTTTTAGAATCAGTAACAGGCCAAGATTATCCATTAATGATGGCTTTAACACTTTTCTTTTCATTCTTAGGTCTATTTGGCAATCTTATCTCTGATGTTACATATAATTTTATAGATCCAAGAATTCACAGTAATTAAATAAAAGAGGCAAAAGTATTATGAAAAAAGAACGAAGCAGTAAAAAAAATTCTACTAAAAAAATTTATTCTCCAACACAATTAGCTTTAAAAAAGTTTTTAAAAAATAAAATTGCAATGGTATCTTTAATATTTTTATTTTTCTTAGCTATTATTTCTATTATTGCACCGTTATTAGCTCCTCTACCAATTAATCAACAAGATCTTTTAAATATTAAAGGTGATATGTCTTCACATAATATTTTAGGCACTGATTCTGGAGGAAGAGACAATTTTAGCAGATTATTATATGCAGGGAGAGTTTCGTTAACTATTGGACTAACTTCGACTATTGGTATGTTGATCATTGGAATTACAATTGGAGTAATATCAGGTTATTTTGGAGGTATAACTGACACAATATTAATGAGAATTACAGAATTTGTGATGTTATTTCCATTTTTAATTTTTGCAATTGTTCTAAATGCAGCATTAGGAGATAAAATTAAAAATCCATACGGTTCTGCATTGATTTTAATAGTGGTTATTATCATTTTAAGTTGGGGCGGGATAGCGAGACTTATAAGAGGTAAAGTGATGCAAGAAAAAGAAAATGAGTATTTCTTAGCAGCTAAATCCATAGGAACTCCTACACATAAAATTATCTTAAAACACTTATTACCTAATATTATTAGTATTGTTATTGTTCAAACGACATTAACCTTTGCTGGTATGATTGTAGTTGAATCAGGACTAAGTTTTTTAGGATTTGGTATTAGTAAGTCTATTCCTTCATGGGGAAATATGTTAAGCGATGCTCAAGAAGGCGATGTAATTAGTTCTAAACCATGGATTTGGATGCCTCCTGCATTAATGATTATGTTTACTATATTAAGTATTAATTTTGTTGGTGAAGGTTTAAAAGATGCGTTTAATCCAAAAGATAGAAGATAATAATAAAAAAGCGACTGATCAATATTGATCAATCGCTTTTAATTTATCTCTTACGTCCTAAGCCCATTGCACGTTCCATTTTTTTCAGTGTTTTAAAAGAAGCTTTTTGAGCTTTGTCACGCCCTTGATCTAAGATGTCATCCAATCTATCTGAATTATAAAATTCGTTATATTTTTCTTGGAAATGTACTAAAAAGTCTTTAACTACTTCTGATAAGTCTGTTTTGAATGTTCCGTATCCTTCATTCTCGTATTGTGTTTCAAGCTCTTTAATAGATTTATTAGTTAAACTTGAATAAATTGTAAGTAGGTTAGAAATTCCTGGTTTATTGTCTTTATCAAACTTGATAATACCATCTGAATCAGTTACAGCGCTTTTAATTTTTTTCGCTGCAACATTTGGTTCGTCTAGTAATGAGATAAAGTTTTTTTGATTATCATCACTTTTACTCATTTTCTTTGTTGGATCCTGTAAACTCATTACACGTCCACCAACTTTTGGCATACGAATTTCTGGTTTAACTAATATATCGTTATAACGACTATTAAAACGTTCTACTAAATTTCTAGTAAGTTCCATATGTTGTTTTTGGTCTTCACCTACGGGCACAATATTTGTATTATAAATAACAATATCAGCTGCCATTAAAGGTGGATAAGTTAATAAACCAGCTGGAATACCATCTGTACGTTTTTGCGCTTTATCTTTATATTGCGTCATACGTTCAAGCTCGCCAACACTTGAAATGGTCGTTAACATCCAACCGGCTTGAACATGTGCTGGAACTTCTGATTGAATAAATAATGTTGATTTATCTGGATCAATACCTGAAGCTAAATAAATTGCTGCTAACTGACGAATTTGTTTACGCAATTTGATTTTATCTTGTGGGACAGTAATCGCATGTTGGTCTACAATACAAAAGTAACAGTTGTAATCGTTCTGTACGTCTGAAAATTGTTTTAATGCACCAATATAGTTACCTAATGTAGGTATCCCACTTGGCTGTATTCCTGAAAATAATGTCTCCATATAGATGCCTACTTTCTTTAAAAATAATTCATTTTAACTAGATTATAACAGTATTTTTTTAAATTGTAAGTTATGTTATAATAGAGATACACATAAGAAATTAGATTTTGTAGAGAAATTTTTAGAAAATTTGAAATTTCTCAGAAAAATTAGGATTTTCTCATTTAATTTTAATGTTAGCATATTATACTTATAATATAAGCTTAAGACAAATTAGCATAATTATTAATATAATGAATAATATTTATTCAATAGGAGAGTGAGATGTATGGTAACATTATTTACATCACCAAGTTGCACATCTTGCCGTAAAGCGAAAGCATGGTTACAAGAACATGACATTCCGTATACGGAGCGTAACATTTTTTCTGAACATTTAACAATTGATGAAATTAAACAAATTTTAAAAATGACTGAAGATGGAACAGATGAAATTATTTCAACTCGTTCTAAAACTTATCAAAAATTAAACGTAGATATTGATTCTTTACCATTGCAAGATTTATATACAATTATTCAAGATAATCCTGGACTATTACGTCGTCCAATTATTTTAGACGAAAAACGCTTGCAAGTTGGATATAACGAAGATGAAATCAGACGTTTCTTACCTAGAAAGGTTCGTACTTTCCAATTACAAGAAGCTCAACGTTTAGTCGACTAATATTTAAAATTTAACAACATATTATTTAACAGCACTGGCTTAGCTATAGTGCTGTTTTTTATAATAAAAAAAGGGAATATAATATGATATAGTGTCCTATTTAAAATAGTGAAATTTAATCAAACAAATAAATTGTAATTTAACTTACGTTCTAATACAATATGGTTACTATTCATCGACTGTAAGGAGTGAGATGATATGAGAATAGAACGCGTTGACGACACAACTGTGAAATTATTTATAACTTATGGTGATATTGAAGCAAGAGGATTTAGTCGTGAAGATTTATGGACAAATCGTAAGCGTGGTGAAGAATTCTTTTGGTCAATGATGGACGAGATTAATGAAGAAGAAGATTTTGTAGTCGAAGGACCTCTTTGGATTCAAGTACATGCATTTGAAAAAGGCGTGGAAGTTACAATCTCTAAATCTAAAAATGAAGAAGCAATGAACATGTCAGATAATCATGCAAATGAACAATTTGAGGAACAAGTGAATGAATTGCTAGCTAATACATTAGAACAAGAAGAAAGTATTGAAGATTTATTTGAACAACGTGCACAACAAAAACAAGCACATAAATCTAAACGTAAATCATCACAACAACGTTCTAGTTTAAGAACAATTATTGTGAAATTCGAAGACTTAGAAGAAGTCATTCATTACGCTTATCATCATAATCTATCTACAGATGAGTTTGAAGATTTATTGTATATGAGTGATTCACATTACTACTATGCAATTCACTTCGATAGTACTGTTAGCCAAGAGACAATTAATGATAGCTATAGTCAATTACTTGAATTCGCTTATCCTAGTGATAAGACAGAAGTGTATTTAAATGATTATGCTAAAATTATTATGAGTCATAATGTTACTTCACAAGTACGTCGTTATTTTACTGATTCAGTAGAATAATATATAACGATTAATCGAGAGTAGAGAAGAAATTTAAAATGAATTTCTTTCCTACTCTCTTTTTTTAAAGTAAATGAATCACCTTAAACGTTTAATAGTATGAGGTGAATGCATGTTAGTAGCGATTAATCGTAATAATGAAACTGTATATGCTCATCAAGCTATCATTACTGAAGAATACCGATGTCCATATTGCAAAGAAAAACTTCTTTTAAAAAAAGGGTTAAAAAAGATTCCGCATTTTGCTCATGTTTCTCAAACTAAAAGAAGATGTATGAAAAATGAAACAGAAAAACATTACTACGTTAAATTTTTTATTGCTCAACGTCTAAAACAATATCACTTTAATGTTGAAATAGAGCCTTATTTTTCTGAAATTATGCAGTATCCTGATATTCTTGTGAATGCAAAAGTAGCTATAGAAGTTCAATTTTCAAGAATAAGTATAAAAGAGGTCAAATCTCGATCAAGAGGACTTGAACAAATTGGAGTAGCAGTTATTTGGATTATCGAACAAGTACAATATCATAAGGGTTATTTATACTTGAACACATTTCAAGCTTATTTCATTAATCCGATTGATAGAACGCTATATAGTTGGGAGCATGAAAAACAACTTATAGTAAAATATGTCAATATACAACATATTGGTGGCCGAAAATTTATTGCGCATAGACGAATGATTCAAATTTCTGAATTGTTATCATTCAATGAACAAAAGAATGAGTCATATTGTTATAAATTGTCAAATAGACATATCAGTCGTTATATTTTTAATTGTAGAAAAAAACGTTCAGTGCTAGAACCGTCTTTAAGTGCTATGTATCAATTACAAATAACTGACGATGAGGTATGTAGAGATACAGGTTATATTTTTTCGTATCAAATTTTTATTGAAAATCATCCAGTACAATGGCAACTCAAGCTAAAGTTGTTGTTAAAACATAATCTTCCCAAGCAGTATTTAATGTCGTATTTGAAATTCAGACAATTTTATCTACTGGATATTAATAAAGAAGAAATTACTTTAAAGTTAATAGATGATTATATTCAACAAATAAGCGGGAGTTTAAACGTGCAAAATAAATAAAAGAATGAGAAAATTATAACATTAATTCATTTAGGAGGTACATGTATGAGTCAACAACTTACTAGAGAAGAGCAAGAACGAAAATATCCAAATGAAACTTGGGATTTAACAACTATTTTTGAAAGCGATGAAGCTTTTGAAAAGGCATTAAAAGAGGTAGAGAGCTATCTAGGTAAAGAAGAACAATTTAAAGGACATCTAGGAGATAGTGCTAAAACTTTATATAATGCTTTAGCTTTAGAAGATGAGATTGGAACACAATTAGAAAAGGTATATGTTTATGCACATCTAAAACAAGACCAAGATACATCTAACGATAAATATACTGGTTTTGAATCTCGTGCGCATCAACTCATCATAAAAATTAGCTCAGCATGGAGTTTCTTAGTTCCAGAGATTTTGCAAATTGATGAAGAGAAATTAGAATCTTTTATTAAGAGTAACGATGATTTAAAACGTTATGCATTTGACTTGAAATTAATTAATGAAAAACGTCCGCATATTTTAGATGCTGATAAAGAAAAATTATTAACCCAAGCGCAAGATGCATTATCAACTCCAGAAAATGTCTATGGTATGTTTAGTAACGCTGATTTAGAGTTTAAAGATGCAGTAGATAAAGATGGGAAAAAACATCCTTTAACACAAGGTACATTTATTAAATATTTAGAATCAGATGATCGTAAATTACGTCAGTCAGCTTACAACAACTTATATGAGGCGTATGGTGCATATAACAATACATTAGGTTCAACTTTAGCTGGTGAAGTTAAGAAAAATATTTTCAATGCGCGTGCGCATAACTATAAAACGGCACGTGAACGCGCTTTAAGTAATAATCATATTCCTGAAGAAGTATATGATAATTTAGTTGCAACAGTTCACAAATATCTTCCATTGTTGCATAAATACACTCAATTGAGAAAAGAACTTTTAGGTATTGATGATTTGAAAATGTATGACATCTATACTCCATTAGTTAAAGATGTTAAATTTGAAATGCCATATGACGAAGCTAAAGAATGGATGCTAAAAGCCCTAGAATCAATGGGAAAAGAATATTTAGATGTAGTGAAAGAAGGTTTAAATCATCGTTGGGTAGATGTTTATGAGAATAAAGGAAAACGCTCAGGTGGTTATTCTTCAGGCGCACATTTAACTAATCCATTTATTTTATTAAATTGGTCTGATACTATCTCTGATTTATATACACTTGTTCATGAATTTGGACATTCTGCACATAGTTACTTTAGTCGTAAAAATCAACCATCAAACTCTAGTGATTATTCTATCTTTGTAGCTGAAGTTGCTTCAACATGTAATGAAGCTCTACTAAGTGATTATATGGATAAACATTTAGATGATGATCGACGTTTATTATTACTAAACCAAGAACTTGAGCGTTTCAGAGCAACATTATTCCGTCAAACTATGTTTGCTGAATTTGAACACAAAATTCATCAAATTGAGGAAGCGGGAGAACCATTAACTTCAACTCGTATGAATGAAGAGTATGCTAAATTAAATAGACTATACTTCGGTGATGTAGTAGAAACAGATGATCATATTAGTAAAGAGTGGTCTCGTATTCCACACTTCTATATGAATTATTATGTATATCAATATGCAACTGGATACAGTGCAGCTCAAAGTTTAAGTCATCAAATTTTAACAGAAGGACAGCCTGCTGTTGAAAGATATATAAATGAATTCTTGAAAAAAGGTAGTTCTAATTACCCAATTGAAATTCTTAAGAATGCGGGTGTAGATATGACTACACCAGAACCTATAGAGCAAGCGTGTGAAGTTTTTGAACAAAAATTAAAAGCATTTGAAAAATTAATGAAGCACTAAAAAGAGTGTATTCGTTTTCAATGTGTCTAATTTGTGACATTTAGGGTGGAAATGTAGTTTAATATTGAAACGACGTTTTGAGCGTGTTATATTATATACATGAAATTAATCACATAACAAACATACCCCTTTGTTTGAAGTGAAAAATTTCTCCCATCCCCTTTGTTTAGCGTCGTGTAATCAGACACGGCGTTTTTTTTATGCTTAATTATTAAATCAAGTTAATATAAAAAGAGCGATACACTTCATATAAGTGATCGCTCTTTGTTATTTCTTAGGCATTTTAGATTGCCAAAATTCGCCGTCAGGATAATTTAGTTTTTCAACTTTTTGTTGTAAAGCTAATTTTTTCAATTCTTTTACGAGTAATTTTTCCGGCCATTCATAAATAGTAAGCAATTCTTCCATCGTTACTAATTGTTTGGATTGAATATAAGTTTCGAGATTTGGAGGTAATTCTTTTTCGATAGGGCATCCCATTAATTCATTAATAATATAAGTATAAATATGATAAGGATAAAGGCCTTCGACTTTCAAACCTTCTTCATGTACATCTTCACTAAAAAATACAAGTGAAGGCGCTTGTTCAATTTCCATTTCTCTTGCAATATGCAAATCTATTTTCAAACTTTCGGTAAGTTTATTTTTTTGTAAGTCTTCTTTGAAAACATCATAATCTAAACCAGCATTTTTAATACAATTACAAATCATTTCTTCAGTGATAATATCTTTTTTCGGTATAATTTCGTTTTGCATTAAATGAATAAAACGTTCCGCTCTTAATCTACCTTGTAATTCAGCAGCTTTATATGCTAAAGCAATATTATCAAAATCTGAAGTACTTTGAGCTTGACATTTAGTCAAGACCTTTAATGAAGGATTCAAAATATGTCTGATTCGAATATATTGATTATACTCAATTCTTAATTTAGAAATAATTGCGGATAATTTAAAACAATCTTTATTAAAAGGATCAAAGAATGAATAAATTTCTATTTTATTTACAGGTGACAGATTAGTGTTTTCACGACTCGCATTATCTACAATTTTAAGTTCTTCAGCCATGTTTAACTCACCTTCAATTATATTTAGAAATTCACCATATGGTTAGCAGTTAAACGCAATCTTTCATACAAGTATTCGCCAACTCCTGCTGGAAATTGAGCTTTATTGATTGCTTTATACATATTTTCTAACCATGCATCTCTTTCATAAGTAGTAATTCTAAATTCCATATGTCTTTTTTTTAACATTGGGTGACCATGTTCTTGAGTGTATAAATCAGGACCTCCTAGAAATTGTGTTAAGAACTGCTTTTGCTTTCTACTTGTTTCTTTAAAATCTCCAGGAAATAAATGGTTGATTCTTTGATCATTCTCTACAAGAAAGTAGAAATAATCAATCATATCATACAAAGCTTTTTCTCCTATTACATCATAAGGTGTTGTAGCCATAGTATCACCAATTTCTATTAATATATTTCTAATATAACATGAATTTTTACATTTAAAAGTAATTTGACTTTTCACAAGTTTATCTCATATCTATCCTAATTGAGCTTGATATTCAAAAAAGCGTTGAACTTTATTTTTAGGGGGCTCATGAACTAGGTCAAATTGTTTTAATAAATTTTGAAATTTTTCAAAGCCTATTTGATAATCATTGACTTCAAATTCTAGTTCATAGTCTGTTTTATCAAAGTATTGACTTTTATCTAATACTAATAGTTCATTTTGAAATTCAACTTCTAATCTTTCAGTTGTCAATGCACCTAAAACACTTAATTCGTTTTCTTCAATATCAAATTCAGTAAGAATTTTTTGAATATCGTTAGGTAATGTTGATTTGACAATTGTTTGTCCAATATGAGGCTTAATATCGATTGGATGATTATATTCTATCAAGCCAACTTTAGCTGGTACTTTTAGTGTGATTTCAAATGTGTTTTGTTTAACACGTATTCTTAAAGCAGAACGATGATCACGTAGTTTGAAACTAGGTGATTCAATATAATAATTTGTTTGAGTGAATGGTGTGAGTTGTTTAAAGTAAGAATCTTTAATCGCGTTATATGTATTGAAATCAATTAATTGCTTAAATTCAATTTCATTATTAGTACTCATAATTACACCTCATTAGAAAATCTTTAGTATATTATTGTAGTTCATTATGACGGACATTTGTAAAAAATTAAAGTAATAACAATACTAAAAATAAAATATATGGAGCTAAATATTTAATCGTTTAGGGCATACTTGAACTATGGTACTCTAATGTGTGTTTGAAAGTTAAATTATGTTAAACTAATAAGGAATAATAAGGAGGAACAAGCATGCGTATATATGTAAATGAAATTAAAATCAAAGATGATAGCATTTATTGCTACTCAGAAGATCCAACTGATGGATTAGATGAAGTAGGACAAATGCTTGTAGATAGTGATAATTTTAGTTTTGCTTATTTATTAGATGATGGCTCGTCGTATTCATATTTGATTTTTGTACAAGAGACGTGGTCAATGTTACATAATAATAGAGATAAAAAAGTAATTATTAACGATGAATTAGAATTAGAACATTTTCAAGATGAATTAAGTTATATCCTAGAAAATGTTGAAGGAAATAATAACTATGGTAAGGAGTTTGTTTCAGCAGTTGAAGAAACTTTCGAACTAAAGTGAAACGGAGTGGAACCATATGAATCAATGGGAGCAATTTTTAACACCATATAAACAAGCAGTCGATGAATTAAAGGTGAAATTAAAAGGCTTACGTAAGCAATATGAAGTTGGAGACAACGCCTCACCCATTGAATTTGTAACTGGTCGTGTAAAGCCTATTACAAGTATCATTGATAAAGCGAATAAAAGGGGAATTCCTTTTGATCGATTACGTGAAGAAATGTACGACATAGCTGGTTTAAGGATGATGTGTCAATTCGTTGATGATATTGATGTAGTTGTTAACATGCTTAGACAACGACAAGATTTTAAAGTTGTAGAAGAAAGAGATTATATTAACAATACAAAACAAAGTGGTTATCGTTCATATCATGTAATTATCGAGTATCCAATTGAAACATTAAGTGGTCAAAAAATGATATTAGCTGAAATTCAAATTCGAACATTAGCAATGAATTTTTGGGCTACAATCGAACATACATTAAGATATAAATATGATGGAGATTATCCTGCTGAGATACAACATCGTCTAGAAAGAGCTGCTGAAGCGGCTTACTTATTAGATGAAGAGATGTCTGAAATTAAAGAGGAAATACAAGAAGCTCAAAAATATTATACTCAAAAACGTGCAAAAAAACATGACTGATGAGGTGTCAATACATGCGTTATACGATTTTATCTAAAGGTGACTCTAAATCAAACACGCTTAAACATAAAATGATGAATCAAATGAACTCTTTTCATATGATGGAGGATACAGAAAATCCAGAAATAGTAATATCTGTCGGTGGAGATGGAACACTTTTGCAAGCTTTTCATCAGTATAGTCATATGTTATCAAATGTAGCATTCGTTGGAGTACATACTGGTCATTTAGGTTTTTACGCAGACTGGTTACCTCATGAAGTTGAAAAATTGATTGATGAAATTCATCATTCTGAATTTCAAGTGATTGAATATCCATTACTTGAAATTATTGTTAAATATAACAACGCTAAGAATGAAACACGCTATCTAGCACTCAATGAAGCAACTATGAAAACTGAAAATGGATCAACATTAGTAGCAGATGTCGCAATTAGAGGTAAACATTTTGAACGATTTAGAGGAGATGGTCTATGTATTTCCACACCTTCTGGGTCGACGGCTTATAATAAAGCGCTGGGTGGTGCACTGATTCATCCTTCTCTTGAAGCCATACAAATTGCTGAAATTGCATCTATTAATAATAGAGTATTTAGAACGGTAGGTTCACCATTAGTATTACCTAAGCATCATACATGTTTGATTACACCTGTAAATCATAATACAATTAGAACAACAATTGACCATGTCAGTCTAAAACATAAAAATGTGAGCGACATTCAATTTAGGGTCGCAAATGAAAAAGTTCGTTTTGCTAGGTTTAGACCATTTCCTTTTTGGAAAAGAGTTCATGATTCGTTTATTGAAAGTGAAGATGATTGATGAAATTTGTATACCATATTCATAGCGAAGAAATGCTTAAGACATTTTTACAACGTCATAATTATTCAAAGAAAACAATTAGCGCCATTAAACGTGATGGCGCTTTAATTATTAATAGGCAACCTGTGACAGTTAGATATATGTTGAAAAAAGATGATCAACTTATTGTTAAACTGCCGGAAGAAGTTCCAAGTACATATCTTCGTCCTTCAAACAAACATATTGAAATATTATATGAAGATACATATTTAATTATCGTTTCAAAACCGGTGCATTTAAATTGTGCACCTTCAAGAGAACATCCTCATGATAGTTTAATTGAGCGCGTGATGTATTATTTAAATCATTCTACAAATAAAGTACAATATGTAGTACCTCATATTGTTACAAGATTAGATCGTAATACGACGGGCATCGTTATCTTTACTAAACATGGTCATATTCATCACCTTATGTCGACATTTGAAATAGATAAGCGATATATATGTGTGTGTTACGGTAAAACTAAAGAACAATCTATGATAGAGGCACCTATTGGTAGAAACAAAGATAGTATTATTACTCGGTGTATTACGCCATCTGGTAAACATGCAAAAACTGAATATAAAACGTTGAGTAGTCATCACAGTGCAAGTTTATGTGAAGTTAAATTACATACTGGACGAACACACCAAATTAGAGTTCATTTTAAGCATATTGGTCATCCACTTATTGGGGATGACTTATATGATGGTTTTCATCCTCGGATTCAAACACAATCTTTACAGTGTTATAAAGTAAAATTTATACATCCAATATATAATAAAGAAATCGAGATTATTATAGATTATAAAAACTTAGAAAAAATATATCAAAGTGTAAATTAAAATTAGGAGGTACACTTGATGTCATTAAATACAGAAACAACTGACATACAACATAATAAAGTATACAATCAAAAACTACTAGATGACAGTTTAAACCGCAATGATATAGATCAATTCAGAAAAGAATTTCTAACTATACATCAATATGAACAAAGTGAATATTTTGAAAATACAACGAATCAGAATAGACAAAGAATATTCGAATTTTTATCGCCTCAAGAAGTGAGTAGATTTTTTAATCAATTAGATATTGAGGGGAAAGAATATGAAATATTATTTGATTCAATGCATGCACATTATGCAAGTGAAGTATTAGAAAATATGTCTACAGATAACGCAGTTGATATTCTAAATGAATTATCTAACTCAAAAGTTGCCAGTTTATTAGCTTTGATGGATAACAGAGTCACAGATAAAATCAAAAAGTTATTACATTATGAAGAAGATACTGCTGGCGGTATCATGACTACTGAATATATTTCATTGGATATTGGTACATCTGTAAAAGAGGCACTCATGCTAGTTAAAAGTCAAGCACCTGACGCAGAAACGATATATGTGATTTATGTCGTTGATACTGCCGGTCAACTCGTAGGTGTTCTATCTTTGAAAGATTTAATTGTAGCAAATATTGATGCTCATGTTGAAGAAGTAATGATTCGACGTGTTGTAAGTGTAAATGTAGAAGAAGATCAAGAACGTGTTGCTCAAAAAATGAAAGATTATGACTTTATTGCTATGCCTGTGATCGACTATCAACATCATTTAGTAGGGATTATCACAATAGATGATATTTTAGATGTTGTAAATGAAGAAGCAGATGAAGATTATTCACGTTTAGCGGGGGTTTCTGATACTAAGTCTACTGATCAATCAGTATTTAAGAAGGCATTGAAGAGATTACCGTGGCTTATTATTTTAACATTTTTAGGTATGATAACAGCAACGATTCTGGGTGGTTTTGAAGATACCTTGTCGCAAGTTGCATTATTAGCAGCATTTATCCCTATTATAAGTGGGATGTCAGGAAATTCAGGAACACAATCATTAGCAGTGTCTGTTCGTAATATTTCTAATGGTGATATTAAAGAAAAAAGTAAACTTAAAATAGCTTTAAAAGAAGCAGGTAGTGGGTTAATCACTGGTTTTGTATGTGCAGTGATTTTATTCTTAATTATTGTCATTATTTATCGTCAACCATTCTTGGCACTGATTGTAGGTGCAAGTTTAACTATTGCCATGACAGTAGGTACGTTAGTAGGATCAATGATTCCAATCTTAATGAATAAAATTCATATCGATCCTGCTGTCGCAAGTGGACCATTTATTACAACTATCAATGATATTGTAAGTATGTTAATTTATTTTGGACTTGCAACAACATTTATGTCATATCTAACATAGGGGGATGAAATGGAATTTTTTTCTTTGGTCATAGTCGTCGTCGCAGCATTTCTTACACCGATTATTGTTAATCGATTAAACGTCACTTTTTTACCTGTTGTCGTAGCTGAAATATTAATGGGAATTATTATAGGAAATTCATTTTTAGGACTTGTCCACAAAGATGAAATGTTAAATATTCTGTCAACATTAGGTTTTATCTTTTTAATGTTTTTAAGTGGATTGGAAATTGATTTCAGCGCATTTAAAAAAGACACAAGAAAGAGACAGGGTATTGATAAAAATGAAAAGAATTTACCAAGTCATTTACAATTAGCACTTACAGTTTTTTCATTAATAATGGTGCTTTCAATCATTTTAGCATTTGCATTTAAATGGTTAGGCTTTGTAGATGATGTATTATTAATGGTCATTATTATTTCAACTATTTCATTGGGTGTAGTTGTGCCAACACTTAAAGAAATGAATATCATGCGCACAACAATAGGACAATTTATATTATTAGTAGCAGTATTAGCAGATTTATTTACGATGGTTTTATTAACTATTTATGGTGGAATCAATGGTGAAGGCGGAGGGTCAATTTGGCTATCTGCAATTTTAATCGTGTTTACTGCAATATTTTATTTGTTAGGTTCTGTATTTAAACGGTTAAATTTTATGCAACGCTTAATGGGTGGTACAACACAAATTGGTATACGGGCCATTTTTGCATTAATCATTTTACTGGTTGCTCTTGCTGAGGGTGTTGGTGCTGAATATATATTAGGTGCTTTTTTAGCTGGTGTAGTTGTATCACTGTTAAAACCTGATGAAGAAATCATTCATACTTTAGATTCATTTGGATACGGATTCTTTATACCGATATTCTTTATTATGGTCGGTGTAGATTTAGATATACCATCTTTAATTAAAGAACCCTCTTTACTTATTATAATTCCGATACTTATATTGTCCTTTATCGTTTCTAAGTTGATTCCTGTCTTATTTATTCGAAGATGGTTTGATACTAAAACAACTATTGCATCAGCATTTTTATTAACATCAACACTTTCGCTTGTTATTGCTGCAGCAAAAATTGCTGAAGAATTAAAAGCAATTACTTCTGAAATGTCAGGAATATTAATATTAAGTGCAATTATTACATGTGTATTTGTACCTGTTGTATTTAAAAAATTATTCCCAATTCCAGATGAAGTGAACCGGAAAATTGATATTGCGTTAATTGGTAAAAATCAATTGACTATTCCAATTGTTCAAAATCTGACTTCACAGTTATATAATATAACGTTGTTTTACCGTAAAGATTTAGGTGATCAGCGTAATTTACCTGACAATGTGACTGTTATTGAAATTAGTGAATATGAAGAAAGTTTATTAGAGAGACTTGGCTTATTTAATCAAGATATTGTCGTATGTTCTGCTAATGATGATGGTTTAAATAAAATGATAGCAAAATTAGCTAAATCTCATGGTGTAAACAGAGTTATTTGTCGACTAGAAAATAGTGGTGATGATGAAGAGTTAAAAACAGATGGTATTGAAGTATTTAGTAATTTTATTAGTAATAAAATTTTCTTAAAAGGTTTAATTGAAACACCAAATATGCTAAATATTTTAAGTAACGTTGAAACTTCACTATATGAAATTGAAATGTTAAATTATAAATACGAAAATATTCTATTGCGTCATTTCCCATTTGGTGGGGACATCATATTTGTACGTATTGTTAGAAATAATGAATCCATTGTACCACATGGAGATACGCAACTTAGATATAAAGACCGTTTAATTGTAACAGGTTCTAAAGAATATGTAGATGAACTCAAATCTGAATTAGAATTTTATTATTAATCTATTTAAAAGAGAGGACAAAATAAAGGGTATCTTTGAAAAATAACATAAAAAGATACATTACTTTATGTACCTCTCTTTTTATTGAGATGATTTGAAAATTTATTATTACTTTATTAAATATTATTAACAATGGTAAAATATGTATGTTAAAAACGTTTATAATGAACGAATTAATATAAAGTAATATAAGGAGATAATTTATATGATTAATTTAGAAAATAAAACCTTTGTCATTATGGGTATCGCTAATAAACGTAGTATTGGTTTTGGCGTAGCTAAAGTATTAGACGAATTAGGTGCTCATCTCGTATTTACATATCGTAAAGAGCGCAGTAAAAAAGAATTAGAAAAATTATTAGACCAATTAAATCAAAAAGAGCATCATTTGTATCAAATAGATGTTCAAAAAGATGAAGATGTCATTAATGGCTTTGCGAAAATTGGTGAAGAAGTTGGAAACATTGATGGCGTCTATCATTCAATTGCATTTGCTAATATGGAAGATTTACGTGGTCGTTTTTCTGAAACATCTCGTGAAGGATTCCTACTTGCACAAGATATTAGTTCATATTCATTAACCATTGTAGCTCATGAAGCGAAAAAAATTATGCCGAATGGGGGTAGTATTGTAGCTACAACTTATTTAGGCGGAGAATTTGCAATTCAAAACTATAATGTGATGGGTGTTGCAAAAGCAAGTCTTGAAGCAAATGTTAAATATTTAGCATATGATTTAGGCCCAGATAATATTCGAGTCAATGCAATTTCTGCTGGACCAATTCGTACATTAAGTGCTAAAGGTGTAGGTGGTTTGAACTTAATTCTTAAAGAAGTTGAAGAACGTGCACCGTTAAGACGTAATGTAGATCAAGAAGAAGTGGGCAGAACTGCTGCTTATTTATTAAGTGATTTTTCAAGTGGTGTGACTGGAGAAAATATCCACGTAGATAGTGGTTTCCACGCAATTAAATAAGTTTAAATTGAAAAATAGATATAAGATATATGATAAATCCAAGAGTCTGAGACAATGAGTTGTCTTAGACTTTTTTAATAAATTGACAGTTGATGACTGAATTGAAAATGCATTTGTATCAAGCTTTATTCAATTTCAATTCCAAGGCTAGAACATAGAGACTTTTAATAAGAACATCTATATTCAACGCAAATTGGAGAGGCATAGGCATTGATGATGTAGAACGACGACTTAAAAATGAATTTTATCCCTCTTCTAGCTTTATATTATTTAATGTGATATGACATAAAAAAACTGCGAATAGAATATGTTCTATCCGCAGTAAGTAATTAAAAAGCTTAATCTTTAACATCGCTATTTGCTTTATCAATGATACGTTGACGATACTTAAATACATTTCTTGCTACTGTTTTTAATACTGCATAAAGTGGAACAGCAATTAAAATAAGTGTGAATCCTCCTAAATCACCCGCTGCTAAGATAACAACAATGATTGTAAGTGGATGAATACTTAATGATTTACCCATGACGTTAGGTGTGATGACATTACCTTCAAGTTGCTGTGCAATTAATGTAACAACACAAACCCAAATAAATGTTGATGGACCATCGATAATTCCTAAT
The DNA here is from genome assembly GCF_001809305.1 of Staphylococcus sp. HMSC072H03. Classification (NCBI taxonomy): domain Bacteria; kingdom Bacillati; phylum Bacillota; class Bacilli; order Caryophanales; family Staphylococcaceae; genus Staphylococcus; species Staphylococcus sp. HMSC072H03. The sequence continues at coordinate 310,630 of NZ_KV796883.1, forward strand.
ATTGCAGCAGGCGCAAATGATAACCATGGTCCTAAAAATGGGATTAAGTTTGCTACACCAGCGAATAATACAAGCAATGGAGTATAAGGTAACCCAATAAGGGTATAACCAATATAAAGAATAATACCTAAGATGAAACTAACAGTAACTTGACCTTGAATATACGATTTTAACGTATAATTTAAATCTTTAAGTAAATCAACAACAAAAACTTTACGTTCTCCTTTGAAAAATTTACCAATTGCTGGAATAAATTTTTCATGATCTTTTAACATATAAATCAAGAAGAACGGTACCATAATCAATAAGAAGATGGTTGAAATAAGAGATGTGATATAAGTGATTGAATTTGCTAATATACCAGTTAAACTATCACTGATTGATTTCATTGTTGAATTAATTTTCGCTGTTACATCACTTGGTAATTTATCCATTTGATTTAATGAGAAATTAACCACTTGCTCTGCATCACGTTGTAAAGTTGGTGTTGCTTTGATTAAATTATTAACATTAGAAATAATAATAGGCGCAATGAAAGCTACTACGATAGCGATAATAGCGATTAATACGATAAAGATAGTTAAAATACTTGCCCAACGTGGGAAACCCCATTTTTCCAAAAGTGTTTGAAAAGGTAAGCAGATATAAAATAAAAATCCACTTAACAAGAATGGAAGAAACACTGAACCAATAATAGTTGCTATAGGTGTAAATACACTATGCACTTCCATAAATAACTTTATAAGTACGAACAGGATGATTAAGAAAATCCCAGTTCGAAACCATACTTTATTAAGCATAGACTTACTTCCTCCTAAAGTAATGAATTCATTAGTAATAAGTATATCTTAAATAAGAGATGTTAAAAAGGAAAAGTTGATTAACTAAAAAAGAATTATATTATAATATTTAGTTGTATAAAAATAGATGAGCTTAATTAAACAATTCCTAATTTTCTTAAAAAAGTATATAAAATCTAAAATAAAAAAGCTTATTATAAACGTTTATATCACTGTCACTAATAAATAAAATTGATACAATATGAATATATATGAAGGAGAGAAGATAACATGGGAGAATTTAAAGCTGGAAAAATTAATAAATATATTTTGAGTAGTGACATTCTAGAAAGAGATATCACATTGTCGATTTATCTTCCAGAAGATTTTACTGAATTATTTAAGTCTCAGGTGATTATTTGTTTTGATGGATTGGATTTTTTCCGATTTGGAAGGATTCAGCGTGAATATGAACGTCTAAGAAAAGAGGAACATATTGAACGTGCTATTATTGTTGGATTTCATTATGAAGATGTTGAGAAACGTAGAGAAGAGTTTCATCCTCAAGGTAGTCGTAGTCAAAAGACGATTCAGTCAGTAGTTAAAGAGCTTTTACCTTTCATTGATCAAACGTTCCCTACATATAAGGTGGGAAATTCTAGATTATTAATAGGAGATAGTTTAGCTGGAAGTATTGCCTTTCTTACTTCATTGACTTATCCTTCAATATTTAGTCAAATAGCTATGTTTAGTCCACACTCAGATCATACTGTTCTTGAAAAATTTGAGACATGTAAGCAACGTAATCGATTAACGATTTGGCATGCGATTGGTAAAGATGAAGTCGATTTTAAATTACCAACGACTGGTGAGCAAGCGGATTTTTTAACTCCAAATAGAAAGCTAGCAAACCTTATTGAACAAGATGAGCGTGTCACTTACGTATACAATGAATTTAATGGTAGTCATAATTGGAAATCATGGAAACCTATGCTCGGAGATATTCTCTATTATTTTTTAAATAATAATAAATAATAGTACATATTAATAGTTTACAAATCTTTTTTTGAAAGCCTTTTCAAAAAATGTTGTATCTAATAACGTATTAAATAGAATTTTGATATAATAGAAGTATGTTAAACAAAGGAGGAATTTCAATGAAGATAGGATTAGCACTTATTCCGTCACAATCATTTCAAAATGAAGTAGATGGCTATCGTAAGCGTTATGATACTGAGTATGCACGTATTATGCCACATATTACGATTAAACCTCACTTTGAACTTAAAGAAACAGAATTAGATTCATTTAAAGACGAAGTTAAACAAACATTAGATGGATTTAAACCTGTAGAGGTCCACGTGACAAAAGCTTCAAGCTTTAAACCGACAAATAATGTTATTTATTTTAAAGTAGAAAAAACAGAAGAATTAGAAAATTTATTTAATACATTTAATACCGAATCATTTTATGGTAAAGCTGAACATCCATTCGTTCCTCATTTTACGATTGCTCAAGGCTTAACGAGTCAAGAATTTGAAGATATATTTGGTCAAGTGAAGCTTGCAGGGGTAGACCATAGAGAAACCATCGATGAACTTTCATTGTTACATTACAATGAAGATGAAGATAGATGGAACATTGTTGATAGTTTTAAACTAGCATAATATGTATATAAAAAAAGAAGTCAAAACATTTTAGTTTTGACTTCTTTTTTTAAGAATATTTTTGATGCTTTCTACTTTTGATAAAATAAATGCCATAAAAAATAGCGAGTAATAGAAAAATCAAAGCTGAGACATAGAATGTATTATTTAATCCATTTGAGAATTGAGCGATAAGGCCTCCGAAAAGAGGACCAATCATTGAACCAAAGCCTTGGACGCTATTAAATACACCCCAAGTTTCTTCTTGTTCAGATGGATCGATATGTCCAGCCATAAAAGTATTCCAAGCAGGTAATAAAATGCCATACATTAAACCTATAAAGGCGGCAACTATCCAAACAACAATAATATTGTTAACTAGTGAGAGACCAAAAATAAATAGCGTAAACAATATGAATCCTACAAAAATAACGGTATACATAAAGCCAGTGCTATTTTTATCGATCATTTTAGATAAAAATAACATTGATATTGCACAACCAATACCACCAATAGCGATAGCAGCAGTATATTCAATAGTTGTTACCCCCACAACTTTTGTAGCATACGTCGGCAATATTGGAAGCAAAGCTGATATTGAAGCACCTTGCAACAAAATACCTGGGAATAAAATCATATGACGTTTCATTACCTCTACGATTTGACCTAATTGTTCTTTCACAGGTTTAGTATTATAATTTGTGAGTTTTACATCTACAAAATAATAAAGTATCCATGCAATGATAACGACAAGAGACATCGCAAATGCAAATCGCGTTGGATGTATTTTGACTAGAACATTCATAAACGCCCAGCCTACAAGCAAACCTAATAACCATGAAAAGTATACATAACCCATTTGTTTGCCACGTTGACTTTCTTCCACACTAGATAACATGATTACCCATATTGGACTTACTGCAATCCCTAGCATAATTGCACTAATAATGATAATGATGGGATTAGCTGGAAAGAAAATAATTAGAAACAAGCTTAAAAAAGCTAATAAAAAACCTAAATTAAGGACGATTTTAGTCCCGAATTTCTTTAATAAAAATCCAATCACAAAGTTTGTAGCTGCATCTGAAATAAAATGAATAGATAGTGCTACTGAAGTCACAGCTACAGCGATAGAGGTTACAGTAGGTAAATAGTTAACATAACTTAATACATACATTCCTCTAGCAAATTCCATTAAAAATAAAATAACGAGCATTATTTTAAAGTTTTTACTTATGCTTTTATTGTTTGACAAAGAACTTGGCATATAATGGCACCTTTCCATAAATTTCTTGCTGTTGAGATGAATGATCGAGCATATTCAATAAATCGATACAAAGTCGATGGGTTGAATAATCTACTCTATCTTGACGCATTGTATTTATCATTAAAGTTAATTTGTTCGAATCATGTGTTAATTCAGAGACAATGTCAATTGCATCTTCAGGAGTATCAGCAATTCTACCATACCCTTTTTCTTGGAAATAATACGCATTTTCTAGTTCTTGTCCTGGAGCAGGATTTAAGAAAATCATTGGGATACTTCTTGTCAAACCTTCGGATATTGTAATCCCACCTGGTTTAGTGATCATTAATTGACTTGAAGCCATCCATTCATTCATATGTTTTGTATATCCTAAAATAAGAACGTTGTCGTAAGATTTAAATCTAGCTTCCAAATTACGTTTAAGTCCTTTACTTCTACCACAAATCATAACGACTTGAGAATGAGGACTTTTTTCTAAGATACGTTCTATCATATGTTCAAAACCTTTTGATACTCCAAAAGCACCTGCAGACATAAGAATAGTAGTTTTTTTAGGGTCTAAATGATATTTTTTTAGCCAAGCCTGTTGATCAATATCCGCTTCAAATTTATCAGAAATAGGGATACCTGTGACTTTAATTAAAGATGCCGGTACACCAACGTTTACAAAGTCTTCTTTTGTATCTTCAGTAGCCACATAATATCTATGAGAATTTGGAGTAATCCAGTTCTTTTGTAGACGATAATCCGTCATGACTGTTGCGATAGGAATACGCATGTTAAATTGTTCAGTTAATACTGACATCACGGGCGTTGGAAAAGTCATTAAAATCAAGTCAGGCTTTTCTTTTAAAAGTAGGTTAATTAATTTATTTAAACCATAGTATTTATAAAAACATTTATCTAATTCATCTGGTCGACTATAATAAAAGTTTTTATACATATTTCTAAAATATTTAAAGCTATTGATATACCATTTTTTACAAATAGACGTAAGGATGGGATGTGCTTCCATAAATAAATCATGCTCAATAACAGAAATATGAGATAGATTCATGTCATTCAATTGATTGACAATACTTTGTGTCACTTGTAAATGACCATTTCCAAATGATCCAGTGATAATCAATATCTTTTTATTTTGAGTAACCATTAATAGTCACCCTCCAATAATTTAAGTTTAATCCATCGAATAATGTATTACAGTAAAAAATACATACGGGTATAAATAATATGTATTTTATTCAAGAAAGTCATAAAATTCATTTATAGTGAATTATAGCATATTCGAACAATGATTACTTTAACTTTATACCCTTATCCTAGCACTAATAAAGTGAAATGTATGGGACTTACACTAAGATAAGAAAAAATTTATAAATAATTAACTTGGAATTAATATTAATAATATAGAAGATACAAAAATGATTTGATTTTGAGTAGTTCAGAATTTACTTTTTTAGGTGAGAATAAATTTATCAACAACTTTAAAATGTGTATAATAGAGATATTGAAAAAAAGGAGCGATACATTTTGAATGCGAATGAGTTGTTCAATAAAATAAGAGTTAAACAAGTTATAGGAACTTTAGATATAGATATCACTGATATTACTACAGATTCTCGAACTGCTAGTGGAGAAAGTATCTTTGTAGCTTCTAAGGGATATACTGTAGATAGTCATAGATTTTGTCAAAACGTCATTGACCAAGGAACTAAAATTATAGTTGTAAACCGTAAGCAAGAAGTTAAAGGAGAAGTCACACAAGTTATTGTACCTGATACTTTAAGAGTAGCCAGTATATTAGCGCATACATTATTTGATTATCCAAGTCAACAACTCACTACCTTTGGCGTCACTGGTACAAATGGTAAAACTTCAATCGCGACAATGATTCACTTAATTTATAGAGGATTAGACAAAAATAGTGCGTATTTAGGTACGAATGGATTTCAAATTAATGAAGAAAAAACAAAAGGGGCAAATACTACTCCTGAAACTGTATTGCTTACTAAGAAAATTAAGCAAGCTATAGATAGTAAAGCTGAAGCAATGACTATGGAAGTCTCAAGTCATGGATTAGCTCTAGGACGATTAAGAGGGGTAGAATTTGATGTAGCTATTTTTTCAAATTTAACCCAAGATCATTTAGACTTTCATGGCACAATGGAAGCTTATGGACATGCTAAATCATTACTATTTAGTCAATTAGGTGAAGATTTATCAAAAGAAAAGTATGTGGTATTAAATAATGATGATGATTTCTCTAAATATTTAGAAACGGTAACACCATTTGAAATATTGACATATGGTATAGATAATGAAGCACAGTTTATGCCTCAAAATATCAAAGAATCTTTACAAGGTGTACAATTTGATTTTGCGACTCCATTTGGCACGTATCATGTTTCATCACCCTATGTAGGTAAATTTAATATCTCAAATCTTATGGCAGCTATGATAGCAGTGTGGAGTAAAGGAGTCGATTTCAAAGATATCGTAGAAGTGGTGAAATCTTTAGAACCTGTTGAAGGGCGTCTAGAGGTTTTAGATCCATCACTTCCAATCGATTTAATTATTGATTATGCACATACTGCTGATGGTATGAATAAACTGATTGATGCAGTGCAACCTTTTGTTAAACAAAAGCTCATCTTTTTAGTAGGCATGGCTGGCGAACGTGATTTAACAAAAACGCCTGAAATGGGGGCTGTTGCATGTCGAGCAGACTATGTTATTTTTACACCTGACAATCCAGCAGATGACGATCCTAAAATGTTGACTGCAGAACTTGCTAAAGGTGCAACACATAATAACTATGTAGAATTTGAAGATCGAGCTGAAGGCATTAAACATGCTATAGAAGTCGCGAATCCAGGTGATACAGTTGTACTTGCTTCTAAAGGCAGAGAACCTTATCAAATTATGTCAGGACACGTGAAAGTGCCACATCGTGACGATTTAATTGGTTTAGAAGCTGCGTATAAAAAGTTTGGAAAATCCAACTATGATCATTAAGCAACTTTCTGAACAAAATGAAATAATCAATGTATATCTATATGAAAATGTGGATCATTCTTATTATATGATAGCTATTCCAGATATGTTTTGGTCTGTAGAATTAAATGTACAACTCAATGAACAGGAAATAAATGAAGAGTTAATAATGCAATTATTTACATTTAAAGAAGAAAGTGAAGCATTGCGTATAGCTTCTCAGTTATCTAAGTGGATAATAAAGGATTTAAAGGAGAATAATGAATGAGTTTAAAAGAAGAAATAGAATCAAGAAAGACGTTTGCTATTATCTCACACCCGGATGCTGGTAAAACGACGCTAACTGAAAAATTATTATATTTTAGTGGTGCTATTCGTGAAGCGGGTACTGTAAAAGGGAAAAAAACAGGGAAATTTGCAACCAGTGACTGGATGAAAGTGGAACAAGAACGTGGTATTTCTGTGACCAGTTCAGTCATGCAATTTGATTATGATGATTATAAAATTAATATTCTAGATACACCAGGACACGAAGACTTTTCTGAAGATACATACCGAACATTAATGGCGGTTGATAGTGCAGTAATGGTTATCGATTGTGCGAAAGGGATCGAACCCCAAACATTAAAATTATTTAAAGTATGTAAAATGAGAGGCATTCCTATCTTTACTTTTATCAACAAATTAGACCGTGTAGGTAAAGAACCATTTGAACTATTAGAAGAAATTGAAGAAACATTAAATATTGACACCTATCCAATGAATTGGCCAATAGGAATGGGTCAAAACTTTTTTGGTATTATCGATCGTGAGTCTAAAACTATTGAACCTTTTAGAGATGAAGAGAATGTATTACATTTAAATGATGAGTATGAACTTAAAGAAGAACACACTATTAGCAATGATAGTGATTTCGAACAAGCGATTGAAGAGTTTATGTTAGTTGAAGAAGCTGGCGAAAAATTTGATAATGAAGCATTATTAAATGGTGATTTAACTCCTGTATTCTTTGGATCAGCATTGGCTAATTTCGGGGTTCAGAATTTCTTGAATGCATATGTAGATTATGCGCCCATGCCTAATGCTCGTCAGACAAATGAAGAAGTTGAAGTTAGCCCGTTTGATGACGAGTTCTCAGGTTTTATATTTAAAATTCAAGCGAATATGGATCCTAAACATAGAGATAGAATTGCTTTTATGAGAGTAGTTAGTGGTGCGTTTGAAAGAGGTATGGATGTGACCCTACAACGTACTAATAAAAAACAAAAAATCACACGTTCTACCTCTTTTATGGCAGATGATAAAGAAACTGTCAATCACGCTGTAGCTGGAGATATTATTGGATTATACGATACAGGTAACTACCAAATTGGTGATACATTAGTTGGAGGTAAACAAAAATTTAACTTCCAAGATTTACCGCAATTTACACCTGAAATTTTCATGAAAGTCTCTGCTAAAAATGTAATGAAACAAAAACATTTCCATAAAGGAATTGAACAGCTTGTGCAAGAAGGTGCGATTCAATATTATAAAACACTTCATACGAATCAAATTATTCTCGGTGCAGTGGGTCAATTACAATTTGAAGTATTCGAGCACAGAATGAAAAATGAATACAATGTAGATGTCGTCATGGAACCTGTAGGTAGAAAAATTGCACGTTGGATTGAAAATGAAGAGGATATTCAAGATAAGATGAACACGTCACGTTCTATTTTAGTGAAAGACAGATATGATAAGTTTGTTTTCTTATTTGAAAATGAGTTTGCTACACGTTGGTTTGAAGAAAAATTCCCAGATATTAAACTATATAGTTTATTATAAAAAAATGACAATATAAGGTTTAAGTTAAAATAATAATAAAGATATACAATAATTTTAGCTTTAACATTGTTTATATATATCAAATCTGGTTATAATACTCTTAACAAATAAATACCTATGGCTTAATGTCAGGGGGGAGTAACTTGAGAATTTGAGATGCTATATTACTAACATCTTAAATTCAGCATTTTATCGTCATTACGAAGTTGATACTTCCGGTAAAATGAGCAAATTTGCTAAGTGAGACCTTTGCTATGAATTAGCATAGGTCTTTTTATTTGTAAAAAATAAATAAAGGAGCTGTCTTTTCATGGATCCAAGCTTAATTTTACCTTATTTGTGGGTAATATTAGTGTTAGTATTTTTAGAAGGATTACTAGCAGCAGATAACGCGGTTGTAATGGCAGTAATGGTTAAGCATTTACCACCAGAACAGCGTAAAAAAGCATTATTCTATGGTTTACTAGGAGCATTTATTTTCCGTTTTATTGCTTTATTTTTAATTAGTATTATTGTGAATTTCTGGTTTATTCAAGCGATTGGTGCTGCATACTTAATTTTCATGTCTATTAGAAATCTTTGGAATTTCTTCCATAAGAAAGATGAAGAGGAACAAGTTGGGGATGAACATCATTATGATGAAACTGGCGCTGAAAAGAAAGTAAGTGCTGGAAAATTTTGGGCTACCGTATTTAAAGTAGAGTTTGCTGACATTGCCTTTGCAATTGATTCTATGTTAGCAGCGATGGCTATTGCAGTGACACTTCCTAAGATGGGCATTCATTTTGGCGGTATGGATTTAGGCCAATTTGGAGTTATGTTCATCGGTGGTATGATTGGTGTTATTTTAATGCGTTTTGCAGCAACATGGTTTGTTGATTTATTAAATAAATATCCTGGTTTAGAAGGTGCCGCTTTCGCAATCGTTGGCTGGGTAGGTATTAAATTAGTAGTTATCGTATTAGCTCATCCAGATATTGGCGTATTATCAGAAGAGTTCCCACATAGTACGTTATGGCAAGCAATCTTCTGGACTGTAATGATTTTATTAGTTGTTATTGGATGGTTAACATCAGTACGAAAAAATAAAAAGAATGCTAAGCATTAGATGTAATCGATACCTTTTGAAGTTTTTTTATAAAAGACTTCAAAAGGTTTTTTCAATTAATAACTATTTGTCAAATATTTTTAGAAAATATTTGACAATCGTTTGCTTATTAACACTAATGATATTAAAATTTAAGTAATATATAAATAAATTAAGATAGATATATAACCACATAAAAGTAAATCATTTTTTAGTGATATATATTGTGATTTCAAGGTTAGGAGTGGGCATCTTTGGATAATGATAAAAAACAAGTGATACCGCGTAGTAAATATGGGCGTAAACGTCACGAATACTTTCATAATGAAGAACGTGAGGAACGTATTGAACGTGAAAGACAAAAGCGTGAACATTTAGCAGAAAAAGAACAGCATCAAGCAAAAGTAAATGAAGAACGTGTCAAAGATAATTTAAGAAAAGCTAGAATTGAGAAATTAACACAAGAAGAAATTCAACAACAACAACATTTAGCTAAGTTAAGATCAAAAAGAGATGCATCAAACACAGCTAAGAAAAATAATAGGCATCATTTAACTCTGCCTGAAGAACAACACCTTAAACAAGAAGACATACATAATGAGGAATTGAAACAGCAAAAACCAATTTCGAGTAATGGCTCAAAAAGTGAAAATGAAACGAATAAATCTATAGAACCAACTTATAGTAGATTGAATAAAAATAATGAATCTCGTCCAAAGTCTAAACAAGAAAAAGACAATCAACATAATGATACAATTAAAACACAATCTAAACATCCAACAATCACTGAAGAATCATACACTTCAACTAAGGATAAAGAATCAATCCATACTGAGAAAGAACAAATTTCAACTCAGCAACGTTCAACTCAAGTAGAACATACTAAGAGTGAACAATCAAAGCACATATCTAATTCTGATAAGAATACGACAGAAAATATATCGGATCAACAATCTCATGAATCACATGAACAATCATCAAATGATACAAAAAATAAAGTCGTTGACTTTTTAAAAGAACATTGGATTAAAATTTTAATCGCAATTGCGTTAATATTAATTTTAGTTTTAGTAAAAGCTATTTTTACTGAACCTTCACAAGAACAACATTCAAATCAAACACATACACAAGATAAGAAGTACACAACAACTATGAAAAACGCTAATAATACTGTCAGATCAGTGGTAACAGTAGAAAGTGACGCACCTAAGAATACTTCAGTTCAAAAAACAAATTCAAAATTAGATAGTGAACTTGGCTCAGGTGTCGTCTACAAAACTGTAGGCGATACTTTTTTTGTATTAACAAATACACATATTGTTGGTGAAGCAGATAAAGTTAAGATTACATATGGAGAGAATAAAAGTATAAAAGGTGACGTGGTCGGAAAGGATAAATGGTCAGATATTGCAGTAGTGAAAGCAAAAATCAATGATAAAAATATTAATTCTATCCATATTGGAAATTCAGATAAATTAGTTTTAGGGGAATCGATATTAATTGTAGGTAATCCTCTAGGAGAAGAGTTTAGAAATACGGTATCAAAAGGGATTATTTCGGGGCTAAATCGGTTGGTTCCTGTTGATTTTGATAAAGATAATAAAAATGATGAATTGATGCAAACGTTCCAAATTGATGCTTCTGTTAATCCAGGAAATTCAGGTGGAGCTGTAGTTAATAAAGATGGAGAGCTTATTGGTATCGTTTCATTAAAAATTAATATGCCAAGTATAGAAGGAATGGGTTTTGCTATTCCCATTAATGAAGCTAAATCAATCGCTAAAGAGCTTGAGAAAAATGGGAAAGTAAATTACCCCAATACTGGAATAGCTTTAGAAAATGTAAATGATTTAAATCATTATGAACGCTCACTTTTAAAATTACCTAATGATATAAATTATGGGATTTTAGTGAAAAAATTAAAAGATGACGGTTTAGGTAAAAAATCAGGTTTAAAAATTGGTGATGTCATTGTAAAATTAGAAGGTAAAACATTAAAAGATAATTTGCAGTATAGACACATCCTGTTTAACCATCGACAAGATTTAAAAACGTTAACCGCTAAAATTTACAGAGATGGAAATATTCAAGATATAGAAATTAATTTGAAATGACATTGAGGTGACAAACTAATGTCTATTTTCAGTAAATTATTCAAAAAATCAACGCCTCAACAAGGTATTGTTTTATATTATTTAATTGCAATTGTCGTTGCATTTTTATTACTCAATTTACCTTTTGTACATAAACCTGGCGTGAAGGTGAGTCCTATAGATACATTGTTTGTAGCTGTATCTGGAATTAGTGTGACCGGTTTAACGCCAGTCAGTATTATTGATACCTATTCATCATTTGGCCAACTTATCATTTTAATTATCTTAAACATCGGTGGCATAGGTGTAATGGCGATAGGTACAGTGTTGTGGGTAGTACTTGGTAAACATATTGGTATGCGCGAACGTCAACTTATCATGCTTGATAATAATAAAGACACAATGAGTGGGACAGTTAAGCTTATTATTGAAATTGTTAAAACCATCATGACTATCGAAATTGTAGGTGCACTCTTGCTTGCATTTTATTTTTACAGAGACAATCCTGATTTAAAAAATGCTTTAATGCAAGGTTTGTTTGTATCTATTTCAGCTACTACAAATGGTGGGTTAGATATTACTGGCCAATCACTAGTTCCATATGCCAAAGATTACTTTGTACAAACTATTGTAATGTTTTTAATTATTCTTGGGTCAATTGGTTTTCCAGTATTACTTGAAATCAGAGCTTATATACGAAATAGAGTAAGTCATTTTAGATTTTCTTTATTTACTAAAATTACAACAACGACTTACTTTTTCTTATTTATATTTGGATTTTTATCTATTTTAGCACTTGAGTATAATCATGCATTCAAAGGATATAATTGGCATCAATCTTTATTCTATGCATTATTTCAATCTGCAACTACACGTAGTGCTGGATTACAAACCATTGATGTGACACACTTTAATGATGCAACAAATGTCATTATGAGTATTCTCATGTTTATTGGATCTTCTCCGAGTTCAGTAGGAGGAGGTATTCGAACAACAACATTTGCGATACTTATTTTATTTGTAATTAATTTTAATAACAATACAGAAAAATCATCGATTAAAGTATTTAATAGAGAAATTCATACCATCGATATACAACGTTCTTTTGCTGTGTTTATAATGGCGACAGTACTTACTTTTGTAAGTATCATTATTATATTAGCATCAGAAGCCAATAATTTATCATTCTTACAGGTGTTTTTTGAAGTCATGTCTGCATTTGGAACATGTGGCTTATCACTTGGGGTGACAGATAATATTAGCAGTATTACCAAGGTCGTCTTAATGCTTCTTATGTTTATAGGACGTGTCGGTTTAATATCATTTATTATTATGATATCTGGTCGTAAAGAACCTGATAAATTTAGTTATCCAAAAGAGAGAATTCAAATTGGATAACTAAAAAAGGAAAGTGGGATACATTCATTTTGAATTCGTTATCCCACTCTTTTTTGTATGTAGATAGTTATGTTTTAAATAAAAAAAGAATATCGTTATTGAAATGAATCGTGATACCAATTAAAAAAACCTTTTCTTAGTTTTAGCAACTAAGAAAAGGTTTTTATCCATGAAAGATAAGTAATAAAATGATGGCAACAATTTGACCTAAAGACGATGTAACAATACGTCTTGTATACTGATAACTCAATGATAATATGACTTGAGCTATAAAGATAAAAATAACAATCCACCATTTATCAAGATAGATAAATAAAGAACTAGAACATAATGCAGGTATTAAAATTGTTAGCCAGCGAGGTAGTCTAAATTTATTTAACTCTTTTTGTAAGACAGCACGCATGTATAACTCATGACAAGAGATGACAAATAAGATAGTAACTAACATTTGCCATTTAAAATATACACCTGTTCTTGATAACTCTTTAATTAATTCGGTATAAGTAATTTGTGACGATATAAGTGAAAATATAAGTTGTATTATCACTAATACAACACCTGTGATTACGCCCACACCAATAGAGGTTAATAGACGTTTTGATGTGATATCACGTTGATAAAATACATAACTAATGCCAGCAATTAACATTATACCAGTATATAAATACCAATATTCTTGATGTTCTCCCCACATTATAAATAAGATAAGATGAAATACAATAAAACTTGCAACAAACCAAATTAAGGGTTTAGATGTATTTTTCATTTAATATTAACCTTCTTATTCAACGATTTTATATCGTTTGTGATTAATAACTGTTTTTTCAGGTAAATCTAGTTCATTAAAATTTTCCATAATTGTCAAATCAACAATAACTGAATTATCATTAATTTTTTCAACACGGCCTCTTAAACCGTCATAAAATTCTACAATATTTCCAACTTCTGCAACAGTCATTTCGAGTCCTCCTCAAATTATAGCTAGACTATATTGTACTAAAATTTACACTACAAATAAACAAATATATACTAAAATCAGAAAATATTATATTATTTTTGAAAATAATGCCATAATTAAGTTAAATAATCGATAGTGGAAGATATATTGCATTATTAAATTTTAAAAGAAAGAGAAAGGTGAGAGCTATGAAATTTGTAAGTAATAATAATATTACTGATCCTACAATTAACTTAGCCATGGAAGAATATGTACTTAAATATTTACCTGCAGATGATAGTTACTTTTTATTTTATGTTAATGAACCCTCAATCATTGTAGGTAAAAATCAAAATACAATTGAAGAAGTTAATAAACAGTATGTAGATGAGCATCATATTCATGTTGTACGACGAATTTCTGGAGGAGGGGCTGTGTATCATGATAAAGGCAATTTGAATTTTAGCTTTGTAACGAGTGATGATGGTAACAGTTTTCATAACTTTAAGAAATTCACTGAGCCTATTGTTCAAGCTTTACAATCTATGGGTGTAGATGCAGAAATGACAGGCCGTAATGACATTCAAGTAGGCGCAGCTAAAATTTCTGGAAATGCTATGGTTAAGGTTAAAAATCGTATGTTTAGTCATGGTACATTAATGCTAAATAGTGATTTAGAAGAAGTACAAAACGCATTAAAAGTGAATCCTAAAAAAATTCAATCTAAAGGCGTGAAGTCTGTACGTAAACGCGTAGCAAATATTGAAGAATTTTTAGATGACTCTATTACAATTGATCAATTTAAGCAAATTATTTTAAAAAACATCTTTGGTGAGCATGAAGTAGAGGAATATCATTTAACGGAAGAAGACTGGAACAATATTAAGCAATTAAGCAATGAAAAATATCGCACTTGGGATTGGAATTATGGTAAAAATCCGAAATATAATTTTGAACGTGACGAGAAGTTTGAAAAAGGATTCATTCAAATTAAATTTGATGTCAAAAAAGGAAAAATTGAGCATGCTAAAATCTTTGGCGATTTCTTTGGAGAAGGAAATGTCAATGAATTAGAAGATGCTTTAGTAGGCACATTACACGATTATACTCATATAAAAGAAGTAATGGAAGACTATGACTTTTATCATTACTTTGGTGATATCGAGAAAGACAGTATATTGAAATTAATGGCGTATTAGTTTAAATATAAAAAAGGAGTCAAATTGTAGAAACATTGGCTCTTTTTTTATAAAAAAAACTCTTTACTTAAAAAGTAAAGAGTCAAATGACGGAAACGGAGGGATTCGAACCCTCGCGCCGCTCTCGCGACCTACACCCTTAGCAGGGGCGCCTCTTCAGCCAACTTGAGTACGTTTCCATATGGCTCCGCAGGTAGGATTCGAACCTACGACCGATCGGTTAACAGCCGATAGCTCTACCACTGAGCTACTGCGGAATAATATAACGTGTTCTTCAATCAATACAAATACAATTATATCAATAATCTTAAAATTTGCAAGAGATTATCTTTAAAAAATATACGGAACATTTACACTAAATTAATATAATCGTTCCGTATATTTTAAAAATAAACATACAGCTATTTATCTTCTAATAAAGAATAGTGTGAAAGTGCCTCAAAAATATTTAAAGATGTTTTTTCATAATCGATTGGCATATCTGGATTATTAGATTTCATTCTTGCTTGTTTATCAATCATATAGTAATAGAAAATAGAATTAGAATATTGATGCCATAAACTATGAAAAGATACATTTAATGTTAGTGCTTCTTGATTTGCAAAGATAATTTTACTCTTTCTGTTTTTTAATGGCTTAATATCAGAAATATAATGCATATTAATCCATATATTTTCTTCTAAACGGTCTGAATGTGTTGGGAAAAAGTAAGTTGGAAACAATGGTGTGAGAAGGATGGGAGGTTTACTAGTTATTCCAGCAATGCGTTGAGTTTCAGCTTTCTTGCTTAAGTAGTTATTGCCATAAAATCTACAAGATCGTTCAATAATTTTTTGAGTTTTAAAAGGACTTATTTCTCGTGAGGTATCGAATTTGAGGATTTCTGAGCCGTTCGGTTGTTGATGATCGTCAAATGTAGGTCTAATCACCATATCACCTTTACGTATGACATAAATCGTATTAGGAGGTTTATTGAACTGAGTCATAAGATCAGCTCCTTATTTAATTATTTATTATTAAACACGAAGAGTGATTAATAATATAAAATTATTATATAAAAAAAGTATATGTTGTCAAGTTATTATTTAAAAATAAAATTACACTAATTTATTTAGAAAAGTCTGAATATTCATTGATTTCAAAATAAAAAGCTTGTATACTATTTTTAAATTAATAGAAAGGTAGTGAATCTTATGTATTACAATACAAATGTTAAACATACCACACTAGAAGAATTTGTAACGACGGTGAATGATTTAGGTGTAGAACTTGTGATTGACGAAGCGTTACGTTTAGAAAGAAAGAAACAACTTGTAACATTAATTGATGAAGCTTTGGTTAATAGAAATGAAGATGATTTTAATCAATATACTACTGAATTAAAACATTTGGAGGCATTTCTCAATGAGTAAATCCGGTTCCAATGAATCACTATAAAAAGGTCTATTCTCTAAAATAAAGTGAATAGACCTTTTTAAATTATTTTCTTTTTGAATTTCCTTCTATTTTATTTTTAATCCATTTTAAGACATAGCCTGTAATAATTGTTCTCACAATACGTTTAATAAAGTTTTTCATAGTCACATTCTCCTTTTTAAAACTATTATTAATTTATACCCCATTTTCTTTAATTTAAAGAAGAAAGTTTAAAAACTTTCGCTTGTTTTTATCTGGGTATAAAAATATATCCATTATTATCAGCTTTAGTAGTAAAGATAATGATAATGCCATGAATAATCGAAACAATTGTTGGAATAAGTGTCCAAAAGAAGACCAAATGTAATACACCTTGTCCAACTTTATCTGCATAGAACTTGTGAATCCCAACACCACCTAAGAACAATGCACATAATACATATAATGTTTTGTTTACTCTCATATTATGGATGCCTCCTTATTTTTATATTGTAAGTAATTTATGACTAAAATCAAGAATGTCACTTATAAAAGAATAAGTTTATACTTACTATAATATTTAATTTCTTGTAAGAAGATGAGTATGATGTAGATGGAGGGATAAATATGATTAGAAAAGCGACACCAAGTGATAATAAGCAAATTGCAAAACTTTATTATTTAATATGGAAAGATATGGAACTTGACATTGTAAAGGAAATTTCTAAAAAACGTATGATTAATTTGCTTGAACTTAGTATAGTTAATGTACATTATCGTACCTATTATAAAAATATATGGGTATATGAAAAGAATAATGAAGTGGCCGGTTGTATTATCGCTTATGATGGTTCAAAAGAAATGGAGTACGAAGAACAATGGAACCAACTGCCTCTTGAAGAAGATATCAGATTAGTTGGAACACCTTTACCTATAAAAGAAGCTAAAAATGATGAGTGGTATATTGAAGCAGTGGTCACATCGCCTGATTATAGAGGACAAGGTATTGCGACACAATTGTTGGAACACTTGATCACCACAAGTTTTAATAAAAAATGGAGTTTAAATTGTGATTATAATAATGAGAAAGCACTTAAACTTTATAAACAACTAGGTTTCAAATGGGTTGAAGATATTAATTTATATGGCCATGATTATCTACATATGATATATATATAATAATAAAAAAACTAGCATTGTTAAAACACAATGCTAGTTAAAACAAATTAGATTCCACCTAAAAGTGCGCTGATATAAATACCCAAAGCGTACAAAATACCAAAGACTGTATTCGTTTTGCCAGTCGCTGCCATCGCTGGCATCATGCTTGCTGGTGTATCATTTTTATTAAAACGACGAATTGCTTTGATTGGCATTGGGAATGAGAATAATACTAACAAGTAGAATAATGAGCCGCCTGATTTGAATAAAGCAGTAAATATTACGATTAAGTAAGCTAAGATATACATTGCTGCCATAAACGTAATAGAAGCTTTTTTACCTAATAAAATAGATAAGGTTTTACGACCACTTGCTTTATCTTTAACACGGTCACGAATGTTATTAGCCATATTAATTAACCCGATTGTAATGACAATAGGTAAGCTAATCCAAACAATAAAACCATTCACATTACCTGTTTGAATAAAGAATGCAAGTAAAATGATAATCATACCCATAAATAATCCGGAGAATAATTCACCAAATGGCGTCCATGAAATAGGAATAGGTCCACCAGTATATAAATAACCAATTGCCATACATACAATACCAACTGGAATAATCCAAAATGAACTATTAACAGCTAGATATATACCAAGTAAAGCGGCAATAATATAAAAAGCAATTGCTAGATTCATGACAAGTTTTGGACTCATACCATTTCGAACAATCGCGCCACCGATGCCTACAGATGTATGATCGTCTAATCCTTTTTTAAAATCATAATATTCATTAAACATATTAGTCGCTGCTTGAATTAAAAGGCATGCGATTAACATTGCTAAGAATAGGCTGAATTTAATATGATCTTGACTGCCCAGTAAGAAAAGTTTAGCTGTCGCTGTTCCTACTAATACAGGGACAATAGACGCGGTTAAAGTATGAGGTCTCATTAAATGCCAATATTTTCTAACAGTTGAATATTGTTGATATTGATCTGCCATAATGTAATCTACCTCTTATAATATAAAGTTTTAACATATGTATTTTATAGGAATAGGTAAGAAAGGTCAATCAACGTGAAATATTTCTCTAAATTGATTAAGCAATTATGATACGATGAATAACGAAAAATGTTACAATACTTTAATGAGTAAAAAAAGATAATGAAAGAAGTGAAATGAATGGCTGCCAACCTAATGGAAGACAAAATTATGGAATCTATATATGAAAGCAATAAAAACTGGGTTTCTGTTGAAGTCGTGTTAAATAAATCTTTAACACCAAGTGAATTATTTAATTTAACTGAAAAACAAGCTGGAGATCGATTTTATTTGCGATTAAACGATAATATGTCTTCATTTTTCGGCTATCATGCAATTCAAAGATTTAAGAATAACTTTGAAAATAAACAATCTATCTTTCGGGAATGGGAAAAATTTAAAAACGATGTAGAACTAATTCATGTTAATACGCAAAAGCATCACCTTAAAATAGTAGGGGGATTCCAATTTTCAAATCATAAGTCTGATGATGAGTGGCGTGAATTTGGGATTAATCATTTTGTGGTACCTGAAGTACTTATTTCTTCAGTTAACAATCAAACCATTTTGACATATACAGTTGAAAAAGCTCAATTTGAAATGGAAAAATTAAATCAAATTATTAATTATTTTGAAAATACTCAAGTCGATACGACAGAACGAGAGACAGCTTTAGGCAATGTAACACGCATGGAAGATATTTATGTTGATGAGTGGAAAGATCTTGTAAGTCATACGATTGAACAACTTGATAAAGATCAAAAAGTAGTGCTTGCGAGACGTCGTTTAATTAAGTTTGATAAGCCAATTAGTATTCCTTATGTACTTAATCGTGCGTTAAACAATGAGAAAAATAGTTACTTATTTATTCTAGAGTCTAACCAATCTGTATTCTTCTCTCAAACACCAGAGCAATTATTAAAAGTTGAAGACGGTGTATTATCTACGAAGGCTGTAGCAGGAACCATTCCTCGAACACAAGATGCTGAAAAAGATGAAAAAAATGTTCAAGCATTTCTACAAGACAGTAAAAATCTAGGTGAACATCAATTTGTCGTTAGAAGTATTTTAAATGATATTGAACCTTATGTAGAAAATGTAGAGTACAATCAAAAACCTAATATTTTAAAAAATGATCATATGTATCATTTGTATACTGAAATAAAAGGAACATTATTGAATCATTCGTATATTAGTTTAATTGATGAGTTGCATCCTACACCTGCCTTAGGTGGTTATCCTAAGAAAGAAGCAGTTGATTATATTGAAAAAAATGAGTTTGGCACACGAGGATTATATGGGTCTCCAGTTGGATATATCGATGTAGATGATGATTGTGAATTTATTGTGGCTATTCGTTCTATGTTAATTAAACAAAATCAAACTACTTTATTTGCAGGTTGTGGTATCGTAAAAGATTCTAATGCTGAAAGTGAAGTTGAAGAAACGTCGGTGAAATTTTCACCAATGATGAATGCTTTAGGAGTAGTGAATGAGAATGAATCATAAAGAAGCTTTAACTAAACAAGTTTATACATTTGCATCAGAGTTATATGCCTATGGTGTGCGAGAAGTCGTTATTAGTCCGGGCTCACGTTCGACTCCTTTAGCGATTGCATTTGAAGCGCATCCAAATATAAAAACTTGGATACATCCTGATGAACGTAGCGCAGCTTTTTTTGCTTTAGGATTAATTAAAGGAAGCGAACGTCCAGTTGCGATTTTATGTACTTCTGGAACAGCGGCTGCTAATTACACGCCAGCTATAGCCGAAAGTCAAATCAGCCGTATACCGCTTATAGTATTAACTAGCGATCGTCCACACGAACTTAGAAGTGTAGGCGCACCACAAGCGATTAACCAAGTCAATATGTTTGCAAATTATATTAACTTCCAATTTGATATGCCTGTAGCTGATGGCAGTCAAGAAATGCTCAATACTATCAATTATCAAATGCAAATTGCAAGTCAATATTTATATGGTCCACACCGTGGTCCAATACATTTTAATTTACCATTTAGAGAACCGTTAACACCAGATCTTGAAATGACTGAGAATTTAAAATCTGAACATAAAATATTGCCTCATTATCAAAAAAATATAGATATACAAGATATAAAAAATGTATTAAAAGATAAGAAAGGTCTTATTATTGTAGGGGATATGCAGCACCAAGCAGTCGATCAAATTTTAACTTACGCTACAATTCATGATTTACCAATTCTTGCAGATCCACTTAGTCAATTACGCAAGTTTAACCATCCTAATGTTATTACAACATATGATTTATTATACCGTTCTCATTTAAATATTGATGCTGATTTTATTATACGTGTAGGTAAACCAGTTATTTCTAAAAAATTAAATCAATGGCTTACACGCACAAATGCATTTCAAATATTAGTTCAAAATAATGATAAAATTGATGTATTTCCAACACCGCCACACATCTCATATGAAATATCAGCAAATGATTTCTTCAGAAGTTTAGTGAATGAACCAACAGTAAATCGTAAGGATTGGATTGAACGTTGGCAATCTATAGAAGCACAATCTCGTAAAGCAATCACTCAACATATGTCTCAAGCGACAGATGAATCAGCATTTGTAAGTACACTGATTCAAAAACTCACTAAAGATGATGCATTATTTGTAAGTAATAGTATGCCTATTCGTGATGTAGATAATTTATTATTTGATAGTGAAGTAGAAGTGTATGCTAATCGAGGTGCAAATGGTATTGATGGCGTTATTTCTACTGCTTTAGGTATGGCAGTACATAAAAGAGTGACATTACTGATTGGAGATTTAGCTTTTTATCATGATATGAATGGATTATTAATGGCTAAATTAAACGATATTCATATTAATATTGTTATACTTAACAACGATGGTGGAGGTATATTTTCTTATTTGCCTCAAAAAACAGCAGCAGAGCAATACTTTGAACGTCTATTTGGTACACCAACTGGACTAAATTTTGAGTATACTGCCATGTTATATGATTTTTCATTTAAACGTTTGAATAATATTACCGATTTTTCTCAAGTATCATTTTCAAATATGAATTCATATATATATGAAATGATTACAAATCGTGAAGATAACTTAGAACAACATCAACTTTTATATCAGAAATTGAGTGAGATTTTAAATGTTACATTATAATTTTTATAAATCTGATCATCCAAGCAATCAATTATTAATTTTACTTCATGGTTTTATTAGTGATAGTCAAACGTATATGAATCATATAGAGGCTTTTCTTACTCAATGTAATATTTTAACTATTGATTTACCTGGACATGGCAAAGATGACTCACCTATAGATCAAACATGGGACTTTCCGTATATAACGGAACAAATAAATCGAGTTTTATCTCAATTTGAGAAATATAAATTCAGTTTATTAGGCTATTCAATGGGTGGGCGCGTAGCACTTTACTATACAATATATGGTCAATATGGAATCAAACAGTTAATATTAGAAAGTACATCGCCAGGCATTGCTGACGAAGCCTTACGTAAAGAACGACAGGCTATCGATCAAGCACGTGGACGTGTATTAGAAATAGCTGGAATTGAAGTGTTTGTAAATGATTGGGAAAAACTCCCTTTATTTCAAACACAATATCTATTAGATGATAATAAAAAACAGGCAATGCGTCGTATGCGACTTTCGCAGGATCCTAATAAATTAGCGAAAGCTTTAAGAGATTATGGGACTGGACATATGCCTAATTTATGGGGAGATATTAAGCGTATAAAAAGTGATTGCCTTATTCTAGCAGGAGAATTAGATGAAAAATTCGTTAATACTGCTAAAAAAATGGCACAAGAAATTAAAAACTATCAAATTCGTATTTTAAAAAATGTAGGTCACACAATTCATGTGGAAGATGAAGCGGAATTTGATACAATAGTATTAGGCTTTTTAAAGGAGGAGCAAAATGACTAGACAGTGGGAAACACTAAAAGAATATGATGAAATTAAATATGAATTCTTCGAAGGAATTGCAAAAGTAACAATTAACCGACCAGAAGTACGTAATGCATTTACACCTAAAACAGTAGCTGAAATGATTGATGCATTTACTAGAGCACGTGATGATCAAAATGTTTCTGTTATTATCTTAACAGGTGAAGGCGATAAAGCGTTTTGTTCAGGCGGAGATCAAAAGAAACGTGGACATGGTGGTTATGTTGGTGAAGACCAAATTCCTCGTTTAAATGTATTGGATTTACAACGTTTAATTCGTGTTATTCCTAAACCAGTTATTGCAATGGTTAGAGGTTATGCAATTGGTGGAGGTAACGTATTAAATGTAGTATGTGACTTAACAATTGCTGCAGATAATGCAATCTTTGGTCAAACTGGACCTAAAGTAGGTTCATTTGATGCTGGTTATGGTTCAGGATACTTAGCTCGTATCGTAGGCCACAAAAAAGCACGTGAAATTTGGTACTTATGTCGTCAATACAATGCTCAAGAGGCATTAGAAATGGGCTTAGTTAATACTGTAGTACCTTTAGATAAAGTAGAAGATGAAACAGTAGCTTGGTGTAAAGACATTATGAAACATTCACCAACAGCATTACGTTTCTTAAAAGCTGCAATGAATGCAGATACAGATGGTTTAGCTGGTTTACAACAAATGGCTGGAGATGCTACATTACTGTATTATACTACTGATGAAGCAAAAGAAGGTCGTGACGCATTTAAAGAAAAACGCGATCCTGATTTTGATCAATTCCCTAAATTCCCATAAACAATAGTAATAAAAAAACGCAAAATTGACTTAGTCAATCTTGCGTTTTTTTTAATTATCTAACACGTTAGGATAGTGTTCTTTTAAATATAATTCTAAACGACGCATACCTTCTTTTAAGACGTTCATTTCATAAGCATAAGAAATACGAATATAGCCTTTTCCTATATCTGTGAAAGAAGAGCCTGGCACCATCGCAACATGTGCCTCTTCCAGTACATTGACACAAAAGTCAAAATCATTATTAGTGAATCGTTTAATACTTGGGAAAATATAAAATGCACCTTCAGGTTGAGCTTCAAGTTCGAATCCTAGAGATAACAATTTAGCTTTTAAATAATCACGGCGTTCAATATAAGCTTCGTTCATATATTTTGGTGCTTCTAAGCCCTCATTTAATGCAGTGATACAAGCAATTTGAGCAGGGACATTAGCACAAATACAGTTATATGCATGCATGAAAGTTAATTTTTCAATTAAATATTCAGGACCGATTAAAAAACCGATACGGATGCCTGTCGCTGAATGTGATTTACTTAAGCCACCAATGAGTAATAGTTGGTCACGTATCTCTTCATATTCTGCGAAAGAAGTATGTGTTCCTGTAAACGTATTTTCAGCATATATTTCATCACTGATAATAAATATTTCTTTAGTTTTTAAATAATGTACAAGGGCTTCAACTTCTGAGCGCTCTAATATAACACCAGTTGGATTAGTAGGGTAATTTAATAAAATTGCTTTAGTTTGATTAGTAAAGTAAGTTTCAATTAGCTCAGGTGTTACCTTAAAGTCAGAATGTGTGGTATCAATATAAATAGGTTTACCACCTAAAGTTTCAACTAATGGAATATATCCGGCATAAATAGGACCAGGGATTAAAATTTCATCTCCAGGTTCGATTATACTTCTTAGCGATGTATCTAACGCTTCACTTGCACCGTTTGTAACAATAATTTCTTCTTCGCTATAAAAAAATCCATATCTACGTTTAAAATATTGACTAATCGCTTGACGCGTTTCAGTAAGACCTTTGTTATGTGAATAACTTGTTTTATCTTCACTTATTGCATTAATATATGCTTGCTTAACCACATCAGGCATTGGAAAATCAGGTTGGCCAATAGTTAAATTAACACAGTCGTCAATATTTTTTATTCGACTTGAAAACTGTCGGATACTTGGCGCTCTTAAAAACTTAGAATTTGAATTTAAAGTTAATTTCATATTTACACCTCTAAATATAATCATTCAAAGTATTATGACCTCATTACTTTGAAATAGAATATAATTATCATATCATATTTTTATTTATAATATTTAATTAATAAAATCTCATTTTCTCTCAATTTAAATAGAAAAATTAGAAATCGTGTATAATGAATAGATAATATCATATTATTAAAATGAATTTAGTCAATTTATTGAATAGTATTGTCTAATTATAAAATTAACTTTATAATATAAACAATTACTAGAGTGGAGTAGAACAGCTATGTATAATCAACTAGAAAAACTTATTACCCTAACAAACAATGATCTTAATTTAGTAAATAGACGCTTTGGCCAACGGACTGATATAACAAATGACCAACTGGAATTATTAAGAATTCTTTATAACTATGATCGATTATCACAATATGATTTAACAATGAAGATTAGTAGAGAGCAGTCCATTGTATCTCGTTGGATAAAGAAATTAGTTCATAAAGGTTATATTACAAGTCAACAGTCACACGAAGATTTACGTTGTAAGGATTTATGTTTAACAACTGAAGCTAGAGATTTAATTAAACAAATCAATATAGCAAGATGTGAATTAATCGAAGCGAGATGTCAATGTTTAACAGAAGAGGAAATCAATAATTTGAATCATCTTTTAAATAAACTTAATAGTCGTCATCTTTATATCTAACATAGCACCCATCTTATTGTTCTTTATAACATAGTCCAATAAGATGGGTGCTTGTATGAAATATAAAATTTAGAGCAAAAAAGAATCTGAGACAGAAATAAGTGTCTCAGATTCTTTTAAGTATGGGTAGGCGATAACTGAAGGGCAACTGAATTCAGTCTCACTCCCAAGTAGTATTATTGATTAAATACTGGTATTTCAAAATATTTACCAACTGAATTAATTTGATCGTATAAGTATTTTAAACCTTCAGCATTCACATTTGCCCAATTAATATCAGTAGCATATTGATGTGTACCAGGTTGATCAGGATTCCAACGCATTTTATAAAGTGTATTTTGACCAGATTTAATATAATCTTGAGCAATAAATTTAGCTCCATCAATAATAGCTTTAGAAATACTATTCCAGCCAGATCGTTTTGCGTAATTAATTCCATTTACAAGTGGTGCATAATCATAAGCACCAATACCATATACATTATAGTATTTAATAGGGGAATTAGAAACGACTTGATTATTAACCAAATTTGCACCTTTAGCAAGTTTAGATTGGCCATTACCCGTTTCAAGTAGGGCATGAGCAATTAAGTAAATTTCATTAACACCTGTCAATTTTGCAGCATTAGCAAATGCTTGACCTTGGTTTTCTAACATTCCCTTACCTTTAAGTAGTCGATTTAAACGATCTACAGATAATGATTGTGGGCGATCTAAACGTAAAAATTGATATTTTAAAGTTGGATGTTTAGCAAGTGTTTTCGCGTTCATCGCATTTTTAATTTCACTATACGTTGCATTTGACCAACCGCTATTATTACGTTGAACTTGTGGTGGTGCACCGTAAACATTTTGTTGAATTTTAGTGACATCATCAAGTGTTCTATAGTTTTTAGATAGTTTAACTAATTGTTGTTGTAAATCGCTTTTCTTAATCCATACTGATTTACCATTACTTAATTTACCATAATACCAAGTGATACCATTTACTACTTTTCGTTTTGTAACTTGAAAAATTTGTTCATTAAATGGCTTGAGTAAGTACCCTTTAGCTGAAGTAGGGTCGTCATAGTAAAAACTATTACCATTAGTTATAACTAAATCATCGTTATAGTCTTCTACTGTATCGAAAGATGAAGCGTTAGTTAAATCTTTTAGTGCAATCCAACCTGTTTGATTATTAACTGTACCGTATAAATACGTTTTACCATCAACAATTGTCGATTTAGAAGCTGTGAAAGTTTGATTAGCAATGTTGTTTTTATCTAATCGTTGTTGATTAGTGCCCCAAGCAATCGTATACAAGCCCTTATTATTTTGATTGACAGTATAAGTACCTTTCACTTTTTGTTCTTTATCTAAATTTTTAATATTTAAGTCTTTAACATTATACCAACCTAATGGGGTATTTCCAGAAGTACTAGATAATAAAACATATGTATTATCATCTAATTTTTTTTCTTTAGTTACAACATATGTTTTGTTAGCATATTGCTTTGCATGCTTACCACTTGTATCGTAAATACTTGAACGTATACCATCATTTGTTGAATTTACTTGAGCAATTTTTGAAACAGTTTGAACACTACTTGTTTTTTGACTCGTTTTTACAGTTTGAACATCGTCTGATAAAATCCAGCCCCAAACATTATTGATAACACCGTGAAGATACGTATTTGAGCCTACTTTTAAAGCGTCTATAGATTTTAGAACATCTCCCTTTGAAGGAACGGTTGCTTTAATTTGAGACGAACTGCCCCAAGGTGTTTCATATATATTACTATTTCCTTTGATATTGTAATTTTTAATACCATCATTTATAGGTGTTGTAGTTTGAATATTAATTTCTGATGAAGGAATCCAACCGTGTGATTGATTACCATTAAAGTCAGAAATCAAATAAAAGTTTTTATTATTTAATGTCGCTTTTTTAGTTACACGATAAGTATTACCGTTAATAGAAGGATTTATTTTTCCTGATGAGTCATATACTGTTGTGTAAGCACCACTATTTTTTTTAGCTACTTGTCCTAAAGTGTTATTTAATTGAGAAACATTAAGTACATTAGTTGTATCCGCTTTGTTTTGAATATCATTTAAATAATATTTACTTACCCAACCAGTTAAACCATTTACTGAACCATATACATAAGTTGATTTACCTACTTGTTGTGATGCACTCGCTTTAAATGGAGATTGATTTGATTTAGATACTGTTCCAGCAATTTGATTATAATTACCCCATGGAACCGTGTATAGTGTCGTTCCAGGTTTAATAGTATACGATTTATTTACTTTTGTTTTAGAAGTAGTAGTATTATAAATCGTTTCATTTTGTTTAACCCATCCATATAATTTTCCACTATTATAATCGGATACTAGGTAATATTTGTCTTTACCAAGCTGTGCAGATTTTGTAACTGCTAAAGTATTATGAACTTGATTCGTTGTTTTTCCCTTAGAATCATATACAGTAGTATAAAGACCGCTATTATCTGATTTAATTTGAGCTAAGCCATTATTAGATGTTACTGTTAATTTTTTATTATTTACACTTGGTTTAGTAGTAGGAGTTGAATTATTTGTAGATGTTGTACCCCATGGTGCAACTTTACCCATTTTAATTAAATATTTTTCGTTAATTAAATCATATAATTCATCATAACTATAATTATGATTACTCAAGTAGGCATGTGGATCAGCGTGATCTGTACCTCCAAGATAACGACTAATAGCATAATGAGTCCATACTGTTCCTTTAGCATCATATTCAGCACTATCTGGTTTTAATCCATAATATTGTAATTGTGTAGCAGCGTAATCTGCATAGTTATTCATTGAACGTGCAAATGAAGCATAATCATGTGTATGAACAATTTCAACATTAATAAAACGATTATTTCCATATGGTCCAGCTCCCCAAGATAAATAATCAGTAGGGGCAGTTTCAATAATACGATTTCCATCTACAAATGCATGTACAAACGCATTTGTATAATTATTTCTCATATAATTAATTTCGCCTTCAATCGTTGAATTGTCATTTGCAGTATCATGCACGACGATGCCTTCAGGTTTTCCTACTCCATTTCGATACCCATATTTAGGGAAGTAAGATGTATAATGTTCTTCAATCGAAGGAGCTTTCAAATTATTTGAGCGAATATAATTATTGATTGAAGATTTAACTTGTGGTACATATTTTGGTAGTGAAGAAGTAGTTGAATATGTACTTACTGTAGCTGGACCACCTTTTCCACCGATACCTTTATACACTGATGATGTAGAGTCAGAGACAGATGCATCATTTGATTGAGTTGAAGTTGTAGTTTTATTATTAACATTCGTATTATTTAAAGCTGAACTGTATGCACGTACTTTTAAAGTATTATGCATTGGTGAAGTTTGAGTATTATTATTTTGAAGAGTAGTATCTTCATTATTAACTGTAGTGTTGTCTGATTTATTTGATAAATTGTTAGACGTACTGTCACTTTCTGTAGTAGAAGTAGAAGATGTTGATACTTTATTATTGTCATTATTTGTCGTTGACGTATCATCATCTACTTTTTGTTGCTTATTATTAACGAAAGTAGTGCTTGATTGAGTTTTTGATATGCTATTGTTTTGACTATCTACGTTATTTAATGTTGTTTTAGGCTCATCTGTATTTAACTTTTGTGTATTTGAAACTTGAGCACTTTCATTATGAGTTGGTTGTGTTTCAGTAGTTAC
Source organism: Staphylococcus sp. HMSC072H03 (assembly GCF_001809305.1). Taxonomy (NCBI): domain Bacteria; kingdom Bacillati; phylum Bacillota; class Bacilli; order Caryophanales; family Staphylococcaceae; genus Staphylococcus; species Staphylococcus sp. HMSC072H03. Next base: position 339,878 of record NZ_KV796883.1, read on the forward strand.
ATGATTTGAATTTATTTTATTATT
>NZ_KV796884.1:0-2568 GCF_001809305.1 Staphylococcus sp. HMSC072H03
AAAAAAAGATGGACTGCACTAGTAGTATTAGCTGTTAGTTTGTTTGTTGTTACAATGGATATGACAATATTAATTATGGCTTTACCGGAATTAGTAAGAGAGTTAGAGCCTTCTGGTACCCAACAGTTATGGATAGTTGATATATACTCTCTTGTTTTAGCTGGCTTTATAATTCCATTGAGTGCCTTTGCTGATAAATGGGGAAGAAAAAAAGCATTATTAACTGGATTTGCTTTATTTGGCCTCGTTTCATTAGCTATATTTTTCGCAGAAAGTGCAGAGTTCGTAATAGCTATTCGATTTTTACTTGGTATTGCAGGTGCTTTAATAATGCCAACTACTCTTTCAATGATAAGAGTAATTTTTGAAAACCCTAAAGAAAGGGCCACTGCATTAGCTGTATGGTCAATCGTTTCATCGATAGGTGCTGTTTTTGGACCAATTATCGGAGGAGCTTTACTTGAGCAATTTTCATGGCACTCGGCATTTTTAATTAATGTACCGTTTGTGATAATAGCAATTGTAGCAGGTTTATTTTTATTACCAGAGTCTAAGTTATCAAAAGAAAAGTCTCACTCGTGGGATATTCCTTCTACAATTTTATCAATTGCAGGCATGATTGGACTGGTATGGAGTATCAAAGAATTTTCAAAAGAAGGACTAGCAGATATTATTCCATGGGTTGTAATAGTATTAGCAATTACCATGATAGTGATATTTGTTAAACGTAATTTATCAAGTTCTGATCCAATGTTAGACGTAAGACTTTTTAAAAAGAGATCATTTTCAGCTGGTACAATTGCTGCATTTATGACAATGTTTGCAATGACATCTGTTTTGTTATTAGCTTCACAATGGTTACAGGTTGTGGAAGAACTTTCTCCTTTTAAAGCTGGCTTATACCTATTACCTATGGCAATAGGAGATATGGTGTTTGCACCAATTGCACCCGGATTAGCGGCGCGATTTGGACCGAAAATAGTGTTACCTTCCGGAATTGGAATTGCAGCCATTGGCATGTTTATTATGTATTTCTTTGGTCATCCATTATCATATTCTACAATGGCTTTAGCATTAATTTTAGTTGGAGCTGGTACGGCTTCACTAGCAGTTGCATCTGCTCTAATAATGTTAGAAACACCTACATCAAAAGCAGGTAATGCAGCTGCTGTTGAAGAGTCTATGTATGACCTTGGAAATGTTTTTGGTGTAGCAGTACTTGGTAGCCTATCTTCTATGCTTTATCGTGTATTTTTAGATATTTCATCTTTTTCATCAAAAGGTATAGTTGGAGATTTAGCTCATGTAGCTGAAGAATCTGTAGTGGGCGCTGTCGAAGTAGCTAAAGCTACGGGGATAAAACAGCTTGCAAACGAGGCTGTAACATCATTTAATGATGCTTTTGTAGCAACTGCTTTAGTAGGTGGGATTATCATGATTATCATTTCAATAGTTGTCTATTTGTTAATTCCCAAATCACTTGATATAACTAAACAAAAATAGTACTAAACATATATTTTTAGATATTGTAGATTAGTTTATTTTTAAAATTAGTAATAGTTAAAAAGTAGAACCATTAATTTTAAATGGTTCTACTTTTTTATTATTAAGTAAAATTATAAAAGACAATTTCTTAAATTAATAATATGATATACCTATATCTAATAATTTATTAGTATTAATAAACCTTGAAAGGATGATTAACTGATGAATAGAGCAGATATTTTTAAAATATTTGATGTAGAACTTAATATAACTATATTTTTAGGAGCACTAGTAGCAACTTTCATCTATTTTATAAGTTACATGAACAATGTAAATGAATTAATTACATTATGCTTAACATTAGCTTTTCCTGCATATTTATTAAAAATTAGCAGATCGTTCGAGGTTATTTTATTAGAGGAAAAAATAAAAAATAGTAAAATCAAAATCTGTGACAAAGATAGAATTGAACGAGAGATACTGGTGAAAAAGAACCTAATAGATGAACTATTGTTTCCTAATAGAGTTATTAAAAAATATACACTGACAATTTTAATTTACAGTATAGGTATTATTATTCTTTTACTACTTTGTAATATGTTAAGTTATGGAATTGGTGAAAATGTCAATTTTATCTGGAGATTACTAGCTTGTTATGTAACGAGTGTCACAGTGATTATAGTTGCCTTGATTATAATGATAATGATATTTGATCTTATAATTGGATTACTATTAAATTTTCAAATATTTTTAAAAAATAAAAAGTATGATGACTTTTTATAATTATTCGATTTATATAATGAAAAATTAAATGATTAAACATAGAAACCTCAAAACAAACCATATTTAATAGAGTTTATGGCGCCTTATACAAATAAAGGCTATGCTGTTAAAGAATTATGTAGCTATCTTCAGATTAATATGGATGATGTTTATACTATTGGCGATAGAAAATTGATTTACCTATGTTTAATACCCTAGATAATTCTTCTGATAATTTAGTTTTTGTTAGAGTTTAACATAACTGATGATTATCAGAAGTTTGAGTCACATTAAAAAGGCACAACAAGTTCATGAACTTGT
>NZ_KV796885.1:0-8076 GCF_001809305.1 Staphylococcus sp. HMSC072H03
GTTAAGGGTTCTTCTCAACGCACAATAAATTTTCTCTGCATAAATGTGTGGTCTACTTTTTGTCTTTCGAAGGTTTCCAAAACAAAACCACAACTATAAAAAATAAGAAGTAAATAATAAACCAAAAATCTAAATGGCTTTGATTTATTTGTTGATGTATAAAAACAAGCATCAAAATAGATAATAATAGTTGGACAACAATACAAGATGATATCTAAAAACACTCCTTTTTTTAATGATTCTCTTCTTTATTTTTATCTTTTATTTTAGCAAATAAATTTGTTGTCTCTTCTTCAAAAACTGTTGCTAAAGGGACTAAGATATTTAACAAGCATACAAAAATTCCAAAACATATAGAGTTCCTTTTCAACAAACTTTATCACAAGTCCTATTAAAATTTTAAATACCTTATTTGTTATTTAAAGATACTTTTAGAACATTTAGGCGTATTTTATGTATATTTAATTCAAAATCATTTAAAGGATCTGAGAACACAAATATGAGCTAATTAAAAAAACAAGTCTAAACTTTTTTGATGAACCAGAGACAAATTTTTGAGATGCTTATCAGTTACATGTAAATTAAAATTTGGCATAAAATCATTTAAAAACCAACTTTGTTTTTTAGTTTTTTCGGAGACATTTTTCTTTTAAAACACCAAAATTTTGATTTGAACCCAAATCATGAATTAAGAGCATAAGAGAAATTTGCCATCTTTTACAAAGGTAGGTCTGGCGAAGCCAGACATTTCAAAGGTTTCAGAGTTTTTCTTTTGGTGCCTAAATTTTGTGTTTGTACCCAAAATGTACCCCTACATATTGTATCTGTACCCATTTTGTACCCATACTTTTTTTCGACTTTTCAATAACAAATGCTAGCTTTTTTAGCTAAAGTTCCCTATTTTTTAAGAGATAATTTTGTTTTCGAAGTGCCCAATTGCTGTAATTGAATGTGTTTTTTTCTTTATCATTTTTTGAATTAAATTACCATATTCAGTGTTATCTAAATTTAAAAGTTTATGTTTTTATTTAAGTAATTACACCGAAACTTAATATACATTTTTGATATAAAATTCATTTTAAGTCATTAATAAGTTCTGCATTTTTTCAGAGGTTCTTGTTAAATAATCGAACGAAATAATGGAATATTTTGATTAATTTTTTCAGAATTTATGCGTCATTTTTCCATATGTTAGACAAGGGTAAAAACAAAAGTAGAGCGCACATTTATGATAAGAAATTTTAATAATGTTGTGAGTATACTTAACTAAATTTTAAGATGAATATCGTATGGTATGAGCGATTTAGTCGACAATTTTATAAGTTTGAAAATTGTTAAGAGCTTCAAAGATCAACGTTAATACATTAATTTCAATTCTAATTCTGTACTTATTTTACAGTTAATAAATTGAGTATTATTAAGCTAATAATAATTATTACGAGATTGATTAAGTTTATAAAAATCTTAAAGATTTTCTTGTCATTGTATTCTGGACTTTTATATAGAAGCATGTCACACATAAACAAATTTGTTGTAAACATTCCGAATATTGAAGCTAAGATTCCAAAATGAATCTCCATAAAAATAGTTTGAATAAAAAATAAGAGAATGAAATTATTAAAAATAATAAGATTTCATAAATTAACAGAATCATGATTTTTCTCCTATAAATTAAAGTTAAAGAAAACATAAATCATCATCAATTTTCTAATGTTCAAAGCGAAAATTATTAGGAAAGCTGTTAAATGAAATGACGCAAATTTAAGAGTATATAGGATCAAGTAAAAGCATATTAGATTTTAAAAGGTGCTAAAAAGTATTATTGGAAAGTAAGTATAAAATCAATAATTCTATTAAAAATGCAATAGTCATTAGTAAACTAGTAAATTTATTTACTTATAGTGATGTGTTTAATTACTATAATAAACTTGAAATATACTTATAAAGTATCTCTTTTGCCTCTAGATATCATAGAAATGGATCTGAATCTCACTATCATTACATAAAATGACTTATCGGAAGTTATCTATCATCGTATATGCGGAGATGATATAATATGTAGGTCGCCTATCTCTCAGGCGTCAATTCAGACGCAGAGAGGAGGTGCTAATCTATGCTAGAAATCCTTGTTCACATCACGACCACAGTCATCAGTGGTTGTATTATTGCGTTATTTACGCATTGGCTACGTAATCGCAATAATAAATAGGCGACTATAGCCACACCTAAAAATCCCCTCACTATTGCCGTAGTGAGGGGATTGGTGCATCTATGCTAGTTTCCTTGTTAACTAAATTATAACACTGGTTAGTAGAGAAATGCAAAACTATATATATATACTACTACTACTTTATTAATTTTTTTAGTTTTTTTGTGAATTTTTCCAAATCATCAATATATTCCTTCAATTGTTCGGGGCTCGGTGTTTCTTCGCCTAGGGCAGATGACCTATCATGAACCCATTTTGAAGATTCTGTCATACCTTTTTCAACTTCTTCATATAATTCTCTATTAAATGGAGCTTTTTTTAGTCTAGACGTTTGAATTGCTGGATTAAATCTTTCGATAGATCCATTTAATAATAATTCTTCTATACTTTTTTCCCAAGTTTCCCTTAATTCTTCACACCACATTTTTGCCTTATAACTATATTCTAACTGTTCTTCCGGAGCATCAGAAGAGATATTGTTATAATAAGTTGTGATATTTTGAAGTTGTTCTTTTAGATAACCAATTCTTCTTTTAACAGTCATACTTATCCAAGGATGTGAGTTTGTAGAAATACCTGTTTCATTTTTAATTTTTCTAAGTGTATTATGACGACAATCAAGTTGTTTTTCTGAAGACTTATTTTGCATTAATAGTAAAAAAGGTAGGTCATGAGTGAAAATTACTACTTGCTTTTGTTGTGCTTCATCAATTAATCGATCAGCAATTATTTCTTTTCTTTTGTGATCAAGAGAAGAAACAGGGTCGTCAAATACAATACAAACATTATTTTTGTTCATTGAGGTTTCAGACAAAAAATTTGCTAAAGCAATAGCCCGTTGTTCTCCCTCGCTCAGTATGTCTATTGGTTTCTTTTCTTGTATGGTTAACTTATTTAAGGTTGTACCTTTTCTCCCCCTTTGTTTGATTTCAGCTGAAAAGTTAGCATTTAATTTTTGACATTCATTATTGAATGTCTCAATATATGTGTCAGTTACGTATTTAGAAAATAAACTGTTTTGTTTTGAAGTGATAGAACGTGTGTTAATTTTTATTTTGCTAGCATTATCTACCCACTCTTTGTTGTTTATAAAGTCTTCTATTTTAGGAAGTAATTTTTCCACTTTTAATTTATCATTAAATTCATTCTCTTTAATTTGTAGTTCTTCAATTTCCTTTTTTACACTGTCTTCATCAAGGTCTTCAATCAAATTATTTAAATTGTTTATAACTTTTTCAATTTCATTATAATCAAAATTGTAACCTTTAATTTGTGAATCCCATTGTAAATTATTGAGAGCTTTAAGGACCTTATCTTTGAGACTTTCAAAATTATTTGAAGCTTGATTAATAGAATTAAATAAATCTATATTGTCATCTTTTAGAAAGTAGCTTAATATAGAATCTTTATTTAAAATAGTTGTATTTATAAGTTTAAAGCGTCTTTCTTCCTTCTTGATAGAATTATTTTTAACGGCTAATATTTTTTCGGACTCGTTTTTTAAATATTTCCAATATTTATCTATTAGTTTTATATTACTAATATCTTGGTGACAAAAAATACAGTAATTAACACTATGATTTATAGTTGTATAATATTTATAGGCTGATTCTATAAAATCTTTCCATTCTTTTGAACCTAATTTTTCTATGTTTTCATCTTTAAATTGAGCTATCCCTTCAGTTAAAGATACGTCTTTGTAATGATTTCTCTCTTCTATCAAACCTTTAACTTCACTTAAATAAGCAGAACTAAAAAGTGGGTTGAGTTTTTTTATTGTTTTTTTAACATCTTCAAGAATTGATATTAAATTTTGGTACTCTTGTTTTTTATCAAATATTTGCATTGATTGTAATTCTGATATTCGCTTATTATTATTAGCATGATTTTCCATATCATTTTCAGTTAATTTTACTTTTATTTTTAATTCATCAAAATCATCCTTTGTATTTAAATTTAGTAACAATCTTTTGATAGAAGTTTCTTTATCAAAATGGTTTATAAATGTATTGTCTAAGGTTTTATCATTGATTTTAGCTTCAAATTTTTCTTTTAATTTTTGAACAATTTCTAATAATTTATCAAAAAATTTAAATTCTGTTGGTGAAAATGATAGTTCAGATTCTTGGGTTAAATCATGTAAAGCACTATGTGAATCAAATACCGATACATGGTCTGTATAAGGATGGTTCGAATCTTTTGGATAATATAGTTTATCTATATTACCATCATTAGTTTCAAAGTTAATATTAGCTGAAGGAGGCGACGGATTATCCTTGAATATATTGGAAAGTAATCTAGTATCTCCTCTTGAAATAAAAATATTATTAAGTAAACGAGTAAACCCTGATTTACCACTACCATTTTCACCATAGATTAGTGTTAACTGAGGACCAATAACTAAATTAGCATTATCTTTAATGGCATTTACACCAATAACATTATCTAAACCTTTCCAATTTGCTATTTTATGTTCATCAGTAGTATTAGTAATATTTCGGAATTCTATTTTTTCTCTATTAAAATTTCCATGTTCAAGGTTGTTATATTTCATAAATATAGAAAAAAAATCTTCTATATCTTCATCATAAATGTGACTCTTGTCTAGTATTTTTTTAGCTATAACTTGTTGCCAGTAAGGTTGCTCTTCAATCCATTTTACTATATCATCAATAATCACTTTTCATTCTCCTTTTATAAAAATATAGATTGCAACTTTATTATACTAATACTTTAAAAGTAGAAGATATATTTTTATTATTTTATTGTGTATATATTATCAAAAAAATTAGGCTGATAAAGGTACACTCTAATCACACATATAAAATTTTGTAATTATCACATTTGTTACTTTACTGAATGAAGTAGGATTATTTATATAATAAATATAAAGAGTCCAGAAACTTTATTTCTCGGACTCTCTTTTTTGTATATAGATATATATGTCAGTTTTGGTTTATAAAATTATTAAACTTCTTCTATAAAATATAGAAGAGTTTTAATTATTTAACAATAATTACAGGTATTTGAGAACGTTTAGCAACTTTATGACTTACACTACCAAGAACCATTTTTTGAAAACTGTTTAAGCCACGTGTACCTAAAATGATAGCTTGATATTCACCACTATTTGAAACTTCAACCACTTTATCTGTTGGAGTACCGTGAACAATTTTAATTTTGTAATTCACATTGTGTTCTGTAAATAAATCTTTAATAGATTGTAATTTACTTTCCCTTTTTTGAGTTAGATTAGTTCCTTGGTGATCATGTAAAACATCTGTTTTTGATTCTTCAATATCTACAACCGTAAGTATTGTGACAATTGTATAATCACCTATAAAATTTAGTAACTCTTGGGCTGCACGTATACTATTTTTTGAACCATCTGCTGCAAGCAAAATTGAATTATACATAAAAAACACTCCTTAATTTAAATGAGTTTCATTTAAATAACTTAGTTCTGAAATAATTTTTCGGCTATCTGCGTTTAATTTTTCAACATACACAATATTGTTTTTCTCTTCAAATTTCCTAACAATCGTATCAATGGCATTTACTGCTGAATCATCCCATAGGTGAGCGTGATCAAAATTCAACACTATGACACTATCTTCAATATTAAAATCAATTTTCTCCATCATAGAATCAATTGATACAAAGAATATCTGACCTTTAAAAGAAAAACGATGCTGCTTACCTAACTCTTTATAAATAACTTCAACTTTAGAAATTTTAGTCGCAAAGAATATAGCACTGAAAACAACACCTACAACTACACCGATAGCTAAGTTATGTGTTATTAATACAATAATAACCGTTAAAACCATAACGAATGCATCTGTTTTAGGTGCTTTTTTTATATACTTAAATGAATTCCAATCAACAGTCCCGATAGAAACCATAACCATTATCCCTGCAAGAATTGGCATCGGGATTTGAACGACTACACCACCGAGAACAATAATCATAAACATAAGTACAATACCTGCTGTAAATGTAGACAATCTACTATTTGCACCTGACTTAACATTGATTACTGATTGTCCAATCATGGCACAACCTCCCATACCGCCAAAGAAACCAGTAATAATATTAGCAATCCCTTGACCTCTTGATTCTTTGTTTTTACTACTGTGTGTATCTGTTGCATCATCTACAATTTTAGCTGTAAGTAGGCTTTCTACTAGACCCACAATAGCCATTGATAATGAATATGGGAAAATAATTTGAAGTGTTTCTAAATTAAAAGGAATGTTAGGGATTAAGAAATGAGGCAAAGTTTGCTTAATATTACCTAAATCACCTACGGTTCTTACGTCAGATCCTGTATACATATACAATGCTGTTAAAACAATTATAGCTATTAATGGGGCAGGTATAGCTTTATAAAATCTAGGAATAACATATACAATTAGTAAAGTTATAATAACGTATATATAAGTTGCTATAGATATATTAAAAATATGCTCTATTTGAGACATAAAAATCATAATACCCAATGCATTAACAAATCCAATCATAACTGGACGGGGAATAAATTTCATTAAACGACCGACTTTAAGTATTCCTAAAATTAATTGTATTAACCCCATCAATATCGTAGCAGCAAAAAGATATTCAACACCATGTTCTTTAACTAAAGGTGTGACTAAAAGCGCCACAGCCCCGGTGGCGCCAGAAATCATTGCAGGTCTACCACCCACTATGGCAGTAACAGTAGCAATGATAAATGCTGCATACAATCCCACCATCGGATCCACACCAGCAATAATTGAAAACGCAATTGCTTCTGGTATTAATGCTAGTGCTACAACGATCCCAGCAAGTATATTCTTTCTAGGCTGATTGAACCATTCAGATTTTAATTTTTCAACCATCGCTTTCTCTCCTTTATATTAATTATACTGTAAAGTATAACATAAAAGTTTCATATATATACCCCTTAATGAAACTATGTGTTATACTTTTTTATGTAAGGTGGTGTAATAAAATGAAATACGGCTACATTAGACCTGTAACAATAAATGACACTGTTACTGAACAAGCAAAGAAAATAGAAATATATACAAAAAACATTCTAAAAGAGACGCATGCTAATAATAAAAAAAGAAACGAACTAAATACATTATTAAATTCAAAATTAGTTTTTGGTGATACATTGTATATTACAGATTTGTGTATTATTGCAGATTCTACAAAACACTTAGTAGATATACTAGATTTACTTTCTGCCAAAGGAATTTCACTATATATAATTAATTTAAATAAAAATCTCATTGCAGATACCAATGAAAATTTTATAAAAACATTACATGAGATTACTGATTTTCAAAGCGACATTGTAAAATTTAGAACACGTATGGGGTTAGAGAATTATACAAGAGAAGGTAAACGTCTTGGTAGACCTAAACGTGATGATAAAAATTTAAGAGATGCTATAGAAATGTATATGAGTAAGAAATATACATTAGATGAGATAAAAGAAAAAACAAATATAAGTAGAGCCACATTATACAGACATTTAGATAAATAATACACTCCCCTTAGTTGTTAAATAAGGGGAATGTATATAGAGTATGAGTATTTTAATTATTATTTATATTAATAAAATAGAATACCTAAAATAATACCAATCAAAACAATAGCCCAAGAAGGAAGTTTAAAATACATTAATATTCTTTCCCATTTAAATAATTAGCTGTTTTAATCACTTCATCATAATTACGACATAAACGATTGCCTTAATAAAAATAGTATGAGACTCAGACCAATAGTTACTTGTGTTTCTTTGTTGTTCGAAAAAAATATAAGTGTAGATATATAATATAAAAAGAGAGTGTACAGAAAATAACCATTTTCTGTAC
>NZ_KV796886.1:0-1474 GCF_001809305.1 Staphylococcus sp. HMSC072H03
AGGCTCAACGTCAATAAAGCAATTGGAATAAAGCACCTATGATTATTTAAAAAAATAAGTTATAATACATTCAAAAATATTTTTGAATGAGGTGTAATTATGTTTCAGACTATTGTAACTGCTGCTATTCTTTATATTGCGACAGCATTAGACTTATTAGTGATTTTATTAATGTTCTTTGCTAGAGCAAAGACTAGAAAAGAATATCGAGATATTTATATTGGTCAATATGTAGGATCTGTAGCATTGATTGTCATAAGTTTATTCTTTGCCTTTGTCTTAAATTATGTTCCTGAAAAATGGATATTAGGATTGTTAGGGTTAATACCGATTTATTTAGGAATTAAAGTGGCTATTTATGGGGATAGTGACGGAGAAGAGAGAGCTAAAAAAGAATTGAATGAAAAAGGATTGTCTAAATTAGTTGGTACGATTGCAATTGTTACGATAGCAAGTTGTGGTGCTGATAATATCGGTTTATTTGTTCCCTATTTTGTGACATTAAGTGTTACTAATTTATTAATTACTTTGTTTGTCTTTTTAATTTTAATTTTCTTCTTGGTATTTACTGCACAAAAATTAGCTAATATTCCAGGAGTTGGAGAAATTGTTGAGAAATTTGGTCGTTGGATTATGGCTGTTATTTATATAGCTTTAGGTTTATTTATCATTATAGAAAATGACACTATTCAAACAATTTTAGGATTTATATTTTAATTTAGGGTGTGATTTCATATGAGTTATGAAAATGCATGTGATGTGATCTGTGTACATGAGGATAAAGTTAACAATGCTTTAAGTTTTTTAGAAGATGATAAATCTAAGAAATTACTTAACATTTTAGAAAAGATTTGTGATGAGAAGAAATTGAAAATTATATTATCTTTGATTAAAGAAGATGAGTTGTGTGTTTGTGATATTTCTGTGATATTGAAAATGAGTGTTGCTTCAACTTCACATCATTTAAGACTTTTATATAAAAATGATGTACTTGATTTTTATAAAAAGGGAAAGATGGCATATTATTTTATTAAAGACGATGAAATAAGAGAGTTTTTCTCTAAAAATCAGAAGGGTTTTTGAAACGAGTGAAACGAGTTTCTTCTTGTCTTGATACTATAAAAATAAGCAAAGATATAACATAAAACTACTTATCGGAAGTTATATGTAACTCATCTAGTACAGATGATATAATATACAGGTCGCCTATCTCTCAGGCGTCAATTTAGACGCAGAGAGGAGGTGCATATTAGATGGTCGAAGCTCTTGTTCACATCACGACCACAGTCATCAGTGGTTGTATTGTTGCGTTATTTACGCATTGGCTACGTACACGTAACAATAAGAAAAAATAGGCGATATTAGCCAACACCTAAAAACCCCCTCACTACTCGCAATAGTGAGGGGGTTGGTGCATATAATGCACGAAGCTCTTGTTATCTAAATTATAACACTGGTTAGTAGAGGAATGCAA